>JBBRGS010000014.1:0-34817 GCA_038240635.1 Armatimonadota bacterium
GCGCCGGTGGTCTGGGGGTCCGGCCCTGTCGCGTACGTGAAGGCCCGCACCGCCAGCAGCAGCGACGCGCCGGTGTACAAGCCCCTCGACACCCACTTGTTCATGCTTCATCTCCTGATGGAGCCTGATTGGATAGTTGTGAAGTTCCGCTCGGTCGAATGAAACAAAGTGAGGCTCCGGCGGTTCCCCGGCGGGCCGAAATCGTCAGAAGCGGGATCGGCCTTCGACATAAAGCGAAGTGGCCCGGTAGGTATTTCCTGGGCTGTTCGCGTCGGTGAAAGTCTCCCTTTGGACGCGGAGTTCGGCGTCGGTGTTCCCGGTCACGCGGCGACGCGCGGCCAAAGCGTACCAGCCAGTGGTGGAGGCGTTCGGCTTCGACACCTTATACCGCGCCGCCAGCAGGATCAGCGTCAGGTTGCGCCCCACAGCGCCCGTCAGCGACCCCGAAGCCGTCCATGTGTCCGCGAGCCAGGGCCGGAGGTAGTCGGGCGCTCGGCCCAGGCGGTCGGAGGTCGCGGTTCCGGTGAGGCTCCATGCCGGGGTGAGGGGCAGCCAGAAGGTCACGTCCCGGCGGTCGAGGGTATACCCGACGACTCGGAGGCGGTTCTCCCGCTTCTCGCGCGCCCAGCCGAGGGTGAGGCCGCCGGTGCGGGGCAGGGGCGCGCTCACTCTCGCCTCCACGCGGCGCAGGCGGTCGGGCGCAAGGGGCAGCAGACTGCCGATGGGATCGCCGTTCGCGTCCGTGCGCTCAATCGCCGTGCCGTCCAGGAGGGTGGGAACTCGCGCGGGGTTGCCGTTCACCCGCGTCTCTCCCCACTGGCCCCACGCCTCCCAGCCGCGCGCCGGACGGAACGCCGCGCCTACCCAGGAGGACGTGATCCGCGGTCGGTTGGTCTCCTGGGCGTGGTTGCGGAACCTCACCTGGCGCGACCTCCAGCCCGCGCGCATGGCCAGCCGGGGCGTGAGGAGGTACTTCGCGTCCACCTGCCCGCCGGCGTCTCCCTGGAAGTACCCCTGGCCGATGGAGGAGCGGGAGAAGCGCGAGCGGCGCAGTCGTCCCCGCAGGGTGAAGCCTGAGGTGGGAGTGGCCACCGCGTCCAGCGCCATGACCGTCCCTTTGGCTCGTAGTCGCGGGAGGAGATTCGCCTCATCGGCGGAGTTCACGCGCATCCCGGCAAGGGAGACCCGCGCCGACGCCCATTTCCCCATCCGATAGCCAATAGCGGCGCTGGTGGCTTGCGAATTGAGCCGAATGACTCCGGCGGAAGCGGCGGACGACGAGAGAGCCGAGCGGTCCCGCACACGACGGTCGGCGACGGAGAGATCGAGGGTCCACGGGCCGCGCGGGACGGCAGCGAAGGCGCCGACCTCATAGGCGTGCAGATCGGGATACCGAAGGCGGCGGTCGTGGCTCAGGTCGAGCGTCCGGGCGTAGGCGCCGACGCGCGTTCCGGCGGGGGAGACAAGATGCGTCATCTGCGCGGCGTTCGTTTCCTCCAGCGCCGAGCGGATCGTGAGAAGGGGGTGGAACTCCGCCCGCGAGAAGCCGTACGCCACGCGGGTGAGGGAGTCGCCGCCGTGGCGCAGTTCAAGGGCGGCGCCGGTGTCCCTCCAGCCGGGCTGCGCTACTGTGAACCGATAGGCGTCCCGTCCGACGCCGAACCCGGTTTCAAACAGGCGGAGAACGGGGCCGACCTGCGGCGTGTGATACTGCTTATACTTCCACTCGCTGCCGCGCCCGGCGAACGATTGCCAGCCGTAGATCACGCCGGTGTCCTGATACGGCTGTGTGAGGGGTTCGGCCTTCGTCTTCGCATGAGCGGCGTCGGTTGAGGGCGAAGGAGTGGCCTGGATCGGGTCCGGCGGCGAATCGGGGTTCCCGGCGGGAGTCGGTGGCGCGGCTTCATGGAGCGGAAATTCGGCAGGTGGCTCCGCCGCGAACACGGCGCCGGAGAAGCAGGCGCTCCCTCCTGCAATCGCGCACGCCATCGCCAGAAGCGGCCAGTTCGTGGCCCGGCGCCCGGCGTCGTGCGGGAGGCCAACGGTTTCGGGGGACGGCGGCCTTGAGGTAAGCGGGTTCGGCATCATCGGCGTCATCGGAGGAAGAGCGGGTCGTCGTGGCTGCCGTGGATTTGGACGTGGCAACCGGGCGCGGAGCAGTCGGAAGTGGCGGGGTAGTGTCGCACGGCCTTGTCGGAGTGGCACTGAAGGCAGAGGCCGCGCCCGGCCATCCGCCGCAGCCCCTTGAACGGCGAACCGTGCGGCGAATGGCACGCCATGCACCCTTCGGTAAAGCCGCCGCTGACGACCGCATGTTCAAACTCGAACGGCCCCTGCTTCTCCGCGTGGCAGGTCACGCACTGATCATTGGCGGGGCGCCGCAGCATGGCGTCGTTCACGCCGGAGTGAGGGTTATGGCAATCCACGCACTGCATGCGGCCTTCCGGGACCGGGTGATGCGAAACGCCCTGAAACTCGGCGGCCTCTCGGCGATGGCATTGCATGCAGAGTTCGTTGGCAGGAAGTCGGAGCAGTTTGGAGACGACCTGCTTCATCACCTGATGGCACCGGCCACACGAGACGCCCGCCTGCCCGTGCGCCGAGGTCCGCCAGTCGTGAGTGGAGACCTGGCCGGTGTGACACCGCAGGCACAGTTCGCTTTCGTGTCGTGGCGTAAGGCGGTTGGGGTTTTGGATGAGGCGCGGGTCGGCGGTGGCGACGTGTCGGCTGCCGGGGCCGTGGCACGTTTCGCAGCCGGAGACGCCGTTCGCCTTCTCAAACTTGTGGGCGTCCATCAGGGCGTCGGAGTGAACCGTGCGCTGAAACTCCCGCGAGACCTGCGCGTGGCACGGGAGACACGCCGCGCTTCCGACCCTCGTCGCGGGAGGAGGAAACGGCGAGGATGCGGCGCTCAACGGCAGAGTGGGTAGCGTCGCGTGACTGGGGATCATCTCCGGGGGCGCGACGGGAAGAAGGGGAGGAATACGAACCCCCTCCTCGGACGGCGTCTTAGGGGCTGGAGGCGTTACCGGCGCAGGCGGCTTTGGCGTGATCGGCTTTGGCGTTGGGGGCGCGGGGGGCTTCAGGGCGGCGAGCCATGCGACGAGGGGATCGAGTTCGCGGGGCGCCAGCGGCATCGCGGGCATGGTCGTCTTCGGGTTGTTGAACGCCGGATTGACGATCTTCCGGCGAATCCATGCCGCATCGTGGCGCGCGCCGATCCCGTCCAGCGCCGGGCCGACCTTCCCGCCCTCGACGCCCACCGCGTGGCAACCGATGCAGTACGCCGTGAACGCCGTTCGCCCCGGAGACGCGGGAGCCGCCGCCATACCGCGCGCGAAGGAGACGCCGGTCACCAGGAGGGGGAGCAGCAGGCGGCGCAGGTGAGCAGAAGTGAGGAGGCGTGCGGGCAGAGGAGGCAAGTGGGGTTCTCCGCTTCCACACTTCGCCGCAACGCCCGATGCTTCCTGCCGTCGAGCGCCTTTCTTTCCCGGCTCTTCTGCGCCGCGCTATCAGGCTGGGGCGGGAACCGTCGCTTTACGGGAAGAGTCTCTTCTGACACCGGTTCCCGTTCATCCCCCTCCATTCGCGCAGAAAGAGACCGTGATGCCTTCACCGTTACCCTCCATCCTGTCCCGCCGCCGCTTGCTGCTCGCCGGGAGCGCCTTCATCGGCATGACCGCCGCGTGGAAGCAGGCCATCTCCTCCTCCAAAGGGAAAACCGCGCCCCCCTCGCCCCATGCATGGCCCGTCACCAAAACCGACGCTGAATGGCGCAAGCGCCTCACCACCGAGCAGTACGATGTCCTCCGCCACGCCGGAACCGAGCGCGCCTACACGGGCCGCTACTGGAACAATCACGAGCGTGGCGTCTACCAGTGCGCCGGGTGCGGACAGGAATTGTTCGCTTCCGACACCAAATTTGAGTCCGGCACCGGCTGGCCGAGCTTCTGGAAACCGCTTGCGAAGGATCGGGTGGTGGAGAAGACCGACCGGGCCTTCGGCATGGCGCGCACGGAAGTCCTGTGCAGCCGATGCGGCGGCCACCTGGGTCACGTCTTCAACGATGGCCCCCGGCCCACCGGCCTCCGGTACTGCATGAACTCGGCGGCCCTCGCTTTCGACACGTTCAGCTCCAAGCCGACTCCTCAGCCGGGCGCGCGGCGGAAGTAGGCGCTGACGCCGGGGTAGCGCTTCAGCAGCGCGCGGCCCCGCTTCGGCCCCAGCACGGAGAGCGTGGTGGAGAGGCTATCCGAGAGGACGCCATGCGGCGCCTTCACCGTCACGGCGATGCGGTCGGTGAGTCCGGCGCCGGTGCGCGGGTCCACGATGTGGGAGTACCGCCTGCCGCCGATGACGACGAACTGCTCGGTGTCGCCGGAGGAGGAGAGGGCGCCATTGCGAAGATAAAGCGTGCGCCACGCGCGATGGCCCCGCTCCAGCGACGGCGCGACGTTCGCCACTTCCACCTGCCAGCCGCGCTTCCCCGGCGGCGCGTCCCCCGCCACAATGTCGCCGCCGGACGCGAAGAGCGCGCGCCTCACGCCGTGCGCCCGAAGCGCGCGGATCGCCTCATCCCCGGCGTATCCCTTCGCGATGCCGCCCAGATCGAGCCTCATCCCTGGCGTTGTGAGACGCGCCGTTCGGGCTGTGCGGTTCAAAACCACCTTGCGCCAGCCGACTTTGGCCTGTGCCTCTCGCACGAGCCGGGCGTCCGGCAGTTGGCCTGACCGTCGCGCCGTCCGCCAGAGTTGAACGAGCGGCCCCAGCGTCACGTCGAAGGCGCCATGCGACTGCCGGGAGAGGGTGAGACCCCGGTCGAGGACGAACCAGAGTTCCGGGCTGACACGGACAGGCGGCCCTCCGGCGCGGTCGCAGAGGCGCATCAGTTCGCTGGTGGGCCGGTAGTCACTCATGATGTCTTCCAGCGCCGCCAGTCGGCGGAAGGCCGCGCGACAGGCGTCCTTCGCCACCGCCTCCGATGGCGCGTACACGGTGAGGCGAGTGGGCAGGCCCATCACCACTTCCGCATAACTGTAGCGGGTGAGCGGTGTCACAATGGAGGGGCGCGGCGACGGGCGCGCGGCGATGGTCGGTCCGGCGATTTCCAGCGCCATGACCGCCATGCAGGCGACGCTCCAGACGCTCCGCTTCCACCTATCCAGTCTCTGAATCACACTCCGCGCCATTGTCGTTTCCTCATTCCGTCCTTAAGGTTTCCCGCCATTATGATTGTTTCCGGTCCTCGCTGTTCCCGCAAAGCCTCCTCTGTCACGTCTTCAGACTCTCATCGCCTCGCTCGCGCTTCCCTCAGTCTTCTTGTGGCGACTGCGGCGCTGACCCTCCTGTCGCAGCCGTCCTTCGCCAAAGCGACAAAAGCGTCGGTCAAAACCGCCAAAAAGCCGGTCGCGGCGGCGAAAAAGCCTGCGGCCAAACCGAAGCCCAGGGCGGCGGTCAAACCGGCCCCGGTGAAGCCCACCGTGGACGATGCCCAGGACGCGACTCCCGCCGAGCCGCTGAAGCCGTACACGCAGGAGATTGCGAACTCGCTGATTAAGTTCGACATGACGGCCATTCCCGGAGGGATGTTCACCTACACGGACCCCGTGAAGAATGGCGCCTCCCACACAGTGAAGTTGAAGCCTTTCTGGATGGGAACCACCGAAATGACGTGGGACCTGTATGATCGGTACGTCTACGCGAAGGACCTGGAGCCGGGCCGGAAGGAGGGTCCTGACGCTGTGGCGCGACCGAGCCGCCCCTACGTCGCGCCGGACCGAGGCTTCGGACACACGGGCTACCCCATCATCTCCGAAGGGTATCAGGGAGCGACAAAGTTCTGCGAATGGCTCTCGAAGGCGACCGGCAAGAAGTATCGCCTGCCCACGGAAATCGAATGGGAATACGCCTGCCGCGCCGGTCGTCCCGATATGCCCCTCTCCGGCGCCGATCTGGACAAGGTGGCGTGGTTCGACGCCAACAGCGACAGCAAAACCCATCCCGTGGCTCAGAAGGCCGCCAACCCCTGGGGCCTGTACGATATGCTGGGCAACGTGATGGAGTGGTGCCAGGGCGCCGATGGCAAGCCAATCGCGCGAGGAGGATCGTGGGTGCAGAAGGCGAATCAAATTGGGTGCGCCGCGCGTTTTCCGTTCGTCCCCGCGTGGCAGCAGACCGATCCTCAGTACCCGAAAAGCGTCTGGTGGCTGAGCGACGCCAACTTCCTCGGCTTCCGCGTGGTGTGCGAACCGTAACGCGCTGTACAGCGATCCGCCCCCATCCGAAACATTCATCCAGTGGCAGGGTCAGAACCCCTTAGCGTCTTTCGCCGACCAGGGAATCCCCTCAGGTCGCGGGGCGCGCCAAAGAGTCCCGGAGGACTTTCTTTCATGGACAAGACAACGCCGCGCGAGGCGCCTCATACCGTCACGCGCAGAGACTTCATCAAAACCTCGGCGTTCGCCGCCGCGTCGGTCACGGCCATGGGGTTCCCCTCCGTGGTTTTGGGGCAGGCGAAGAAGCCGATCAACGCCTGCGTCATCGGCGTGGGCGGGCGAGGCCGGGGCGCGGGGCAAAACTTCCTCGAAGCCGCGAAAATCGCCGGAGTGGAGGGCAAAATCGTCGCCCTCGCCGACGCCTTCCCTGGCCCCATGGGCTACGGCGACGACGCCTCGGTCAACGTGCCCGCCAACCGCCGTTTCGTCGGCCTGGACGCCTTCGACAAGGCGATTCACACGCCAGGCGTCAACTACGTCATCCTCGCCACGCCTCCGGGCTTCCGTCCGCCGTACTTCCGGGCCGCCGTGGAAGCGGGCAAGAACGTCTTCATGGAGAAGCCGGTCGCCGTGGACGGGCCGGGCTGCCGGATCATGTACGCCACCGCCGAAGTGGCGAAGCAGAAGAACCTGAAAGTGGCGGCGGGCACCCAGCGCCGTCATCAGAAGAGCTACATCGAGACGATCCAGCGCATCCACGACGGCGCCATCGGCGATGTCGTCGCCATGCGCGTCTACTGGGTCAACGGCGGCCCGATCTGGCACCGGGGTAT
Source organism: Armatimonadota bacterium (assembly GCA_038240635.1). Taxonomy (GTDB): domain Bacteria; phylum Armatimonadota; class DTGP01; order DTGP01; family JAHWJO01; genus JBBRGS01. The sequence goes on from JBBRGS010000014.1 coordinate 7,049, forward strand.
GCAAGGCGCCACCGACCTGGAGAAACAGGTCAACAACTGGTACCATTACATCTGGCTCTCCGGGGACCACATCACCGAGCAGCACGTGCATAACCTCGACGTGGGCAACTGGGTGATGAAAGGCCATCCCGTGCGCTGCTGGGGCATGGGCGCGCGGCAGCAACTCGGCGACAAGCCCGGCGAAATCTGGGACGAGTTCTCCGTCGAGTACGAGTACCCCAATGGCGTCCGCATGAGCAGCTATTGCAGCCAGATTCAGCGCGACTGGTCCTCCGTCAGCGAAGCCGTGGCCGGTTCCAAAGGGACCTCGAACCCCGGCGGCAGCATCAATCCCACCACCGGCGACGCCTGGAACTTCAAGGGCGATCAGCGCGACGCCTATGTGCAGGAACACGTGGACCTGATCAACGCCATCCAGAACGACACCGAGCTGAACGAAGCGCAACAGGTGACCGACAGCACCCTCACGGCCCTCATGGGCCGCGAAGCCGCCTACAGTGGCATGGGTGTGGACTGGGACACCATGCTCAACTCGAAGTTCGAGTACGGCCCGTCGCTGCTCTACTCCAACCCGGTTCAGCTAAAGTGGGGGCCGTTCCGCACCCTCAAGCCGCCCATGCCGAGTGAGCACAACATCTTCGCCACGCCGCCGGTCGCGCCGGTCGGGTAACCGATCCCTACGAACTGACCTTCGGGCGCGGCGCGGCGAATCTCATGCCGTTCCGCGCCTGTTTTTTTCCTTCGCAAATCGCTCCCTGAGAGGGGAACTCTCATGAAACTGAAACGACGTAAACTGCTGGCGAGCGCCGCGACCGCCGGGGTGGGACTGAGCGCCGCCTCCCTCCCTCACGCCGCCCTCGCCGCCGATACCCAGCCCGCTAAGAAGAAGGTGAAACTCAACCTCTCCAGCCAGGACGGAGTCATTCCGGGTAAGGACCTGCCGGAGAAGCTCGCGAAAATGGAGAAGTGGGGATTCGACGGCTTTGAAGTCTGGGGCAGCGACCTCGACAAGCGCGTCGCCTCCATCCAGGACGCGATGAAGAACTCGAAGCTGCGGATCAGCGCCATCTGCGCCGGATACGGCGGCGCCCCCATCGCCGACAACATGGCCGAGCGCCAGAAGGCCATCGATTCCATCAAGCGCATCCTCACCGCCGCCGGGGAACTCGGCGCCACCGGCCTCATCATCGTCCCCGCCTTCAACGGTCAGACTAACCTGGACAACAAGGAAGGCCGCAAGGTCCTCCTCGAACTCCTCGCAGACCTCGGCGCGCACGCCCACTCTGCGGGCACGCGCGTCCTGCTGGAGCCGCTCAACCGGGGCGAGGCGTTCTTCCTGCGCCAACTCGCGGACGCGGCGGCCATCTGCCGGGACGTGAATAACCCCGGCGCCTGCATGATGGGCGACTTCTATCACATGAACATCGAGGAGACGAGCGATCACGGCGCCTTCCTCTCCGCCGGGCAATACCTGCACCATGTACATCTCGCCTCCACCAAGCGCAATCTGCCGGGCCAGGACGACCGCGACTTCCGCCCCGGCTTCCGAGGCCTGAAGGAGATCGGCTACCAGGACTTTTGCAGCCTGGAGTGCGGCCCGCTCGGCGATAAGGACGTGGAGATTCCCAAGTCCGTGAAGTTCCTGCGGAAGCAGTGGGAGCAGGCGTAAAATCGAAGCGTAACGGGTGGGCCGGGAGGGCCAGGGCGTCAGCCTCGGTTCAACCCGGTTCATCCCACGCGGACGTGACGGGCTGTTCCCGTGCGGATAAAGCCGAGCCTCTCGTAAAGACGCATCGCGGGAGTGTTCCCGGACTCCACGAAGAGGCAGACCCTCGGTGAGGTCTTCAGCGCATCCCACAGGAGCCAGGTGAGGGCGCGGGTGGCGATGCCCTGTCCTCGCGCGTCAGGTTCGGTGAAAACGCTGGAGAGCTGGGTGGCTTCGGGCGTCACGGCGCTGAAGGTGGCGGTGAAGACCACGCGCCCCTGTCGCTCGACGTGAAAGAGATGACCGGTGCGGGCGCTGTCGGCGCAACGGGCCTCCACGCGCTCCTTCTCCTCCAGCGAGAGCGGCGCGCCCAGGCCCTCGGCGCGCATCCGCCACCGCAGGGGAACCACGCGCGGGAGCTCCGCCGGAGTGGTGATGCTGACGGGGATCGGTTCGCCGGAGCCAGGTTGAAACGCCTCGCGGGAGAGGCAACGCCACTCCTCGGTATGCTCCTCCACCGGCGGCCCCAGCGTCGGCGAGAGGACGCGCCACAACGGCGTGATGAAGCGCTCATCGCCCAGGAGGGTGGTCCACTGGCCACGCCGGTTGAGGGCTTCCCGCGCGAACGGCGAAACCGACCGGGAGTCGGGGATGTACATCAGCAGCGTGGAGCCGAACGCGCCAACGCCGATCAGCCGCCCCGCCTCATCGAGGTCGCCGTGGAAGGGAACTTGATTCCTTCCCGCGCGCAGGCCCGTGCGTCGCGCCAGATCGAGGAGGAAGACGTTGGGGACCGGCTCGGCCCGCAGCAGATCGAGCGTCCGGGCGAGGTCAGCGGGTCCCAGGGAGATCAATCCGGGCATGGTCAGGGGACAGGACGAGGAGGAGAGACGGTGGCGGTACTCTCGCGCTTTCGACCTTTCCCGCGCGTCCTCCTTCCTTCCAGAGCCTCCTCTCGCCGCCGCTCAACAGTTCCCCTGGCCGCCTCAGGGGGCGGTGGAGAAGAACCACCGGTGCAGAAGGAACAGCGCGCCGGCCAGCAGGACCGGCAGGGGGAGCGTCGCCAGCACGAAGGGCTGCCGGTGAAAGGTGAACCCCGTCAGCAGCAGAAGCCCCACGCCGATGAGCATCAGTCCGGCGCCACCGAGTCCTTCCCGCGCCCACGCCAGTGCGAGCGTCGCCGAGCAGAGCAGGACAATCCCTCCCACCGCCATAAAAATCGGCGGGGGCGGCGGCCCCTCCGCAACGATGACCGCCACCACAAACCAGGTCCAAAAGCCCAGCCACGTCGTCCCCAGCAGCCGGGCGCCCCATCGCAAGCCGATCTCCAGCGCACTCCCGTCCATGTCCCTCTCCCTGCTTCACGGCAGCCCCAATTGGCACATGACAAGGATGATCGGCGGCGGGAAAGGCGGAATGGGACTTTGGACCCCTCTTTGCATGAGAAACGCCCCGCCTCGCGTAGGCCCTCGGAACCTTCTCAGGTCAATGGGGCGATGCGGGGCGGGGCGCCGGATGTCAGGCTTCGAGGCGCTTAGCCCTGGAGCTGGACTTCCCTGTTCTCGTCGGAGGATTTGTAGATGGCGTCAATGATCTCCGTGACCATCAGGCCTTCCTCGCCGGTGACGGGGGGCTGACCGCCGTCGCGCAGGGCCTGCACGAACTTTTTGATGTTCTCTTCGTGGGAGGCCAGCCGGGGCAGGTGAACCGGGGTGATGTCGTAGAGCGTTTTGTTTTTCTCTGTGTAGATTTTGAGCGGGCTGAGGGACGCGCCGCCCTTGTCGCCGAGCAGCTTGATGTCCATCACGTCATTCTCGATATTGGCGGCGAAGGACGACTCTACTTCCATGGTTGCGCCGTTCTCGAAGCGGACGAGGGCCACGGCGAAGTCTTCCACGGTGAAGGTGTCCACATTCCACTGGCCCATCAGGCCGAGGACATCCTTCCGGTTGCCGAACTTGGTGTAGGTTTTGCCGCTGACGGCGGTGGGCTTCGGGTGTCCCATCAGCCAGAGGCAGCTGTCCATGATGTGAACGCCGATGTCGATGAGGGGACCGCCGCCCTGCTTGTCCTTCTCGCCGAAGACGCCCCAGCCGGGGATGCCGCGCCGCCGCATGGCGTGGGCCTTGGCGAAGTAGATGTCGCCGAGGTCGCCCGCGTCCACCGCGCGCTTCAGGGCCTGCATATCGGCCTGCTGGCGGGTCATGAGACCCATGGCGAACATCTTGCCGGCCTTCCTGCCCGCTGCGACCATGGCGCGGCCTTCGTCAGCGTTCATCCCAATCGGCTTCTCGCACATGACGTTGACGCCCGCCTCGAACGCGGCAATCACGGGGTCCTTGTGCATGAAGTTGGGGGTGCAGACGGAAACAATATCGAGTTCCACATCCTTGAGCATCTGGCGATAGTCGGTGGTGTGGTAGCCGATGTTGAACTGCTCGGCGCACGATTTGGCCGATTCTTCCACGATGTCGGAGCAGGCGACGACTTCAACGTCCGGTTGCTTCAGATAATTCGGGATGTGAACGCCGCGGGCGATGCCGCCGGTCCCGATGATGCCAACACGTAACACACTCATGGAGAGGCTCCCTTACCGGCGTATCGGGCGCCACACGGAACAGGCGCGCCAAAAGCCGGGGCAAACACAGTGACGGTAGGATTCCGCCGCTTCCTCAGCCTGAAGCGTCCGTCGCCGGGAGGATCAGACCCCGGACACCACGCGCCCGGTCGGGGGAGGCGGAAACCGGGATATTATGCCACGTTCGGCCCGGCGCTCGGCAACCTGTACCACAAAGACGGGGACGACTCGATGAGGAGTCGTCCCCGTGGGGAGAGGGAGAGAACGCCGGAGATGCCCGGCGGGCGATCCTTACGCTTAGGCGGGGGTCGGCTTGTCGCTCAGGCTCTCGCGGCCGGCCTGGCGAAGCCTTCGCATGGCGCCCTCTTCCACCTGGCGGATGCGTTCGCGGGTGAGGCCAAACGCCGCTCCCACTTCTTCGAGGGTGCGCGGATCGGCGCCGTCCAAGCCGTAGCGCATGGTGAGGATCGCACGCTCGCGTTCGGTCAGCCGTTCGAGGATGGCCGCCACTTCTTCCTGATGGATGAGGCGGTCCACCGTGGCGGCGCCGTGGGCGGATGCGTCGCATTCCAGCAGGTCCTCCATCCGCAGGTCTTCATCCGACCCCACGGGGGATTCCAGGCTCATGGGGTCGGCGGCGACGCGCTGCCACTCCTTCACGCGGGTGACGGGTTCGTTCAGCGCTTCGGAGAGTTCCTCCGGGGTGGCGTCGCGGCCCAGGGTCTGCGAGAGGCGATTGGCGGTTTTGTCGAGGCGACTGAGGGCTTCGGAGACATGAACGGGCAGCCGCATGATGCGGCGCTGTTCCATCACGGCGCGACTCACCGCCTGCCGCACCCACCAGGTGGCGTAGGTGCTGAACTTGAAGCCGCGCGTCGGATCGAACTTCTCCACCGCGCGCATCAGGCCGATGACGCCTTCCTGCACGAGGTCGGCGAGCGGGACGCCGTAGTTGGCGTAGCGGCGGGCGATGCTCACCACCAGTCGGATGTTGGCTTCGGCGAGGCGATGTCGCGCATTTTCATCCCCGGCGGCGATTCGGCGGGAGAGTTCCTGTTCCTCTTTGCCGGTGAGGAGTTTGGAGTGACGCGCGATGTGGAGAAGCCACTGCACGGAGTTCTCCCCGTCCGGGACGATTAACGGGGTCACGTCCGGGGAGGGACGCGACGAACGACGAGATCGCTTCACCGGTGGGACGCTCTTCGCGTCCGACGGGTGCGCCGCGCAGCGAAATGTTTTCCGCTCCGGGCTGTCCGCGCTCATGAGAATGAACCGCCTTTCCACGCCGGTCTGATACCGGCGAACAGGGTGAAGTGCGCCGCTCCATTAAGGAAGCGACGGGCGCTGCGGGGGCCTTGTCACTGAGAGTCTGTGTTCTGTTGGAACGCCTGAAATCGGCTTTGGTTCCGGCTATCGGGAGGATAGTCCCTTTGGCGGCCCAGATGGTACATAGGGAAGTCTCAACGGTCGCCGAACGAAGGGAGGGGAGATTCCCTAACGCGGGATGGAGGCGGACGGATGCGCCGATAAGCCAGAGCGATGAAGACGCGCCCCGTTGGCATGGAGGAACACCCCGCGAGGGAAGGGACCAACTCCGGCTATATCTCCCCTCTCCTGAAGCCGAAGGAAAAGACTGAAGAGCGCGTCCACCCCATCGCACGAAACACGCCCCCTCCATCGCGCGAAACACGCCCCCCCGCGCGCGATCGGCTCATCCGTCGCTCTTAGCCGCCATGTCACCTACGCCGCGTAGCCCCCGGCGGTTCAAAGGAGCGTCGGCCTGCGCGTTGGCGCCCGATGGAATCGAGACGTATTGACGCCTCACCCTGAAACTCGTACCATCAGTAAACCGGATACTCACTCAAAGTAAGAAGTGGAGTCAGGGCCTCATCCGGGTTCCCCGGTTTCTTCTCGTTGAGCGCCGCCCACGTTCCGTATCTTCCTCGCCCCCACGGGGCGAACACTCCCCATTTATGAGGCTTGCCGTCCCGTGTATGATTCCGACCGTTCCAATCGCAGCCCTCGCTTCGCGCTTGTCCTGGCGGCGGCTCTGATCCTCGCCGCTCTCGCGCTGTTCTACGTCTATCTCCAGCGCCGGCGCGCTCCCAACTCCGCAGCGGAACTGGCCTCCAGCGCCAAAATCGCCACGGTGGTCGCCACGAAGGATGTGAAACCCGGCGCAGTCCTTCGCCCGGAGATGGTGGCGTTGAAGGAGCTCCCGTCGGCGCAGGTCCCCCCTGGCGCCCTGATGACCCCGGCGCAGGCGTATGGCCGCGTGACCACTCGCGCGCTGTCCCCTGATATGCCGCTGACCCAGGAGATGGTGGTGAGCGCCAGCGCGGCTCTTGGCCCGGCGTACGCCCTCAGCCGCAACCTGCGCGCCGTCACGTTCAGCGCCGACATTGTGCAGGGCGTGGCGGGGTATGTGAAACCCGGCGACCATGTGGATGTGATCGCCACGTTCGATAAAACCACCCAGGCGTCCTCAAAAGTCATCCTCCAGGACATCGAGGTGCTGGCCGTGGGGGGCGCTCCCCCCGCGACGGGAACCGGCTCCGCGCAGGACCGCGCGCAGACCGTGCCGGTGGCGAATGAAGGACCCATCACCCTCGCCATGACGGTGCCCGAAGCGGAAGAACTCATGCTGGCCGACATCCGGGGGAAGATTCGGCTCGCCCTGCGGCCCGCCAACGGCGCCGATTTCGTCCTGTCGAAAGGCGTGACGGAAGCGTCGCTCACCGGCATCCGGCCCTCCGGCGGGGGGAGTGGCGGCTCCGGTTCCTCCGGCTCGGAGAACACGGCGCGCGTCATCGTCTCCACCCCCGACCTGCGCGCGATGGCGACCCAGATGCGTCGTTCCCCCTCTGCCCTCACGGGGTCCGGCGTGGTTGGCGCCGGATCGCCGTCGCGAGGCGCCGCCTTTGGCGCTCCCCCGTCATGGCGGCCGATCAGTCTCCCTCCGTCCGGCAGGACATTCCCTACTGCCCCGCCCCCCGCCCCGCGCGAACATACCATCACCGTCATCCGTGGCTCCCAAAGCGAAACCGTCACCGTCCCGATGGCCTCAAACACCGCCCGCTAACCTGGCGGCGCCGGACTTCGGCGCTCCCCGTCGCTTTCGCAAGGAACTCCCCTCGTGATCCGTCTGCTCTACGCTGAACCCAACGCCCGCGAGCGCCTCGCCGCGCAGCAGGCCGCTCTGATTGTGCCGGGCATCGAAGTCGTTGGTCTGGCCAAAGACGGACGAGAAGCCGCCGAACTAGCGGTCGCCTTACAGCCGGATGTCATCGCGCTGTCGGAACGCCTGGAAGTGATGGACGGATTCAAGACGGCGCAGCTCCTTCATTGCCTGCTGCCGAAGGCGCGCCTGCTGCTGCTGGCCGACGAACCGACGCCGGAGACGCTCTTTCGCGCGCTCACCAGTGGCGTCTGGAAGTGCCTGTTCCAGCCCGTGTCGCTCGGCGCTCTCTTCGAGGAAGTCTGGAGCGCGGGGCATGCCGTCAACCCACTGTCGAACGGCTCCCCTGTCGTCGCCGCGTCTCCATCGGAAGCGTCTTTCAGCAGCCGGACACCGCACCTCCCGCCTGCCGAACCTGAACCGATCGCATCGCCGCTCAGCCTTCTCATTCAGATGGGACCGCCACAGCCGTTGACGCCGGAACCGTATTCCCGGCGGTTGCGGCGCGCTCGCGATTTCAAATGGGCGCCCCTCAGCCTCAGCGCGGTCGGGTTCCTGGCGCTTCTGCCCTTCTTTGAGGCCCCGAACACGTCACAGCCCGCTCCTTCGGCGTGGAACGGCTTCCCGACGATGCGAAGCGCCCACGCGGCGGGTCAAGAAGCCGCTGGCCCTCCTCTCCCCTCGCTGATGGAGCGTCTACGCGGCAATATTGCTCTGGAGGCCGCTCAACCTCCGAGCGCCCGTCGGTTGTACGCCAATCGCCTCCGAAGCGGCTTCCCGCGCATGGTCGCCTCCGCCGCCCCGCCTGAAGGAGCAGCGGGTCTGCTCGATTCCTGGTCGGCGGCCTCCTCGGCGATGGCGCCCCGTTCGGCAAAGGCGGGCGATCAGCGATCTCCCCGACTTCAGTTAGCGGCCAATACACCGGGCCGCGCCCAGGCGTTCACCGCCGCCGCGCGAACCGATCTTCCGGGGCGCTCCGCACGGTCGTTCAATGTTCTCATCCTCCAGCCGACGCAAACCAGCATCCTGGAGTTCAACACGCTGGATAAAGTAGTGATCGCCAACCCGGCGGTTGCGGACGTGACTCCTGTCACCTCGCGCGATCTGGTGGTGCTGGCCAAAGCCCCCGGCGAAACCACGCTGTACGCCTGGGATCACTCCGGGCGCCACACGTACCGCGTGGTGGTGGAAGCGCCCGCCGCCGGAACGAATCCTCAAGATGTGGCCGAACGGCTTCGCACCGCCCTGGGGAATGACCGCATCAAGGTCTCCACGCTGGAAGATGCCCTCATCCTTGAAGGAACCGTTGGAAGCGCCGCCGAGGCGAAACGCGCCGAAACGATGGCCGCCATCCTTAGCCCCAACGTCCGCAATCTCCTCCAGGTGGAGGCCGCGCCGACCGCCGCGCCGCCCTCGGATGACTACGCTCGACAGCTCAATGAGACGCTGGCCACTCCTGGCGTTACCGTAAGAGCGACCGGGCCGTCCACGCTTGTCGTGAGTGGCCGCGTGCCGGAAGCCGACGCCGACCGTATCCGCCGCATCCTCGCCTCCACCGACAAGAGCGTTACCGTGGTGGATGGCCTGACGGTGGCCAATCGCCCGCTTCAGCAGGTGCAACTCCGCGCCCGCGTGGTGGACATCAATCGCACCAAGCTGAAGAACCTCGGCGTGAACTGGGGCCAGGTCAATGAGGAAAACTCCGGGACCGGCAAAAAAATCTTCCTCACCGATCAGCCGTTCCTCTTCGGCCTCTCCAACAGCTCCTTCTCGCGGCTGCTGCCCATTGGGGCGCGGCTGAACGCCCTGGTGCAGGAGAACGCCGCGCGCATCCTGAGCGAACCGAACATGCTCGTGCTCGAAGGTTCCGAAGGATCATTGCTCGTGGGCGGCGAGTTCCCCATCCCCATCCTGCAAAGCACAACCGGCGGCGGGGCCGTCACCGTCACCTACAAGCCGTTTGGCGTCAGCCTGAAGATGAAGCCGAGCGTGGTGGAAGGCGACGAAGTGACCATGCAGATCGCGCCGGAAGTCAGCCTCCTTGACTTCACAAACGCCGTGACGCTCAACGGCACCACGCTGCCCTCGCTCCGCACCCGCCGCGAAGACACCACGATCCGGATGCGCGCGGGCCAGACGCTCGCCATCGGCGGCCTCATTGAGAACAACTACTCCAAAACGGTGAGCCGTATCCCGCTGATTAGCAAAATCCCCATCCTCGGCGAGCTGTTCAAGAGCAAAAGCTGGTCGCGGAACGAAAGCGAACTTGTCATTCTCATCACCCCGGAGATCGTCGCTCCTGGCGAAACCCCGACGGTGAACACGCTCGACCGCGAGTCCTCCGGCCTCACCATTCAGCGGCCCCTCGTCCCGAAAGAGGTGTGGCCCGGCGGAACGACCGGGAAGGGTGACAAGCCGTAATCCCCAGTCGCCGCCTCTCCACCCTGGGGCGCGCCGCCTCCCCACCCTAAGGCGCGCCGCCTCCCGCTTGAGCCGGGGCGCAACCTCGCCGATGTAACGATATTGAAAGACCCCAGGTCACTGCACGCGTTTTATAATGGACCTGCGCCGGATATGGCATAACAGGCCGAGGCGAACCCGTCTCCGCCGGGTGTGCTGGCCGCGCATCCCTCCCGTCGCAACACGCCCCCCCCCTGGAGCGCCACCTTGCTACGTTTTGTCTATGCCGATGGAGACCGCCGCGAACGCCAGCGCCTCCGCGAGGAATTGAATCAACGACCGGGGATGAACCTCGTGGGTATGGCGCGCGACGGGCAGGAAGCCGTCCAGATGGCCGTGCAGTACCATCCCGATGTCGTCCTGCTCACCGAGCGCCTGAGCGTGCTGGACGGGTATCAGGCGTCCGCGCTCATCAGCTCCGTCTCTCCGGGGGTGAAGGTCATCCTGATCGTCGAGGAGATGGACCCCGAAACCCTCCGCATCGCCATGCGGATGGGCGTCCGCGACGTGGTCCTCCGATCCGTCCCCATCCGCGTAGTGCTGGACACCGCTCAGGAAGTGGTGGACTTCAGCCGCATCAAGGACCGCCCGGAGTACCAAACCGCCCTCGACCCCGACCTGTTCCCCTGGATCATCGTCGTGACCGGCGCCAAGGGAGGCATCGGCAAGACCAGCGTCTCCGTCAACCTCGCCGTGGAGCTCGCGCGCTCCGGCGCCGGCGCCACCTGCCTCGTGGACCTGTACACCCAGTTTGGCGACATCGGGACCGTGCTGAACATCACACCGCCGCAGACCCTGGTGGACCTGGCCCAGCTCACTGAAGTGGACATGGACGTGATCAAAGCCGCCACCGTGACCCACTCCTCCGGCCTGGATGTCGTCCTCGGCGCCACGTCGCTTCAGGCTCTCGATGCGCTCTCCGTGCAACGGGTGGAGCAGGTCTTCAGCGTCCTGCGAAAGCGGTACCGCTTCATCGTGGTGGACGTGCCGAATATGCTCCACGCCGGAACCCTGCACGTCCTCGAAAGCGCTCACGTGGTGCTGCTCGTCTGCAACCTGATGGACCTCACCGCCGTGACGGACACCGCCCGTTGGGTGGAGGCGATGGAGAACACCATCGTACAGCGGGAGCGCATCCGCCTCGTGCTCAACCGGGTCGCCCGCGAGAACCATATGACCATAGACGCCATTGAGGAGCTGATCGGCCTGAAGTCCTGGGCCAAAGTTCCCAACGATTTCGCGCTCGTCTCCCGTTCGGCGAACAACGGGGTGCCGTTCGTGACCGATTCGCCCAACGCCCCCGTGAGCCAGGTCGTCCGCCAGATGGCGCAGGCGCTGAGCAAGGACCTGGAGCAGATGGAACTGGATCAGCCGGAGATCGCCCCGGCAAAGCCTCGTTTCAGCCTCCTGCGACGGCCCCGCCCAGCGCCGCTGTCCCGATAACGCCGTCAGACGGTTTGGCGCCGCTGTCCCGATAACGCCGTCAGACGGTTTAGCGCCGCTGTCCCGATAACACCGTCAGCCGGTTTGGCGCCACTGATCTGTTAGCCCCGGCGCGTCCGCCTCCCCCGCGTCGGCCCTTTGCTGGCCCTTCGTTTCGTTAGTCAGGTTGTGTTATGTCGGATCATCTCACGCATCTGGAAAGTTTCGGCGGCAAATTGCAGGAAGAGGACCCGTTTTGGCGCCGCGTGCGCTCCGGGCGGGACCTCGCCGCCGAACGGGAGGAACTGGACGGCGTCGAACTCAAGCGCACCAAACGCCGGGTTCACCGTCGCCTGCTGAACGACTATGAAACGAGCGAACTGACCGGGCTGTCGCGGGCGAAACTTCAGGACCTGGTGGAGCAGGTGACGACCTCGGAAGTGGAGGCCGAAGACCTGGCCGTCTCCACGCAGGCGCGGGCGCGGCTGGTGGCGCAGGTGCTGGACGAGCTGATCGGATTTGGCCCGCTTCAGCCGTTTCTGGATGACCCCAACGTGACCGAAATCATGGTGAACGGCCACGATCAGATTTACATCGAGCGCGCGGGCAAGATTTTCTATACCGACCGCGCCTTCGACGACAACGCCCACGTCATGCAGGTCGTGGAGCGGATCGTGGCCGGGATTGGCCGCCGCGTGGACGAAGCGTCGCCCATGGTGGACGCTCGCCTCCCCGATGGCTCCCGCGTCAACGTCATCATCCCGCCGATCTCCATCAAAGGCCCGATGGTCACGGTGCGAAAATTCCCTCAGCAGGCGTATGACTCGGACGCGCTGGTCCGCATCGGCACCATGTCGGAGGAGATGCGGCTCTACCTTCAGGCGTGCGTGCAGGCTCGGCTCAATATCCTTATCACCGGGGGCACCGGCAGCGGCAAAACCACCACGCTGAACGCCCTCTCCAACTTTATCCCCGACGATCAGCGCATCGTCACCATTGAGGATTCAGCGGAACTTCAGCTCCAGCAGCGCCACGTCGTCACGCTGGAAGGGCGACCGCCCAACCTGGAAAACAAGGGCGAAGTGACGATCCGCATGCTGGTCCGCAACTCACTCCGAATGCGGCCCGACCGCATCATCGTCGGGGAAGTGCGCGGCGATGAAACGCTGGATATGCTTCAGGCGATGAACACCGGTCACGACGGCTCCATGAGCACGCTGCACAGCAACAGCCCCCGCGACGCCACCGTCCGCCTCGAAACCCTGGTTCTCATGGCCGGACTGGACCTCCCGTCCCGCGCCATTCGCGAGCAGATCGCCTCCGCCATCAATATCGTCGTGCATCAGGCGCGGCTTCAGGACGGGCGCCGCCGCATCACTCACATCTCCGAGATTCAAGGGATGGAGGGCAATGTCGTCGTGATTCAGGACCTGTTCAAGTGGGAGCAGTCGGGCATTGACCCGGACGGCAACGTGCTGGGCGCCCATCATCCCACCGGCCTGCGACCCCGCTTCCTGGACCGCATCCTGGACCGGGGCATCCAGCTCCCCGCCACCCTGTTCGTTCGGAAACTGTGAGGACCCGCCGATGGACCCCCTGCCGATACTCATCCTGGCGCTGACCGGAGGCGCGGCGTACCTCGCCTGGTCAACCTGGGACAACCAACGGCGACTGCGCGACCGCGGCCATCAGCGCATCATCGGGATGGTGAACGCGCGGCGCAGGCGCGAGGAAGAGGTCCTCTCCTCCGCCAACGATCCGCGCCTGGCCCTCGCCCGCCGGGAAGGGGAGTTTCGGGAGCGAGTTCGGAAGGAGCTCTGGCGCGCGGGGATGAGTCAGCTGCCGCCGGAACGCTTCCTCATGATCGCCGGCGGAATGGTCGCGGGCCTCACTCTGGTCGGCCTGATCTTCACGCGGAACCCGTTTGCCCTGCTGTTCGCGGCGGGGCTGGGAGCCGGAGCGCCGTATCTCGCCCTGCGGATGGCGCAAAACCAGCGTCGCGGCCAGATTGAAGCGCAACTGGCGGAAGCCCTCAACCTGTCCAGTTCCACCCTGCGCTCCGGGTACAGCCTGCTTCAGGCGATGCAGGTGATCTGCGAGGAGATGCCCGCGCCGATCTCCGAGGAATTTGCCCTCGTCCTCGACGAGATGAAGATCGGCCTGACGCTGGAAGCCGCCCTCATCCGCATGGGGGAGCGCGTAAAAAGCCGGGATGTTGACCTGCTCGTCACCGCCTCCTCGATTCAGTACCGGCTGGGCGGCAACCTGTCGGAAATCCTGGACACCATCGGCGAATCGATCCGGGAACGGTTCCAGTTCCGCAGCGAAGTCTCCGCGCTCACCGCTGAAGCCCGGCTGAGCGGGATGGTGCTGTTCCTGCTGCCCATCTCGATTCTGCTGGTGCTGCTGAAGTTCAACCCCGATTACATCCGTCCGCTCTTCACCGAGCCGATGGGCCAGAACATGCTTGGCCTGGCCATCCTCATGCAGGGCATCGGCGGGATCATCATCCGCAAAATGATCAACATTGATTACTAACCTCCCTCCCGCGCCGCCCCGGCGACCGAACGCCCTCCTTTCGGGCGCTCCAATCCGACGGGACGAAACGGGCCGAGGGGAATGAAGGAGCGCCCCCAATGAGCAGTACGGTCTTTCTGTTGCTGGCCCTCCTCCTGCTGGCCGCCGGGCTGAGTTTCGCCGTGTACGGCGTGCTGGCCTCCTCATCCGGGGCCGCCCCCTTCGAGGGCCGGATGAAAACGCTGCTGCTGACGACCGCCGCCACCGATCCGGTCCTGCTGGAGGAGACCGTCGAGCGCCGCTACGAGAATCGGTACCTCCACGCGCTGCACCGGGTGTCGAATCTGCTCAATCCGTTCATCCCGGCCCGGATCAGGAAGGGAGTGCGGCGTCAGTTGCTGATGGCGGGCCTGCTGTCGTGGCTGAAGGAAGGGGAATTTGTCGCCCTTCAGGTCCTGTTCATCGGCCTGGCCGTTTTGGTGGCGATGCCGCTGTTCCTGTTCCTCAAGGGCAGCTCGGCGGCGGTCGCGATTGCGCTTCCCGCGCTGATCGGCTTCATCATCGCGGTGCTGCCGTACTTCTTTCTGGCTCGTCAGATCGAAACCCGGCAAAATGAGATTCGACGCGCCCTGCCGGACGTGGTGGACCTATTGGTGGTGAGCGTGGAGGCGGGCGCCGGGTTTGATGGGGCGCTGCAACTCGTGTCGGAGAAGATGAAAGGCCCTCTGGCGCAGGAGTTCGACCGCGCGCTTCAGGAGATGAAACTGGGGAAGCCTCGCGCCAACGCGCTCCGGGACATGGCGGCACGCACCGGCGTGGAAGAGGTCGCCAGCTTCGTCGCCGCGGTCTGCCAGGCGGATCAACTCGGCGTCGGGATGGCGCAGGTTCTGCGGATGCAGACCCAGGTCATCCGGCAGAAGCGGCTCTACCATCTGCGGGAAGCGGCGCAGAAGCTGACGGTGAAGTTGCTGCTGCCGCTCATTCTCTGCGTGTTCCCGGCGATCATGGTCGTCGTGATGGGGCCGTCGGTCCTCACCATCATGAAGACGATGCTGAAGTAGGCCCCTTCGCTGCGTTCACTTCACGACGGCCCGCGCCAGCTCCATGCAAGTCGTCCAGCGCACCGTGTCGCCCAGGGTAGTGGAGACCCGCCGTCCCACCTCCCCCAGCGTCCGCAGGCCCGTCTCCAGGCCGCACGACCAGAGCGATTGCCAGTGCGTGACGAGGATCGGCCAGCCGCCCGCCGCCAGGATGCGGGGAATCGCGCCGCCGCGTCCATCCTCGGTGAGAGCGCCGTCGGCGAGGGAGGAGATTAAGGCGTCATCGGCGCGGGGTGTGTTGATCGTCGCCCAGAAGAGATCATCCACGTTGCCCGGAATGGAGACGAGCGTTCGACCGTCCTCTCGCGCCGCAACATAAGGCCGGGAATCGAGCCGATCCGGCCAGAAGTGGAGGAAGAACCAGGAGAAATCCCGTCGATTCACCTCCCACTGCGCGGCCATGATCGCGGCGAGGTACTCCGGCTCCACCTGCTCGCCGAACGACCACGGAGAGGTGACGCCGGTGGCGGTGACGCCCGCCCGCTTCACCATGTCGAGCTGCGCGATGAGATAGGGCGTCAGCGTCTCGCGCGTTTGCGTCTGCGACCAGTCGTTCTCGCTGAGAGGCAGGTCGTGGCCGGTGGAGAGGTCCACGGCGAGGTTGTGGGTGACGCCCTCCGGGGAGAAGTCGAAGCGGGCGGCGAGTCGGCGGTTCAGCGTCTCCAGCCAGTCGCGGGTGAGGGCGGGATCGAACCCCTCGATGCCAGTCACAATGTCGCCTTTGCGGGCGGGCGACGGCACGATGGAGAGCTTCCCGGCAAGGCCGTGTTCGTCACACACGTCCGCGAACCGATCCAGAAAGGCGTTCGGGATGGAGTCGGGCAGGGGACGCCCGTCCTCGGTGAACGGCGCGTGACCGTTCACGGCCTCCCAGTGGTAGCGGTAGACGTGGATGAGCGGGCACGAATCGTCAATCAACAGCGAAATCGGTGTCGGCATGAGACCCTCCCAACGTTTCGGACCTGGACGCCGTCCGAACGGATGAATGTGATACGATGTTCCATGCCCGCGCTCCGAGGGCCTGCCGCGTCATGCCGACTCGCCCGGAGGCCATGCGAGACTCCGCCGGAACCGCTCTCCCGCCCGGCGCCGAAAGGACTTTACCGCTTGCCTCTGTCCCCGCATCGTCATCGGCTGGCCTTCCTGGGCGCGTGGGCCACACTGGCGCTCTTCATCGCGGGTTATCCCTTGCCCGCACGCGCCGCCACAGTGCGAGTCTTTGCGGCGGCATCATTACAGGATGTTTTTCGTTCCCTCGGCGCGGCCTATGAGAAATTACATCCGGGCGACCGGCTTCAGTTCAACTTCGCTGGGAGTCAACTGCTGCGGGTGCAAATCGAGCAGGGCGCTCCCGCCGACGTGTTCGCCGGGGCGGACCTGAGTCCCATGAGGGCGCTGCTGGCCGAGGGCCGCGTGAAGGGGTGGAAGGTGTTCGCCACCAACCGGCTGGTCTTCGTCGGTCCGAAGAGATCGCCAATCCGGGACAGAGACGGGCTGTCGCGTCTCGGCCTGCAATGGGTCCTCGCCGGGCCGACGGTTCCCCTGGGCCGCTACTCCGAGGAAGCCCTGGCGCTCATGCGACAGCGCGGAGGTAAGGACGCCGTATTGGCGAACCGCATTCGGACGCAGGTGGTCAGCCGGGAAACGAATGCGCGGGCGGTCCTGAACCGGGTGGCGCTGGGCGAGGCGGACGCGGGAATCGTGTACGCCACCGATGCGGCCTCAGCGAGGGGGCGGGTGCGGACGTATCCCCTGCCGCCCTCGGTAACCGTTCGCGCCGCTTACCCCATTGCTGTACTGAACGACAGCGAGTCCTGGAAATCAGCGGCGGCCTTCATGCGCCTCGTCATGAGTCCTACTGGGCAGGCGATTCTGAAGCGCCACGGGTTCCTGCCGCCTCCCTTGGCGTTTTCCGGGGCGCCTTCGCCGCGCCGACGAGGCACGGTTTCGGCGGGCGTTCCGATTCGGTCCTCTGCGGGGAAACACTGACGCATGCAATTTGACGCGGGTACAGAGCCGTCTGCGCCGCAGCGCCGGGACCGCGCAACCGGGTTGTGGCTGGCTTCCGCGCCGCTCCTGCTCTATCTCGCCTGTCCCATTGTGGCGCTGATTCTGTTTCTACGGCCGAGCGACTGGTGGCGCCATCTTCACGACCCCACGGTCGGGATGGCTCTCGCCCTCACCCTGCGGACGACGACCCTCGCCACCGCCGCCTGCGTGATCTTCGGCCTGCCTGTAGCCTGCCTCCTCGCGCGGGGAACGTTTCGAGGCAGGGAACTGCTGGACACGCTCACGGATT
Source organism: Armatimonadota bacterium (assembly GCA_038240635.1). Taxonomy (GTDB): domain Bacteria; phylum Armatimonadota; class DTGP01; order DTGP01; family JAHWJO01; genus JBBRGS01. The sequence goes on from JBBRGS010000014.1 coordinate 24,308, forward strand.
TGCCGCTTGCGCTGCCGCCGGTTGTAGCCGGAGTGGCGCTGCTGCTTGCGTTCGGCAGGCAGGGCCTCATCGGGCGGTATGGCGAGACGTTCGGGGTCCGCATCCCGTTCACGACGCTTGCGGTGGTGATGGCGCAGGTCTTCATCGCGGCGCCGTTCTTCATCAAGACGGCTCGCGCGGGGCTGGAAGCGGTGGACCCCCGACTGGAAGAGGCCGCGCGTACGCTGGGAGCGCCGCCTCTTCGGCTCTTCTTTACGGTGACGCTGCCTTTGGCGCGCGGCTCCGTGGTGGCGGGCGCATTACTCGCATGGGCGCGGGCGCTTTCGGAATTTGGGGCGACGATGATGTTTGCGGGGAGTCTGCCGGGCACGACGCAGACCCTGCCGCTGGCGGTGATGTCCGCGATGGAAACGAATCTGGACACGGCGGTCGCCCTCTCCGGGGTGTCGTTACTTCTGGCTCTGACGGCGCTCATTCTGGCGAAGCGACTGTCGCGGCGGTGGGGTGTCGCCGGTGTCTGACGCGGTCGCAGTGACGGTTCTGGAGTCAAAGCCGGTGAAGGAAAAGAGCAAAAACCTGAGCATTAACACCGCATTGAGGCTCCCTTCGCTGGAACTGGCCGCTGATTTCCACGTCGCCGCTGGGGAGACCGTGGCGCTCGTGGGGCCCAGCGGTGCGGGAAAGACAACTCTCCTGCGCCTCATCGCCGGACTCTATCGCCCCGACCGAGGCGTCATCTCCCTTGGTAGCCGCGTCCTCTGGAGCGTCGAACGGGGGATTGACCTGCCGCCGGAAGCCCGTCGGGTGGCTTACGTCTTTCAGGAACCGGCGCTGTTTCCCCATCTCAGTGTGGCGGCGAATGTGGCGTATAGCGCCCGGATGGCGGGGCTTTCCCGGCGCGATGCGGCCCGGCAGGCGATGGGCTGGCTGGAGCGATTTGGAGCGGAGGCGCTGGGGAACCGCCGCATCCCTTCGTTATCAGGGGGACAAAAGCAGCGGGTGGCCCTGGCGAGGGCGATGGCGTCTCAACCGGAGGCGCTACTGCTGGATGAGCCGTTCTCCGCGCTGGATGTGAACACTCGCGCCGAGGTTCGGCAGGCCTTCAGCGCCGCTCTCGCCGACACTCCGGTCCCTACGCTATTGGTGACGCACGACCCGCTCGACGCCCGTTTCCTCAGCGACCGAGTGATCGTCCTGGAGGCCGGACAGGTGACTCAGGAGGGGACCGCTGAAGCCTTAACGGCGCACCCACGCGGCGCGTTTGTGGCGCACTGGGCGGGAATGAACCTGTACCACATTCGTGTGGGCGGCGGGGAGGGGCTTCAGGAGTGTGTCGCGGACGGAGCGCTCTTTCACGCGCTGCCCGGCGTCGTGAGGGGAGAGGCGTATCTCTCCTTCGCGCCGGAAGAGGTGACACTTTCCGATGCTCCCATGTCGGGGTCCGCACAGAACCAGTGGCCGGGCCGCGTGGTGGAATTCGCGTCCCTGGGCGACCGCCTGCGCGTAACGGTGGATATCGGCGTGAGGGTGCGCGCCGACATCACGCACGAAGCGGCGGGGCGCCTGCCTCTCGCCCCAGGAGGAAGCGTGTGGCTTGCGGTGAAGGCGACCGCCATACGGGTCTATCCGTAGCGGCAGCGTGATGGGTCAGGTGTGGGTCTGCTCGTCGGGTGAGGGAGATTCGTCGGATCGGGAGGGACTTTCGGAGGCGGGGACTTCCTGGACATGGACGGCCGTTCCGGTTCCATCGGGGGAGGCGGCGGTATCGGTGCGTCCTTCAAGTGGATAAGCGGCGGCGGAATGCGGGTTCGATTTCCCGGAGGTTTTGGGATGATGGCGGCGGCGGGTCCGGGATCGGGCAGGCGCGGGAGGGGCGGGGGCATCATTCCATGCGGAGGCTTCGGCGTCGGAAGCGCTCCTGGAGTCCGTCATGTCGCTGGAGCGATCATTGAAACGGCTTCGGTGGCTGGAGCGGCGCGCGAGGCGTTCCCGTCCTCCCAGCCCATCGAGAGGCGCGTTCTCCACGGCCAGCAGATTGCGCGCGACTTCCCGCACGGCGTTGGGGTCCAGGGTTACGAAGGAGGGGCCTTCATCGCCGGGGAGGGTGGCGGTCTGCACGGCGCCAGGGGGGAGGTTCTTCAGAAAGGCGCTGAGGCTGAGGAGTTGAGCGTCGTTCAGGTCGGTCTGAATGGCGGAACGCGCTTCCGTGATGAGGGAAGAGGCGCGGAACCAGACGCGAGGGTCGGCCAGGCGGCCCTTAAGGGCCTGCACGAACGCCTGCTGCCGCTCCGCGCGGTGCAGATCGCTGTCCACCTTGCGGATGCGGACGTAGCCGAGAGCCTGCTCGCCGGTGAGCCAATGGTCGCCGGGGTCGAGGTGGACGTGGAGGTTGCCCCAGTTGTCATCGTAATGGAGGGGCTTGTCCACGGTGACGGGCACGCCGCCGAGGAGGTCCACCATTCGCTTGAAGCCGTCGAAGTTGACGATGGCTACATTATCGGGGGAGACGCCGAGGATATTCTGCACGACCTGCTTGGTGAGGTCCTTGCCGCCATAGGCGAAGGCCGCGTTGATCTTCCGGTAGCCGCTTCGTCCGGGGATGTGGACCTTGGAATCGCGAGGGATGCTGACGATTCCGGCGCGTTGATTGGCGAAGTCGAAGCGGGCGACCATGAGGGTGTCGCTGCGATGGGCCTTGCCGGTCACCTGGTCGCGGTCGTCGCGATCCTGATCGGCGCCGATGACGACCATCGTAAGGCTGTCCCTGCCGGGGAAGGCGCGGTCGGGCGAGATGTCGCGATGCACGACGGCGCTGACGACGTTGCGGACGGTGGGATTGCTGGCGACGAGGTACCCGGCGGCTCCGATACCCACGAGGGCGCCGGTTCCGGCGATGAGTGCGGCGGACGTGGTGATCAAGGCCCAGCGGCGGCGGGCGCGACGCTTGCGGGCGCGAATCTCCAGAATTTTCTGCTGGCTATCGAAGGGTTCGTCACTTGCGGGCGAACGAGGTTTCATGGGAAATCTCAGGCGCAAATCAGGCGCGGCGAGGGAGCCGGGCTAAGGGGATAATGAGTTTACGGCAAACAGTGAAGCGTCGTCGGAGAGGCGATGAGTAAAGGGGAAGCGCTCCAGTTTACCGCATCCCTTTTCCAACTTCAATGGAGAGTTCCTCCAGAGGATTAACGTTCCGGGAGGCCATCTGTCACTCTGAACGGCTGGGCGATAGCGTGCGATCCCCGCATCAGTCTCGGAACGTCTCGCCGGAACGGAAGAGGTGCGCCGCGCAACGAGAGCCGGGAGTGGGAGCAGTCTTCATCCCGGAGTCGCTGATCAGAGTCGGCCTCCCCCTGGCAGGCGCATGGTCCAGCCGAAGCAGGATAAAGGAACCCCGGCTTCGAGAAGTTGTCCTGACAATGAGTCGGTTTATGGGTCTGGACAACCCGGCGAGCGCGCCGTTATACTGGGATAGTTTCCCATGTGGGCGCCTTCGACACGGCTTTTCGTGCAATACTTCCCCAGGGCAGCCTCCCGTCAGGGGAGGAGGAGAAGCGATGAGCAACTATTTATACAACGCCGCGTACTACTGGGAGGTGGTGGTGGATAGCCGCAACCCTCAACTGGGCTACCCGGTGTACCTGGAAGAGCGGTCCCACGGGCGACGGCGCTACCTGAAAACGCTGCCCAACAGCCGCGAGATGGAAACCTTCTGCCGCGCCGTACAGAAAGACCTGTACCTGACAGAGGAGGAATTCGAGGCAAAGTATGAGGTGACGCTGACTCACACCGAGCCGGACGCGCCCGCGCCCAACGGCCTCCCACAGATGGCCTGAAGCGTTTCCTCAAAAAACCTCTCTCCGCACTGTCTGTTGTATGACGCCCGCGCGAGGGTTAAAGCACGCTTCAGATCGGATCTGCGTCTTTCAGATGAGGCTGCTAAGGCTGAAAAGCCACCTCCGGTCCATCAGGTGAGAGGACGGGACCCTATGAAAGTGTTCGCCTGTGGAGGCGCTATCCCAGGCGGAGTTACCCGCTCCACTTCCGCTTCTCGGCGGCCTCTTTGGTGAGCGGCTGGCCGCCAAGTTTCAGATGGCTGAGGACCGTTCGGTCGCCCGCTTTCTCGGTCGCCACGCGCACCACTTCGGTGATGTCGTCGCGCAGGGGCACCTTGCCGTCCAGCGTGACCTCGGTTTCGGTCGCGCTGATGCGGATCATTCCCGCCAAAGGTTTCGTTTTGGGGGACGCGGCCAGGGCGTCGGCGATCTCGCGCGCCACGGGGGCGCCGACCGCCACCGCCTCCGTGGGAACGGGCTGAGCGGCGACCGCTGCGGGTTTGGCTGTGCGGGAGGTTTTGCCCAGCGGCACGGGGCAGCAGCCCGGCAGCAGGAGAACCGGCGCGGCGGCAAGGAGGATGCGGGATAAGGGGGACATGGCGGCCTCACGGAGGAAGGTCAGCGGGGCAGGGGAGAAGTCTCGCTTTCAGTGTGGCGCATCCATATGGATGTTATCATCTCCCCCGCGATGTCGGAGCGTTCCCTGTTCATGCTCAGGAGATGAATCGCCTCACACTTTGGGCCGGGGATGCCAGTAGCCTTCCTGAAGGCCCGTGATGAGGGCCGAATCCTCCAGTTCCAGCGGCAGCATGACGCGACCCCGGCGGCGGCTGCTCTCGTACGTGGCGAAGATCAGTTCCGTCGCGCGCAACGCTCGTCGGCTGCTCAGTTCCGGCTCCCGCCCCGACTCCAGGCATTCCAGCAGGTTGAGGACGGACAGCACAGTGGCGTCCGGCAGGTCGGGCAGCGTGGGCCATTCGTCGCTCGGCTGGCCGAAGCGCCGCACCCGCAGCCGGGGGCCGTTCGACACATGGACCAGGATGCGACCTTCTGAGCCGTGCAGGGCCATGCCTTCGCGCTCCACCCATTTGGAGAGGCGCGGGGTATCCGGGTTATTGCTGGTGAAGAGGACCCCCTCCACATCGTTGTTCCAGTGGACCTGGCTAAGGCCGCTCGTCTCCACTGGGACGCCGAACACCTTGCGGTCGAGGGACACATCAATCTGCCCCATGACCCACGCGGCGTCGCGCTCGCCGTTGAAGAAGTGCATCATATCAAACCAATGAGTGCCCCAGTCGTACATATTGCTGCAATAACCTTCGATGCGGACGAGTTCGCCGATGGCGCCGTTGCGAACCAGTTCGCGCGCCTTGCGAAACTCGGCGTCGAACCGGCGCTGATGGCAGAAGGTCATCATCACACCCGCTTGTTCGCAGGCGGCGTGCATGGCGCGGGCGTCGCCGAGGGTGGTCGCCATCGGCTTTTCAGCGTGGATCGCCTTTGCTCCGGCCTCCACGGCGGCTTCAACCATTTCGCGGTGGAGGTGCGGCCACGTGCAGACGCTCACCACGTCCGGCTTCACTTCATCAAGCAGCTGGCGATAATCGGAATAGACGGCGGGCACATCATGCGCGGCGGCGAGGCGACGAGCGTTGGCCTCATCGGGGTCGCAGCAGGCCACGATGTCGGCGTTGGGGGCGGCGGCGTAACCGGCGGCGTGCGCCCGGCCTCGGCCTCCGCAGCCCAGGATGGCGGCGCGGAACGGTGTCATGAATAACTCCTTAGGATCCGCAGCGAGGAAGGTCGTCCTCCTGAAGGTGAGTAGCAGGGAGCGCTCCCTGAGGCGGATCTCTCTCTGCCCGGCGCAATTGGCCTCTCTACCCGGCGGATACCGCCGACTGCTGGCGCGCCCATCCCCGAAATGAGAATCGGGCGCGCCTTCAGGTGATGCTTGTGATGCTTGAGCGGTCCCTCCCTAATTTACGGCGTGGACTTCTTCCGTTTGCCCGTGAAGGACGCATCGCCCTGTTCGGTCTTCACGACGCCGGTCATGGTGTCGCCGGTGACGGCGCCAGAGAAGGCGAGATGCATCGTGTTCCCGTTCACGGAGAGGTCCACGGTCCACTTCACGCCGGCGGGGTCCACGCTCACATCCTTCGCCGCCATGTTTCCGCCGGGGCCGCCGTACTGGGCCGAATAACCGTCGGCCTCCTTCTTAAATGCCATGGTGGGGGTGTAGGTGCGGTCGGGCGTTTTGATGGTGAGGTCCCACTCGCCGACGGGGCTGGCGGTTGAGGCTCCCTCAGTGGCGGCGGGAGAACGCTGGGCCTTGAACGGGGCCATGCCATCCGGTGCGGTGACATACCCCTGCAGCGTGTCTCCGTTCAGCGTCCCGTTGAAGGCGACATGCATCGTCTGCCCATCCACCGGGGCGTCCACAGTGAAGCGAACGTTGTTCCCCTCCACCAGCATATCCTTCACGGCGATGGGGCCGCTCCCCCCGGCGTACTGTCCCGCGAAACCGTCGCCCTCTTTGCGGAAGGTGATCACCGCCGGGTAGGTTTTGTCCGGCGCGGTGATGCTGAAGCGCCACTCCCCGACGATTCCGGCGTCCTCTTTCATGCGAGTGGCTTTCCATGAGCGGAGGCCATTGGCGGAGTTCCCGCCCGTTTCGCCTTCAATGGTTCCTTCCAGCGCGTCGCCAACGAGTTTCCCTTTGTAGGTCCGAGGGGTCGGTTGGCCATTGCGGGCGAACTCCATCACGAAGGAAATCTCCTCGCCGTTCACGGTGACTTCCTTCAGTTCGCGGTCCTGCGCCCACGGTTGACCGGCGGCGTTGGCGGGCAGGTTCTTCGGGGCCTTGAGGACGCCGGTCCATGCGGCGCCGTCATGCTTCAGCACGAGTTCGCGCTCCATGCGGCGGTTCGGGTTGGCGTTGGCGTTGTTTCGGCCCTGCGTGGTGAGGAGCCATGAGCCTTCCATCCCGGACTTCGCGGAGGGGTTGGAGGCGGCGCCCACGCGGACGAGCCGCATCACGGTGACGGCCTGATCCGGCCCGGTGATGGGACCTGTCCAGCCCGCGCCGTCGGCCTTGAGGCGGAAGATGTGCTCGGTAGCGCCGTTGGGGCCGTCGCCGTAGGTGGCGCGCATAACCAGGAGGCCGTCTTCCAGGGTGGCGGTGACGGGAAACTGTTGCCCGTCGCTGGTGGTGTAAACTCCCTTGTAGCCGGCGCCGTCGCGGTCAAGGCGGAGTTGGGTGAGGTGCGGATTGGCGGCGTTCCCGATGCGCGCCTGCCACTCGCCGGACAGGTCGGTCGCGGCGGACGCGGCGGCTTCGGTCGCCGGAGGAGCGGCCTCGGCATGCGCACGAGGCAGCGGGATCGCCCAGACGGACGCGACGATCACGGCGCCGATGAGGGTGCGAGAAGTGAGCATGAGATATCCTTTCTCCCGACAGGGCGCCCGTGCGGCTCGAGGGAGCCAATATCGAAAGGGGGGAAGAAACAGGGTTCAGGGGTTGATGTGAGGGACATCCAGCGGGGGGTGAAATGGCCTGTCTGGATGGAATGGCCCCTGGTCTACAGGTCCACGGGTTGATGGGTTCGGGCGGATTCGTTGATGGCGAGAGTCACGGCGAGAGTCTTCGCGCCGTCGGCGTAATCGCAGCGGATGGCGGAGCGGTCGCCGGTCTCTACGGCCTGGATGAACGCCTGGTCCTCCAGCTGGATCGGGTTCACATCCTCGCCTTCCGTGCGCTCGCCGTCGGAATCGCGGATTTTGAGTTTGCCGCCGACCTCCAGCCAGAGATCGCGCGCGACGATGTGCAGCCCCACCGGGCCGCCGATGCCAAGCATGCAGGTGTTGCTGATCGTCCCCATGGCGCCGCTCTCAAACTCCAGGGTGGCGGTCCCCACATCAGGCACATCCATAGGTTCGATGTCGGTCATATCGCGGAGGGAGGCAGCGGCGTACACGCGCTTCACGTCGCCGAGGAGGTACCGCGCGAGGTCCACGATGTGCGTCGTCTGCTCGACAAACTGTCCGCCGGACTGGTCCATCCGCCGCCACCAAGAGACGCCGGGAAGGCCGCCCATCCAGTAGCCGAGGGCCATGCCCACGGTTTTCCCCGCGAGGGCCTGCTGCGCGAGGTCGCTGCCAGACTGGTAGCGCCAGTGGTAGCCGACAGCGGTGGGGAGATCGCGGGAGCGGAGGGCGTCCAGCACGCGGGCGGTGTGGTCGTTGGAGAGGGCGACCGGCTTCTCGATAAAGAAGGGAACGCCGCGCTCCACGACATCAAGTTCGATGGAGCCGTGGAAACCGGGCGGCACGACGATATAGACCGCGTCGGGTTTCTCGGTGTCGAGCATCTGCGTGTAATCGGTGTAAGCGGTTCCGCCGTAGGTTACGGTGGCCTTTTGCGCGCGTTCGACGTTGACATCGCAGAAGGCGACCCGCTCGACATTTTCGAGTTGGCGCAGGGAGTTGAAGTGGGCGTTGGCCATACCGCCGCAGCCGATGAAACCGACTCGGACAGCCATGAGATGCCTCCTTTCGCGTCGCAGTCAGGGAGCGGGAGCCTCCGGGAAGCGGAATGCGAGAAGCGGGATGAGCGGGGAAGGGGAGAGGAGGGTCCCCGCCGGGTTGCGGAAGGTTATGCGGGAGTGTTCGCGTTGATACTCGTCGTTCCTGCCCTGAATCGGGTGCGGCGATCCGGTCGTTTGGAGGCGACGAGTTCGCCATAATGAAGCGGCGCCGATGCGGCGGGGTCATGCGGAGGATTCTTAACGGGAAGCGCGTTATGACGGGAAGGAGCGGGAAGCGGATGGAAGCGATGAGAGAGAAACTGGCGCGGCTGTGCCGAATGGCCTATGCGAAGGATTTGCTCGACAGCGCGGGGGGCAACGTTTCGGCGCGGACACCGGAGGGGGTGCTCGCCAGCGCGCGGTACGCCGGGAGCCAGCGGCAGTGGCAGCTCAACCCGGAAGACTTCCTGCTGCTGGACCTGGCGGGGAACCAACTTTCCGGCGAGGGGGAAGTCTCGCGCGAGACGAAGATGCACCTCACGCTTTACCAGGCATTCCCCCAGGCGGGCGCGGTGATTCACAGCCATTCGAAGAACATCCAGGTCTTCGTGGCGACCGAGACGCCTCTCCCCCCGATGACCGAGCAGACGGACAAGTATGGGACCATCGGCTTCACCCCGGCGGTGCCGCAGCACAGCCAGGCCCTCGCGGACGCGGCGGTGGAGGCCCTGAAACCGAAAGAGGCGCTGATCCCGAAACACGCCATCGCCGTGCTGTTCCCCCGTCACGGCAGTTGCATCGTCGGCGCGGACCTTGAGGCGGCGTACGACGCGCTGGAGCGTCTGGATCGCAGCGCGTACTACGCCCTGGGCGCAAGCCTGCTCGGTAAGGGATAGGGTGAGCGCATTCCCAGTGGGGAAGCGGGAAGCGGGAAGCGGAGTAGACGCCTGAAAAGAGGTGAGGATGATTCGGATCCGACGCGCGGAGGAGCGGGGAGTGGGACAGCGGATATGGCTGAAGAGTTACCACACGTTCTCGTTTGGGGAGTATCTCGACCCGCAGCAGATGCGATTTGGGCCGCTCAGGGTTCTGAACGACGACCTCGTGGCGCCGGGAGCGGGATTCCCCACGCATCCCCATCGGGACGCCGAGGTGATCACCTACGTCCTCCGGGGCGTGGTGGAGCACCGGGACAGCGAGGGGAACCACGGGACCATCCAGCCGTTCGAGATTCAGCGGATGCGGGCGGGCCGGGGCATCGCGCACTCGGAGTTCAACCCGTCCGAGACGGAGCCGCTTCATCTGCTCCAAATTTGGATTCTGCCGGAACGCACGGGGCTGACGCCAGGGTACGCGCAGAAGCGGTTTGACCCGGAGGCGCGGCATGGCCGGTTCCTGCCGGTCCTCACGCCGACGGGCGAGGGGGAGACGCTGGACATCGCCCAGGATGCGACCATGCGGGTGGCGCGTCTGGACCCAGGACAGACGGCGGATCATCTGGTGGAGGAGGGGCGTGGCGTCTATCTTCATGTGGCGACCGGAGCGGTGACGCTGAACGGCCAGCCGATGAAGGCGGGAGACGGCGCCCGCGTGACGGGGGAGGCGCTGCGCGTGGAGGGGGGGGAGACCAGCGAGTTGGTTTTGCTGGATGTGACGCTCTCCGGTTCGTGGGCGGAACTGGAGGGACGAACCGAGTGATCGAATCGCGATGAGACCGGGGGGCCGCCTGGTTGGCCCTCCTTCTATCATTTGAACAGTAAGGGAACCGGGGGGGATGCGCTTACGCCACAAGACAGGCGCTGATCTTCCTGAATGCGCGGATCTCGCAACGGAAAAAGAGCGCTCCATTAGGAAAGGAAGCGCTCAGTATTCGGGCTTCAGTCCGCCGTCAATTTCGAGGAAGGAAGTGGTTAGTACGGAGATTTTGCTCTCCAAAGAGGGAGAATAACCAGGGACATAGCGCGAAGGAAAGGCCCCCTACAGGCGTGAGACTCGCGTTTTGGAGCGTGAAGTATGGGCGATACTGGATTTGAACCAGTGACCTCTTCCGTGTCAAGGAAGCGCTCTCCCCCTGAGCCAATCGCCCGCAACCTGGAAACGCGCCGTTCCCCGGCTCCACGTCATTATACCGGCCTCAACCCGGAGGGTCAACCG
>JBBRGS010000015.1:0-34327 GCA_038240635.1 Armatimonadota bacterium
CGCCGCGAGAAGGCGACCAGCAACATCTGCACCAGCGAAGCCCTCCTCGCCATCGCCATGACAGCCCATGTGGCGGCGCTGGGGCCGGAAGGCGTGCGGGGCGTGGCCGAAGCCTGCGTGCGGAAAGCCCACTACGCCGCCCAGCAGATCGCCGCGCTGCCCGGCTTCCGCCTCCCGTATGACGCGCCCTTCTTCAAGGAATTCGTGGTGGAGACCCCTGTCACCGGCGCGGAGATCATCGCCGAACTGGCCGATGAAGGGATTTACGCCGGGGTGGACATGGCCCGCTTCTTCCCGCAACTTGATCATCATCTCCTCGTCTGCGTCACCGAGAAGCGATCCCGCGCCGACATCGAGCGGCTCGTCGCCGCCCTCTCCCGCTACGCCTGATCCCCCTTCCGCGCTGTCATCTTTTCCTAACGAGGCCGTCGCCGACCCATGACTCATTCCTCCGACTCCCCCCCCGCCCCCCGCGTCCCTTCCCTCTTTGATGAGGCGAAGGCCGGTCGTCCCGGCGTCGAAGTCCCCCGCTCCGATGTGCCGGAGGTCCCGCTGGAATCGTTGCTGCCCGCGTCACAGCTGCGCGACGACCTGCCGCTGCCCGCGCTGGGAGAACTTCAGGTGGTGCGGCGCTTCACGCGGCTGTCGCAGCTCAACGTCGGCATCGACACGGTTTTCTATCCGCTCGGCTCCTGCACGATGAAGTACAACCCCAGGGTGAACGAAGCCATCGCCGGACTGCCGGGGTTCGCGGGGCTGCACCCGTATCAGCCGGACAAAACCTGTCAGGGCGCCCTGCAACTGCTGAAAACGCTGGAGCGCTTCCTCTGCGAGATCGGCGGGATGGACGCGGCGACCCTTCAGCCGGTCGCGGGGGCGCAGGGCGAGTTCACCGGCCTCCTCCTCTTCCGCGCCTACCACAAGAGCCGAGGCGACGCGGCCCGCCGCAAAATCCTCGTGCCCACCAGCGCGCACGGCACCAATCCCGCCACCGCCGCCCGGTGCGGCTACCAGATCGTCCCCCTCGGCGCCAACGACCGAGGCCGGGTGGACTTCGCCGATCTCGAACGGCGGATGACCGATGAAGTCGCCGGGATCATGATGACGAACCCGAACACGCTCGGCCTGTTCGAGGAGGAGATCGCCCGCATCGCCGAACTCGTTCACGACCGAGGCGGCCTCCTGTACTGCGACGGCGCGAACATGAACGCCATCCTCGGCGTCGTCCGCCCTGGCGACATGGGCTTCGACGTGATGCATTACAACGTTCACAAAACGTTCAGCACGCCTCACGGCGCGGGCGGCCCCGGTGCGGGTCCCGTGGCCGTGAAGGCGCATCTGGAGCCGTTTTTGCCGTACCCCGTCCTGCGCGACACCGAGGACGGCCTCACCTGGGAGTTTCACCGGCCGCAGAGCATCGGGCGGCTGCACCCGTTTCACGGCAACTTCGGCGTGCTGGTCCGCGCCTACGCCTTCATCGCGGCGCACGGGGCCGAGGGCCTGCGCGGGGTCTCCGAGGACGCCGTGCTGAACGCCAACTATATTCTGTCGCAATTGGGCGATCTGTATCCGCCGGCCGTCGCCGGGCTGTGCATGCACGAATGCGTCCTGAGCGGGGGCCGACAGAAGCGGGAGCGGAATGTCCGCGCCCTCGACATCGCCAAGCGCCTCCTCGATTACGGCTTCATGGCCCCGACGATCTATTTCCCGCTCATCCCCGGCCTTGAGGAAGCGATGATGATTGAGCCGACGGAGACCGAGACGAAGGAGACGCTGGACGCCTTCGTCGAAACCATGCGCATCATCGCGGAGGAGGACCCGGAGATGCTCCGCGAGGCACCCACCACCACCCCGGTGCGCCGCCTGGACGAGACCCGCGCGGCCCGGCAGCCCGATCTCGCCAACCGGGGATAATCCCGGCGAAACCGAATTCCCCTTTCCCACGCAGGAGGCTTCCGTGCCCACCGCCTTTGTCATGGTGCAGGCTGTCCCCAATAAAATCGCTGACATCGCCCAGGCTATCGCCAACCTGCCCAACGTCGCCGAGGTGTACAGCGTCACCGGGGACTTCGATATCCTCGTCGTCCTCCGCACCCACGACTACGACGACCTCGCCACCGTCGTCCCGGAAAAACTGACCCAACTGGACGGCATCCTCCGCACCAACACCGTCCTCGCCTTTCGCCAATTCTCCGCGCGCGACCTGGCGGCGGGGTGGGACCTGGGGATTACGTGAGCGCTAACCTTCTACCTCACCCCGGCCTTCGGCCACCCCTCTCCCATAGGAGAGGGGCCGGTGAGATCATGGTCTCTACGGATACAGCCCTTCTACCTCACCCCGGCCTTCGGCCACCCCTCTCCCATAGGAGAGGGGCCAGTGGACGGCATGGTCTCTTCGGATACAGTCTTTCTACCTCACCCCGGCCTTCGGCCACCCCTCTCCCGCAGGAGAGGGGCCGGTGAGATCATGGTCTCTTCGGATACAGTCTTTCTACCTCACCCCTGGGCGCTGTCACCCTCTTTCGTCTCCAGTCCCCTCATCCGATCCGCTCCTTCAGTCGCGCCAATTGATCAGCGTGAGGGGATAGCCCAGGCGCTGGATGTGGGCGTAGTGCGCGGTATTTCCCGTGGCCAGCGTCAACCCGTGATGAATTGCCACTGCGGCAATCATAGGGTCCATCACACCAATGGGCCGACCTGCTCGTTCCAGTTCCGCATGAATCCGCCCCGCGATTTCAGCGCATGAAGCGTCGAATGGCAGGACGCGATAGGTTCGGATGGCTGCCATGGCATGTTGAAGCGGTCGGGGCCGCCTTGCCTTCTCATAGCCTCGTACCACTTCCAACACCGTAACGGCGGTCGTCGTGAGGGTTCCAAAGGCATGAACATACTCCCTTGCATGGGTCACGACCTTTGCGTCCCGGCCCTTCAGAACTTCCGAGAGGATGTCTGTATCCAGTACGGACTCATTCATCGCGGAACTCAATCTCTTCCAGGCGCATGGGCAGCGTGGCGCGGTCCAGCATTGCGTCTTCAACCAGCTGGTCGAGAAACTCCGCCTCATCGGCCATGCACCCGATAGTCGCCATGGGGTCGAGCGGAGGGGCGACTTCGGTGCGCAGGGCTTCGGAGACGGCTTCGGGAATCGTGATCTTTTTGTGTGTAGCCCATCGTTCAGCCAGGGCGTACGTCTCATCATCCACCGCGATATGTTTCATGGGTCATGCTCCTTCCTGCCGCTTCCCCTCTCCTGAGATGAAGCCTTTCTCCCTCTCCCACGCACAGAAGGAGAAGGAGAAAGGCCGGGGTGAGGTCAAACAATCGCTCCGCTCAGCCCAGCTGGAAGCGGCCCTTGCCGGTCATCGTGTTACCGCGCACGTCCTTCACCGTGACCTCCACCTCGCTTTGAAGGTCCACGCTCATAGCCGGGTCACAGGTGATCTCCACGTCGGCGCGGGCGTTCACGCCTTCCGGCGGAGTGGGCACACTCAGAGTCGCCTCCCCTCCGGATTCCGACACCTTTAGCCACCCGTCCATCGTCTCCCCCCATGCGCCGTCGGGGCCGGAGACCGTGAGCGCAAGGTGAACCTCCACCCGGCCCGGAGCGCTGCCCGTACAGCGGATGGCTCCCAGGGGATTCTCCACCTTCAGCCATCGGATCGCTCCTTCCTTCACCTCCGAGGACCAATGGAGATTTCCTTGCCGACTTTCCTGAGCGGCGGGAGTTGGGGAGACCGGCTCCATCACCCGCGCCGATTCGCTGGAGGAAGACGCCTCGGCGGGCGCTTCGAGGGTCGGTCGCATCACCGGCGGCGCCTCCCTCTCCTCCGGCGTTTCCGTCTCCTCCGGCGTTTCCGTATCCTCCGGCGCCTCCCTCTCCTCCGGCATTTCCATCTCGACGGGCGTTTCCATCTCGTCTGGCTCTGCTTCGTCGCTCGTCTCCACCCGCGTCTCATGGACTACCACGTTCACCCTGACCGGACGGCTCTCCGCAGGGGCTTCGGGGGTGGCGGCCAGTCTGGCGCCGTGGGCCTTTGGGTCGAACCCGTGGGGCCATTGAGTGGCTTCGGTGTAGACGACGTCGTGGAGATGAACGCCGTCCAGATGGGCGTCCTGAAGGTTGGCGCCAGACAGGTTTCCGCCGTCCATGACCGCCTCGCTCAGGTTGGCGCCCTGGAGATCGGCGTCAGTGAGATTGACGTTGCGTAGGTTGCTCTCGGAAAAGTTGGCGCCCCGGAGGGAGGCGTGTTGCAGCTGCGCGCCGTCGAGGCTGGCTTCGTGGAAGTTGCCGCCTTCCAGGTCCGCGTCCCACATCACCGCGCCGTCGAGGCGGGCTTCGGAGGCGTTGACTCCGCGCAGGATGGCTTCGGAGAGGCGGGCGCGCTCCATGTGACCTTCATTCAGGTTGGCGCCGGTCAGATCGGCGTGATTCAGGTTGCAGTCGGCCAGCCGGGACTCATTCATGGTGGCGCCGGTGAAGTTGGCGCTCTCCAGGTTGGAGCCTTCAAAGTTGCACTCGTTGAGGGACGCGCCCTCGAAGCAGGCGCGGGAGAGATCGCTGCCCACGACGCGCGACTCGTTCATGTTCGCGCCCCGGAAGTTGGCGTCGCTGAGGTTCGCGTGTTCAAGGTTGCACTCGCTCACGAGCGCGCCTTCCAGGTTGGCGTTGTGGAGATTGGCCCGCGCGAGGTTCGATTCGCTCAGGTTCGCGCCCTGGAGGTTGGCGTCCTGAAGGTTGGCGTTGGCCAGATTGCACTCGGAGAGGTTGGCGCCCACGAGGAGGGCTTCACCCAGGTCGGCGTTGCGAAGGCGCGCTTCCGCGAGGTTCGCCCCGGTGAGTCGGGCGCCGCGCAGGATGGCGCCGTCCAGGTTGGCTTCGTTGAACGTTGCGCCTTCCAGTCCGGCGTCGGTAAAGTCCGCGCCCTGGAGATTGGCCTCGTTCAAATTCGCGCCCTGGAGATTGGCGCCGCGCATGGAGGCGCCGGGGGCGTTTCCTCCAAAGAAGGGGGGCCACTTGCCGCCGGGTCCTCCGCCGAGCCAGCCTTCGCGCACCCGGTCGCCGACTTCATGGATCACGTCGCGGAAGCGGTCGGGCATGCCTTCGGGGGGCCGAAACTCCTTGAGCGCCTCCTGCACTTCCTGCATGGCGCGCTGGGTTTCCCGCCGGGCGAGGTCGGCGGCTTTGCGGGCCTCCTCCTGCACGACCTGAAAATTCTCCCGCAGTTTCTCCTGCCAGTCGTCGGCGAAGAAGCCCCGTCCCGGCCCGCGCCGCCAGTCGTCATGCTCGGCGTGTCCGGCATGGCCGGCGCGCGCCTCGCGCTCATGGGGAGGAGGAGGCGTTTCGGCCTGCGGGGCCGCGTCGCGCGAGAGAGCGGCGATGAGGCGTTCGGCCTCCTCGACGGTGATGGTGCCGTTCTGGAGCATTTCGAGCACGAGTTTTCGTTCTTCATCCAGAGCCATGTCCGTGCCTCCATCTCAGCCGTTCCCTCCTTTGGTAGCGGGAGAGGGCGCCGAGATCAGGGATGGGGGCACGGACAGCTCCGATGGCCGGTCGCGCCCCGATTATTCCTTGGTATCGTCGGTGTCGGAAGTCTCTTTGCTGGTGGGATAGCCCAGGTGAGTGAGCAGGGTGTCGAGCCGCGCCCGCACCGTGGGGTAGGAAAGGTGCAGGTTGCGCTCCACTTCCCGGAGATTGCCCCGGCACCGGAGGAACAGGTCGAGGAACTTCGCCTGATCGGGGGCCAGGTTGCAGAAGGTGCATTGCGACGTGGTGAAGTCGCCGTGAAGGGTGGTGTCGCACGACCCGCAGCGCAGCTCCGTGACGGCCAGCGGGGCGTCGCAGACGGGGCATTCGGTGAGCCTACGGCTTGCCAATTTCGCTCTCCTTTACATCTATAACGGAACTCCGTCGTGGGAAATTGGAGTATCCAGAAATCGTGACACTCGGATGGTGACAAATTCAACGCCCCAAAGACGAATTGCGGGGGCGCTTTTGGGATACTGAGGCGCTGATAGGCGGCGTTATGGATTGTTGGTGCCGTTCTTCGTATTGATGATGCGCCCGCTGAACGAGCGCAAACCCGCGCTTACGGCCATTGGAAACCCGGCGCGGGGACGACACCAGCCACGGGAAACTCGGTGCGGGGACGACTACGGCCACGGGAAACTCGGCGCGGGGACGACTACGGCCACGGGAAACTCGGCGCGGGGACGTTCCAGACCCACGACACCACCGCCCAGATCACCGCCATGCCGAACTCGCCCAGCGCCAGCCCCAGGAAGTACGGCCGCAGCCGAACGTAGGTCCGCATGCCGCCATACCGGAGGATCATCGCCTTGAGCATCCACGCGATGAGGCACGGGAACCAGAAGACGATCATCGTCCACGATCCGCTCAGGGCGTACCCCAGCGGGTGAAACGGCCACCAGAAGAACCGCGTTCGCATGAACGAGAGAAAGAGGGTGAAGAGGATGCCTACCGCAAACCAGATTTTATTCGTCCAGTCGAACGGCACGCGCCCCGCCATCGGCCCGGCGTAATCCTGGAAGCCCCACTGATTGTTCGCCTGATAGACGTAGCCGTACATCGTGATGCCACCGTTGCGGTACGGCAGCCACAGCTCGAAGGCCCCCGCCGTGACCAGCGCCACCAGCAACGCGATCACGAAGACGACGCCCAGCTTGCGCCGGGAGAGGCCCACGCCGTCGCCGAGTTTCAGGCCGTCGAGGAAGCCGGTGAGGACCAGGCCGCGATAATCCCGGAAGAGGGCGGGGTCGAGGAACGCCAGCACGGTCATATTGGCGTGGCCCATGAGGTTCGTCGGCGCGAAGAGGCGATACACGTCGGAAGGCCGGAACGAAGTCTCGGTCATCAGCAGTCCGGCTTCGGCGGTGCTGCGGGCCATGAGCAGGGCGATGGCGAAGGCGTAGATAGCAAACACCGCCACGGCGATCCAGGGGGTCATGCCCGCCGCGACGGCCCACAGCACGGCCACCGTGAAGCAGAAGAGCAGGCCGTAGACCGCTGCGCGCGGGGGCAGCATCTCCTCGGTGGTGTCCGGGGCTTCGCCGGGGGCTCGCCGGCCAAACGCCCGCCGCAGCACGCTTTTGAAGTACGGCATCGAGCTGTACAGCAGGTACGCCACCAGCACGAGATACGCGCCCATCACCTGGTAACCGATGTGCTTGTACGTCGGGTAGAGCGGCATCGTCTCCATCTCCATGCCGAAACTGGCGAAGAAGACATCCTGGAAGCGGGCGAAGAGGAAGAAGAACCAGAGCGCGAACAGCAGCTCCGTCGGCAGCAGATAGAAGAAGCCGATGGCCGCGAACGAAACAAACACCGGCGTGTAGAACATCGCGCTCCACGGCAGCGTGACGAACGACTGATTGAGCGTCCACCCTTCCAGTGGGATGTTCGGCACCGACGGATACCACGCATGCAGGCCGCGAATGAGGAAGATTGTGCCGCTGGTGGCGATGCCCATCCACGCAATCGGCTTGTTGAACAGCCCGGCTTCCTCGCGCACCATCTCAAACGGGAGCTGCACCAGGGGGAAGCTCAGGCGCTCGTTGTCGGCCCACTGGCGCCGCAGCAGCGCGGCCATGCAGAAGAAGATGCCAAACACCGCCAGCGCGAGAATCCCCCACGCGATGAGGGGCTTCATCCAGAGGCCCCACGGCACCGCTTCGCCGTAGCGCAGTCCCTCAAAGAAGCGCTTGGAAACCCACTGCCCGCTGCTTTTCGTCGGGTCGAACGGCACGAGCCACGATTTGATGTTGGGAAAGTAGTGCCGCTGCCACTGATTGCTGTCGTTGGCGAAATAGTCCGCCGAGACGAGGAGCGGGAGGACCTTCTCCATCAGGCCGCGCGACGCCACCATCGCGCCGAGGAGCATCATCGAGTAGATGATCGTCAGCTCCTGCGGCCGCAACTTCAGCCGCTGGGAGACGCGCCCCAGCCCGCTGTTGGTGATGATGAGCAACAGAAAGGCGCCCACCACCACCGGCGGCAACTGGAGGATGCCGATCTGGATGTAGGTGATGACCAGCTCGGCGTACCCGACAATGAGGCAGACCGCCACGACGGCGAGAATCCCGATGAACACCGCCCGGCCCATGCGCGGCGCCGTCTCCTCCGGGGGGAGCGGGGCGCGCGGCGGGGCGTCGGCGGGCGAGGCCGCTCTGGGCTTCGCTTCGGGATCAACTTTCATCGGCGACGACAGGGTTGGTCAGGGCGCCGAGGCCGTCCACCTCCACGGTCACGGTGTCGCCCGGCTTGAGCAACACAGGCGGCTTGCGGAAGATTCCGACGCCGGGGGGAGTGCCGGTGAGGAGGATGTCGCCGGGGGAGAAGGTGAGCATCTGGGAGATGAACGCGATGAGGTAAGGCACATCGAAGATGAGGTTGCTCGTGTTGGAGTCCTGAAGCGTCTGCCCGTTCACGATGCACCGGATTCCCAGCGCCTGCGGGTCAGGAATTTCATCCTTCGTGACGAGGGCGGGGCCGAGCGGCATGGAGGTGTCGAAGCTTTTACCACGCACCCATTGCTTATCGGAGAACTGAATGTCGCGGGCGCTCACGTCGTTGGCGCAGGCGTACCCGGCCACGTAGTCGTAAGCGTCTTCGGGAGCGATGTGTTTGCCGCGCCGCCCGATGATCACCGCGAGCTCCGCCTCATAATCGAGTTGCTCGGTCGGGCGCGGGTACACGATGGGCGCGAACGGATGCTGCACCGAGGTGGGAAACTTGGCGAACAGGATGGGGCTTTCGGGGATCGGCTGGTTCTGTTCGAGGCAATGGTCGCGGTAATTCTGTCCGACGCAGATCACCTTCTCCGGGCGCGTCACCGGGGCCAGCAGTTCCACCTTGTCCATCGGATGGCTGTGGTCGGCGAGGGCGGGACTCTCACCGGCGGCCTGGTGAACCCGCTGGGCGGCGTCCATCGCGTCGGGACCGGCCTCCAGCAGGTCGCGCATATCGCCGCCAAAGAAGCGGGCGGCGGTGGCGGCGTCGGTCAGCACGGCGTAGGCGCGTTCGAGGTCCACCACGCGACCGTGGCGCTCGATTCCGACTCTCGGCTTGCCGTTCGTTCGGTAAGTGACCAGTCTCACAACAGCGCTCCTGCGGCGGGAGGTCCCGGCGGGACCCGCGCGCCGGGAGAGGGGACGAATGAGGATTGCGGGGAGGTCATGCGGCTACGGGGCGGAAGCGCTGCGCGCCACTCGCCAGCAGTGGGAGAGCAGCAGCTCGATCTCGCGGAGCTGGACGGCTTCCAGCAGCCGAACGGCGGCGGGATCGACGTTGGGCGCGTTGACGGCCTCGGCGCACCAGTCTACAAAGCGGAACGGGTCCCACGCGGGATTGGCTTCCACCGCCAAACGTTTTTCCAGCGCATTCTCAGACTGCGCCTCGGCCTCGGTGAAGACGCCGAGCGCCTGCTCCCGCAGATCGGGATACGTGGGGAAGTCTCCGACGCGGCGGAACCAGTATTTCGCGTTGGGGAAGTCGGGTTCGCGGCGGTGCATGATCGCGTGCCAGTAGCTGCCGGTGGCGTCCTCCAGGTTCTGGCAGAGGCCGTGCGCGTCGGAGAGGGCGTCGTTCCAGAGCATGAGGCCGCACAGCGCGGCTTGGTCGGCAGGCGCGGCGGGGCCGGATTTCCCGACCAGTTCGGCGGCGTCGGCGCCTTGCAGCACGGCGAGCAATCCTTCGTTCCACGGCTCCTTCGGCGCGAGGGGCGGCGGCGGGTTGCGCGATTGCAGGCGCGCGGCGAACGTGCGGAGGGGCGTGCCTTCCGCGCCGTCCAGCAGCAGGGCGGGCTGTATCATGCGGTTCCTCCTTCACAAGCGACGGGGAAACGGCGCCGTCCATCGGCGGGATTCTCCCTCGCGCATCATTCCACAGCGACAGGTGAACGCCTGCATGACGATCAAAAACGCGGGTCGGGAGGGAACCGCCCGCTTGCGCCCGAAGGGAGAGAGGAAGGCCCAAACCGATTCCCCTCCCGCGCCGCGCAGGATGCCCTCATGCCGAACTTCACCCGCCGCCAATTCCTCGAAGAGAGCCTCGCCGTCGCCACCGCCACCCTCGGCGCCCTCACCGCCGCCGACCGCGCTCGCGCCGCCGATCCCGCGCCGAATCCCCCGTTCGTCGCGCCCCACAATCGGCTCGGCGTGGCGTGCGTCGGCCTCAACGGGCGCGGCCAGAACCATATGGACGCCTATCTCGCCATGCCGGACGTGGACCTCCTCGCCCTGTGCGACGTGGACCTCAACGTGGCGCGCAAGCAGGCCGACCGCGTGAAGCAGAAGACCGGCAAGGCTCCCAGGGTGTATCAGGACCTCCGGCAGCTCTATCAGGACCCCGACGTGCGGGCCGTCTCCCTCGCCATGCCGATCCACTGGCACGCGCTGGCGACCATGTGGGCCGTGCAGGCCGGGAAGGACGTGTACTGCGAGAAGCCGGTCTGCCACAACATTCACGAAGGGTACCTGGCCGGGCGAGACGCCTCCAACCGATACCGCATCGCGCAGGGCGGCACCCAAAGCCGCAGCCACGCCGCCATGCGGGACGCCATCGCGTACCTTCACGCGGAGGAGCTGGGCAAGGTAAGGCTGGCGCGCGGCCTCTGCTACAAGCGCCGCACGAGCATCGGCATCCTCCCCAACGCGCCTGTCCCCGACGGTGTGGATTACAACATCTGGCTCGGCCCCGCCCCCGAACGCCCCTTCAACCCGAACCGCTTCCATTACAACTGGCACTGGAACTGGGAGTACGGCGCGGGCGACCTCGGCAACCAGGGCATCCACCAGATGGACATCGCGCGCTGGGCCTTGAACGAGGTGACGCTGCCCAGGGCGGTTGTGGCGGCGGGAGGGCGCTTCGGCTACCTGGACCAGGGGCAGACGCCGAACACCGCTGTTGTCATGTTCGACTATCCCGGCCACCCTCTGATCTTTGAGGTGCGCGGCCTCGTCACGCCGAAGTTTGAAGGCGTGGACATTGGCGATCTCATCTACGCTGAACATGGCTACGTCGCCTTCACGAGCAACTACGCGGCGGCGGCGGCCTTCGATAACGATCATAAACTGATCAAGGAATTCAAGGGCGGCGGCGATCACTTCCGCAACTTCGTGGACGCCGTGAAAATCTTCAACGCAGCGCTCCTCAACGCGCCGTATGAGCAGGCGTTCCTCTCCAGCGCGCTCTGCCACATGGGCAACATCTCGTATCGCCTCGGCGCCGATGCCCCCTTCGACCGGCCCGGATCGGCGATGGAGCCTCCCGCCGGGGAGAGCGCGGAAGCGACCGACGCCTTTATCCGCATGAAGGAGCACCTCATGGCGAACGGCGTGGACCTCGATCACACCCCTTACCGGCGCGGGAAGTATCTGCGGTTTGACCCACTGAAGCGGGTGTTCACGGAGAGCCAAACCGCCAACCGTTTCCTCTCCCGCGAGTACCGCGAGCCGTTCACCCTGCCCACCGTGACGGGATAGCCGCCCGCCTAGGAGACCGTCATGCCCACACTCATGAGCCGACACTGCCGTCTGTGCCGGAGCGCGCTGGCGATGGCCGTCGTCCTGCTCGGCGGGGCGCCGCCCCTGGTCAGTCGGGCGCAAACGCTTCGAGTGACGGTGACAGCGCGGCATGACACGCCTCAGGCGCCGCTCTCCGTGGAAGTTCCGGCGCGGACGCTGCGGCGGGGAACCGTGGCCGTCCTCCCCAATGGCGGGACGTGGGCCGAGCGGGAACCCTCAGCGAGGCCGGGCATGGAGCGCCTCACGTGGCTCTCTGAGCCGCTGAAGGCCGGGGAGACGCGCGCGGTTCGCCTCTACCTGCCCCAAAAGAGCGTCGCGCCGCGCGTCACGGTGAAGCGAGGCGCCAAAGGCGTGGATGTGGCTGTGGCGGGCCGACTCATCACCACTTACAACACGCGAACCGGCCCCAACAAGCCGTACTTCTACCCCCTCAACACCCTCGACGGGCGGAGCATGACCCGCCACTGGCCCGTGGAAACCGACCGCCCCGGCGAAAGCGACGACCATCCGCACCATCGCGGCCTCTGGTTCACCCACAGCATGGTTAACGGCGTGGATTACTGGACCGAAGGCAAGGGGACCGGGCGCACCGTGGACACCGGCCCCCTCGAACTGCGGAGCGGCCCCGTCTTCGGCCTGCTGCGTACGGCGACCGACTGGGTGGACCCCTCCGGCAAAACTGTCGCGCGAGACCGCCGCGTCTTCCACTTCTATCCCGTGAAGGCTGGCCTGATTCTCGACATGGAGTTCGCCGTCACCGCTCTCGGCGCTCCGCTCGTCTGGGGCGACAACAAGGATGGACTGCTTGGCATCCGCGTCCCTGACTCCATGCGCGTCAATCCCGGTGGCGGCAAAGCGGGCGCGGGCCACATCCTGAACGCCGCCGGAGACCAGGACGCCGCCGCGTGGGGTCGCCGGGCCGACTGGTGCGACTACTGGGGGCCGGTGGAGGGGAAAGTGTCCGGCGTCGCGCTGTATGACAACGCCCGCAACCCGCGCCATCCCACCTGGTGGCACGTCCGCGACTACGGCCTGTTCGCCGCGAACCCGTTCGGTTGGCACGACTTCGATCCGGCGCAGAAATCCAATCCGAAGGCGGGAGAGATGACCACTCCGGCGGGCGAGACGATCACCTTCCGCTACCGGCTGTTCCTTCACGACGGCCCGCCCGACGAAGCGGAGGTCCCTGCCCTGGGCCTCGCTTACACCGACCCGCCGAAGATCGCGGTGGTCGCGCCGTAGCCTCAGCCCGGCGTGAGAGCGCCGCCCGTTCACGAGGAGACCCGCATGTCCAAACCGACCCCGACTTCATCGTCACCGGCGAACGGCGCGGCGGCGTCCTCCGACGACGCTCACCTGAAATGGTATCAGGGAGTGGATCGGTACGCGTGGATCATCCTCGCCATCGCCGCGATGGGCTGGCTGTTCGATACGATGGACCAGAACCTGTTCAACCTGGTCCGCCAGCAGTCACTGGAAGACCTGCTGCGCTCCAGTGTGGCGCCGGAGCAGCTCGGCCCCATCGCCAAGCAGATGGGCGGAACGATCACGGCGATCTTCCTGCTCGGCTGGGCGGCGGGCGGCTTCATTTTCGGCATGCTGGGCGACAAGCTGGGCCGCGCCCGCACGATGTCACTCACCATCCTCATCTACGCGGCGTTTACCGGGCTGACCGGCCTCACTCACACAGTGTTTTGGTACACGGTCTGCCGGTTCATGACGGCGCTGGGCGTGGGCGGGGAGTTCGCGGCGGGGGCGGCGCTGGTCGCGGAGGTGTTCCCCAACCGCTCCCGCCCGATGGCGCTGGGGACGCTTCAGTCGCTGTCGGCGGTGGGGAATATGTCGGCGGCGGTCATCACGTACGGCCTGAGCGGCGTGGGGGAGAGTTGGCGGTGGGCGTTCGCTATTGGGGCGACCCCGGCGATTCTGGTCTTCTTCATCCGGCGCATGGTGCGCGAGCCAGAGAAATGGGTGCGCGCCCAGGCCGATGCGAAGAAGACCGGGCAGCGCATCGGCTCCATCGTCGGCCTGTTCGAGGACCCTGTCCTGCGGCGGAACACGATTGCGGGGACGCTGCTCGCCGTGGCGGGGATCGGCGGCCTGTGGGGCGTCGGCTTCTTCCTGCCGGACCTGAATCGCACGCTGTTTCAGGGGCTGCCCAAAGCCGAGGTGACGAAGACGGTCAGCGTCGCCTTCTTCTTTCAGCAGTTTGGCGGCCTGCTGGGGATGTTCAGCTACGCGCTCCTCGCTGAGCGGATGGGGCGCAAGCCGGCGCTGCTCCTCTTCTTCATATTGGGGTTTGGTTCTGTGGAAGGCGCGTTCCACTTTATTCAAAACCGTGAGACCGCGTTCATCTGGTCGGCGCTGGTCGGGTTCTGCGCGCTGGCTCCGTTTTCGGCGTATGCGGTGTACTTCCCGGAGTTGTTTCCCACCCGGTTGCGAGCGACGGGCACCGGCTTCTGTTACAACTGCGCGCGGGTGCTGGCGGCCCTCGCCCCGTTCGCGCTGGGGAGCATGGCGCGCGCCTTCGCCTCGGCGACGGACCCTACGCAGGGCCTCCGAACGGCGGCGAGCATCGTCGCGTGTGTCTACATCGTGGGGTTTGCGGGCCTCGCGATGGCCCCGGAAACGAAGGGCAAGCCACTGCCGGAGTAACGACGTACCGGCCAGCGCGTCCTAAGGACCGGGTGATCCGCTCCAAGGCCGGATCATGCGGAATTGGGGCTTCGCCGGTATGAACTTAAGGGAATCTCCTCAGTGACGGTGAAATCTGAAGGACGGCGACGGACGCCCGCCGCTTATTTTAGTGAAGCCATAGCGTCAGGCGGACCTCTTCCAGACCGGGAGGTCCATCTTCTTTTGCCAACGCTCCCTCGCTCACCCCCTCCAATGGCCCTCTGAGACCCAACGAATGTCCCTCTCACTCACCCGGCTCGGTCCTGCGTTCCTGATCGTCCTCGCGTGCCTGAGCGGTCCCTCGCGCGCCGCCCTGCTGGGAGACGTGGATGGGGACGGGCGCGTGACAACACTGGACGCCGTTCGCCTCATCCAGGTCGCGGCGGGCGTGAGGACGCCTCTGCACCGGGACCGGCTGCTGGGCGATGTGGCGCCGCCGCGGTCCACCGCGCTGGTGAACGAGGGACGGCATGAGTATGGGGATGGGACGCTCGACGTTCAGGATGTCGTCGCCGTGCTGCGTATCGCCGTCGGCCTGGCGAAAAAGCGCGACCTGGGGCCGGTGGTGATTGATCTTGCGGGGTCCGGCCCTCCCAGCCTTCAGGATGTGCGGAAAACTCTGGCGCAAAACCCCGAAAAGACGCGGGACGGCCCCGCGCAGTCCATCTACCTGTTCGACCCCTGGGACATGGCCATCGCCCCGGACGGGGTCATCTTCTTCACGGAATACGGGACTGGCCGCATCCGGAAGCTCAGCCCCGATGGCCAGGTCACCACGCTGTCCGGCGGCCTCTTTCCCGGCTTCGCGGACGGCCCTCCTGCAGTAGCTCGCTTCTACCGCCCCGAAGGGATCACTTTCCTCCCCGATGGCTCGCTCGTGGTGGCGGACACATACAATCACGCGATTCGCCGGATCAGCCTGAACGGCTGGGTCTCCACCCTCGCCGGAAACGGCAAACCCGGTCGCCAGGACGGCCGGGGTCGGGACGCCTCCTTCAATACCCCCAGCGGCATCTCCACGGACCCCGACGGAAACATCTACGTCGCCGACACGTTCAACAACCTCATCCGCAAGGTGACGCCGGACGGCCAGGTGACCACCCTGGCGGGGACCGGCGCCTCCGGCTACTACGACACCAACCCCCTGGGGTCCACCTTTCTTAACCCCGGCGGCCTGCTTTATGACCCGCGAGACGGCGGGGTGTTCGTCGCGGACACCGGCAATCACGCCATCCGCAAAATCACCCAGGGCCGCGTCACCACGCTGGCGGGGAACGGGACTCCCGGCTTCCTGGATGGCTCCGGCCCCACCACCCGGTTCAATAATCCCTTCAGCGTGGCCCTCGACGCCCAGGATCGCCTCTATATCGCGGACTGGATCAACGAGCGCGTTCGCGTCCTCCTGCCGAACGGCTCCGTGAACACCCTCGCCGGGTCGGAAGGGTACGGGTATCGGGATGGCCCGGCGCTCTCGGCAAAACTGAAAGGGCTGATGAACGTCCGCGTCGGCCCTAACGGCTGGGTGTACCTCGCCGACACCGACAACGAACGCATCCGCGTCATTGCGCCATAGCACTGCGAACGCGAGTGATTGGGGCGACGGCCCTACCTCACCCCGGCCTTCGGCCACCCCTCTCCCACAGGAGAGGGGCCGGTGAGATCATGGTCTCTACGGATACAGCCCTTCTACCTCACCCCGGCCTTCGGCCACCCCTCTCCCACAGGAGAGGGGCCGGTGGACGGCATGGTCTCTACGGATACCGCCCTTCTACCTCACCCCGGCCTTCGGCCACCCCTCTCCCACAGGAGAGGGGCCGGTGGACAGATGGTTTCCATGCTACATCATTCCTCCCCTTATCCATGCCGCGATGCCCTAACCCGCATAGCCAGGCGTGAAGCCGGAGAGCCGTATCCCGGAAGAGAACATGAGGGCGCAATCCCCTCTCCTATGGGAGAGGGGTGGCCGAAGGCCGGGGTGAGGTAGAAGGGCGGTAGTTGTAGAGACCATGATCTCACCGGCCCCTCTCCTATGGGAGAGGGGTGGCCGAAGGCCGGGGTGAGGTAGAAGGGCTGTATCCATAGAGACCATGCCGTCCACCGGCCCCTCTCCTATGGGAGAGGGGTGGCCGAAGGCCGGGGTGAGGTAGAAGGGCGGTATCCGTAGAGACCATGATCTCACCGGCCCCTCTCCTGTGGGAGAGGGGTGGCCGAAGGCCGGGGTGAGGTAGGGGTGTTGCAGCGGTTTCAACCGCCCGCACCTCCGGGCGCTCTTGAATCCCTACAGTCCCTTGAGTCCCCTCAGTCACTTCAGCCCCTTAAGGCCCCTGGGGTTCCTCTGCGGCTCTCTGCGGCTTCTGCGTTAGGAGTTAACCCTGGTGGCTAACCCTGGTGGCTAACCCTGGTGGCTAACCCTGGCGAAAGCAAAGTCCCCTACTCGGTCGCCTCGGCGAGTTGCGGCGCCCGCGGGGATGCGGGGTGCGGGTCCGCGTGGACCGGACCGAGCGCGTCGTTCAGGTGGCGGAGTTCCTCGCGTCGGGCGGTTTCGAGGGCCTGTCGGCTGAACGCGCGGCGCTCCTTCAGCCTCACGAACGGCATTTCGATGAGGTGATACGAGGCGATGGCGCACACGGCGATGGGGATCAGGTTCCACGGCCAGCGATGGATGAGTCCCGCATGGTGACTACTGAAGAAGAATTGCTGCCACAGGTAGATGCTGTAGCACATCACGCCCATGGAGGAGAGCAGGCGGCTTTTCAGCGCCCGGCCCACCCATCCTTCGGTGTGATTGAGGCAGAGCCACGCGATCCCGGCGATGCAGACGTTACGCAGGAAGTATCCGACGCTGATGAAGAACACCGACGACTTAATGCAGACCAGGGAGACCGCGAACAACCCAAACAGCAGCCCCAGTCCCACGAACAGAGCCTTCCGATCCGACATATGCGTGCGGCGTCGAAACTCCGGATCAAAGGCGAAGAGCGCCAGCAGGCAGCCGGTGATGATCGTGTCAAACCGGGTGAACGACCAGAAGGAGACCATCTCGCCATACTGCGGGAAGCCGAACCAGATGATCAGGCGCAGAATCGGGGCGAAGGCGAGGTACCCCACGAGCACGGGGATACTCCGTTTAGGACCCAGCGCGAAGATCAGCAGCGGGTACAGCAGATAGAACTGCTCCTGCGTGGAGAGGGACCAGATGTGTCCGACATCCGGGGACGGTTTGGGCAGAAAGTTCACCGTGTGCGTGATGAGGCCGCGCCAGTCGGAAGCGCTGAGGTGAACCTGATCCCACCGGGTGAGCAGAAACATCACGAGGAGGAAGGCCGCATAGCCGGGGAAGAGGCGCAGCGCGCGACGGAAGTAGAAGTCCTTCACGCTGATGGTTTGCGTTTTGTTGTATTCGCGGACGAGCAGGAGAGTGATGAGGAAGCCGCTGGTGATGAGAAAGTTATCGATGCCGAGGCGCATCCGCACGAGGATCGGGATGAAGAAGGGCGCGACGAACCCGGCGGAGTGCGAGGCGTGATTCATCAGCACGAGGGAGATGTCAATGCCGCGCAATCCATCGAGGCACGGGACGCGGCCTTTGCGCAGCCAGGTCGGGCCGTCGGTGATGAACTCGTGGCGCGCGTCGGTGTGTGTCTCGCTCATGCCGCCTCCCATGCCCGCAGGGGTCAGTCGTCCGCTCGGTTCGGCCAGTCAATCTATGGGACCGTGGTGCGCTAAAATGCGGGATAGGGCGGCGGTGTGCAGCATTGAGTGGCGCCGAAACGGTCACATCAGGCCGGGGAGATCGCTTTGCGTCCTCGACGGAGGCGCCGCAGGTTCTCCCGGAGCTGAAGCGTATCCATAACCATGTGGGAGAGGCGGGAGACGCCGCTGCACGCCGCCCGCGTGGCGAGAACCCTCGCCATCGGCACGGATTTGCGGAAGAGAAACAGGTTGGCCTCTTCGTAACTCTCATTGGTGAAGAAGCGCTTGTAATCGTTCTCGCCGTACCCGCAATCGAGGAGTTCGGGGGTCTGATTCGCGTACAGCTGTTCCAGCAGAAGGCAGAACAGGACCTTGCCCGGCGCGTAGCTGAACCAGTCCTGATCGAAGCCAATGGAGTCGTAATGATAGACCCCCGCGTACTGCAAACCGATGCCGAACGCGAGGGGCGTGTCGCCGTTGGAGAGGAGGAACGACCGGAGCCAGCCGCGTTCCGCAAAGCCCTGGTAGCGCGAGATGACCTCCGGCAGGGTGCGATCAATCCGATTGAGCCGCTGGCCCTGCCAACTGCGGCCCTGGACCTCCGTGACCCGCGTGAGGAAGTCGGGGACCTGATCCGGCCGCGTGATCTCCTCGAAGCGGAAGCCGTCGGAACAGGCTTTCTCCAGTTTGCGGATGGTCTGCTGGAGTTTGCGCCGCGATTTCCCGCCAAAGTGTCCCGTCAGATACTCGTCATACGTGGCGGCCAGGCGGATGCGGCGGCGGGGGGAGATCGTTTCGGGCTGGTAGAGCCAGAAATGGCGCTTCACTGTGGGCGACTCGTGGAGGAGTTTCCACAACGGCGAAGCGACCGGAATCCCTTCAAAGACAAGCATTTGGTACGGGGTGTCGGCGGTAGCGATGGCCTGCAGCAAGGCTTCCTGAACGGATCGGTCCTTCTGCGCCGCCAGCAGCGATTCGCCGCACAGGTCCGCCGTCAGAAACCGAAAGCGGGCAAGGGTGACGTATCCGACGCGACACGGATAATCCCACGGACGAACGAGAAACGGCGCCACGCCCACCACCTCGTCCCCCCGACGCGCGGCGGCGACCATGGGGATTCCCCCTCGCCCGCCCCAGGACCGCAGCTCCATCGCCAGCCAGTCGGGATCGTGCTGAATATGGCGACATGGCAATCGGCGCTGGAGCCGATCCCATTCCGCCGCGAACGCCGTCACCGCTTCGGGGCGGGTGAAGACGCGCGTGGCGAGAGGCGTTGCGGCGTCCTCGCGGAACTCATGCGGCGCGATGAGGGCGTCAGGGGACGAAAGGGCCGCCGGAGGCTTCGGAAGGATCGGCGCGGGCGAGGGGAAAGCGTCCGGTTCGGGGGCGTTGAGCGTGGGAGACATAGGGGGGGGGCCTCGTAGTGGGGACGGAGCGACCGGAACCTCGTCGCGCCGGTCATTTGGTTCCAATGATAGCGCCTGGGAGACCCTCGTTTGCTGCGGTCAAGATTCGTTCAGACGGTTCAGCCAGGGCCATAGAGTCGCGTTGAACGTCTCCGGTTGTTCCATGTTGGGCAAATGGCCCGCGCGGGGGACGATGTGCAGGGCGCCGTGTGCCAGTTTCGTGGCCCAGGCCTGGGTGTCCGATGGGGACGCCAGTTCGTCCTCTTCCCCGACGATCACCAGCGCGGGCATCCTCAGCGTCGGGAGTAGCGGCGTGGAATCGGGACGGGCGGCCATGGCGCGCTGTCCGGCGGCGATGCCCGCGCCGGAGTTCGCCTCAATCAGGCCGCGCACGGCCCTTACAACTTCCGGCCGCTCCGCCCGTGAGGTCTCTCCCAGCAGTTTGGGGATCATCATTTCGGCGATGGGGAGGGGACCTTCGTCGAGGGCTTTCTCCGCCATCGCGAGCCGATTGGCGCGGGCATCGTCGGTGTCCGCTCCCGGTTTCGTGTCGCAGAGCAGGAGGCCGGTCACGCGGTCGAGGGCAACCTGGCGCAGAATCTCGAAGGCGACATAGCCTCCCATGCTGAGGCCCCCCAGGACGAACCGTTCCACGCCCAGGTGATTGAGCAGCTCCAGGCAGTCGGCGGCCAAATCGCGCATGGACCCGTCCGGCGAGGGCGCATCGGTTCCTCCAAAGCCGCGCAGGTCGGGAACGATCACGCGATAATCGGCGCCCAGCGCATCCAACTGGGGCCGCCACATCTCTCCGGAGAGGGGAAAGGCGTGCAGCAGGAGCAGCGCGGGGCCGCGCCCCACATCATGAAACTGAAGCGTGATGCCGTTGAGATTTGTGGTCATGGCGAGCCTCCAAAAGGCGAAACAACGCGGGGGGGAGCGCCGTCCGTAGGATTGATTGCGAGGTTCTGGCGCAGGTCTCCTCTTTTGTCCCAAAGCGTGAGTAAAACCAGGGGCCGCACCTCAGGGGCGCCGGGACAACCCCATCAGGCTCAAAGTTGAGCTGACCAGAGCGATCTCTGAAGAAGCGTCCTCGATCCGACCGTTGTTCCAGCGCCGCGCCATGTCCGCTGGAGACAGAGGGGGGCCATCCAACATTTTGCGCTCGATCAAAGTCCAGGAGCTAACGGTAAACGGACATTCACTCCCCACACCTGTGATGGGGGGAGAAGGTTTGAACCGCAACCTTAGAGTGAGAGAGAGTCTCACTTATGGGTGACAGAGGGACCCGTTGAACGCCTCTGCCGCTCAACGGAACCGCCTCCCCTCCCTCCGGCGAAATCCTGAACCCCGCCTGGACAGAAGAATCCTCACCAAAAATCACCCTGGATGATTTAGAATCGTGTTGTTTGGAAACCGTTTGGGATCGGAAAATTGCAGTTAATCTTAAGAGGCGCTGCAACCCGGTGATCTGCGCGGATTTGTCCCCCGACTGATTTTTTGGTTTACTAGTACCTGTTGCTTCAGACATCCGACGGTTCGCCAGCCGCTTGTCCCGCGTGTCTGCTTTCCTCAATCAAAGGACTCTGTCATGCGACTTCCTCAACACCCATCAGTTCGCCTTCTGAAGCAACTCCTGTTTTTTCTGCCTCTGATCACTTTTGGTCTGATCGTTCCCCCGCCTTCCGCGCAGGCGGTGACCCCTGTCCCCTCCGGGATCACCGTTCATATCGAGCGGACTATCGGGCCAATGCTTCCTTCCGATGAGTCGAACGCGGCGCTGGAAGGCGTTCCCACAACCAAAGGCCGGTGGAAGGCCACCTGGGATTTGGCCACCGGCAGAGTGAGCTCGTTATATGGGGGAGAAATGCCCGCGTTCGGTCCCCTCGACGCGGCGGCTCGGGGGGTTCTCGCGGCGAATGGCGCGCTCTTTGGCCTGGGCGACACGTCCGACCTGAAGGTGACGGAGACGCTCTCTGTGATGCTGGGGGAGGTCATCCGTTATCAGCAGACATGGAAGGGACTGAAGGTCTTCCCCGGCGACGTGAGCGTGAGCCGAAACCCCTCAGGCCGCATCTTCCACGCCGCTTCCGGGTACCGGCCAGGCGTGAACCTGAACACGACCCCGATTCTGTCGGTCGAGACGGCGAAGGCCTACGCGCTGAATATCGCCGGGGGGCGGCGCGTGGTGGGAGCCGAGCTGATGATCTGGGCGGAACGCGCGCCGTACCGCCTCGCGTGGGAAATCCAGGCGCTGGTGCGTCCCGACCTGACGGAATGGGTGATTTTGGACGCGACCGACGGCTCCCTCCTCCGCAAGGGGGAGAAGCGATCCTACGCCGACCCGCTCGGCGACGTGTATCTGAAGAACCCGGTCGCCACGCCGCGCACGTCCGCCGCTCCGTTCACGTCGCTCAACGGGTCCGGAAGCCTGGATGGCCAGTTCGTCAACGTGAAAAAATTTAGCAAGTATGACGCACAGGGCAATACGCAGGGCGAGTTTGACCTCAAGGCCACGGCGGAGGGGTTCCGCATCCCCGCGAATGACCCCCGCATGAACCAGAACATGATGTATTTTCATGTCACCCGGTATCACGACTTCTTCAAAAACACGTTTAACTTCACCC
Source organism: Armatimonadota bacterium (assembly GCA_038240635.1). GTDB lineage: Bacteria > Armatimonadota > DTGP01 > DTGP01 > JAHWJO01 > JBBRGS01. The sequence continues at coordinate 21,941 of JBBRGS010000015.1, forward strand.
AGTGGGACAAGTCGATGCCCGCCTTCGTGGCGGTAACGGATGAGAAGGGCGGCGCGCTCAATAACGCCTACTTCAGTCCGGGCTGCAAGTGCATCACCTTCGGCTCCACCAGTTCAGGGACGGACCTCGCGCTCGATGCGGACGTGATCGGCCACGAATACACGCACGCAATCGTGAACGAGTTGGCGGGGATTGGCCAAAGCCTGGACCGCTGGGCCGAAGCCCGCGCCCTCAATGAAGCCATCGCGGACTACTTCTCCTCCACTGTCGCCGGGGAAGGCTGTCTCGGTGAGTACGCGGGAGGACCCGAACATGGCGGCTGCAACCGTTACCTGACGAACCGAAAGCGGTACCCCGACGAAGTGGCCCAGTCGGTCAATCTGAAGGATGGTTCCACGGTCTACGCCTTCCCTGAAGAGCATTACACCGGCGAAATCTGGGGCGCGGCGTTGTGGGACCTCCGTCGTTCGATGGGCGCGACACTGGCGGATAAAATCATCTTCGGGAGCCTGCCCCTGCTGAAGAAGGAGGCCACGTTCGCTGACGCGCGAGCCGCGCTCATTACGACGGACGGCCAGCTCGGAACGGGCCAGGGGGCGCTCATCGCGCAGCTGATGACCAGTCGAGGCATCCCGGAACCCGCCGCCGCCACCGCCTACGTCGGCCCTTTTGATCTCTCGCACGGCAATGATAAGGTAGTGGGGATTGGATACCTCAGCCCGGACGGCGGGCCGTTCAACCCTCAGGGCTTTCTTCCCGTCTTCGTAAAGGGCCGGGACTATGTGTTCCAGGGCCTGCTGGACGGCTTCGGGGAGCCGAAAAAGGTGGCACTGATCTTCACCGACCCGGCGGGTAAAGTGATACAGTCGTTCGGAGCGAATATCGCGCAGGTTCAAACTCAAAAAAACACCGGACCTGCGACGGTGACCCGGTTCCAGGTCCTCGCTCGAATCACCAATGACATGGACGGCGCTTATCAGATCGGTATCGGGGTTTCCGCCGATGGATCAAACAATTTCTCCATGCCGAACGCTGTGGCGGCGAAGGTGGTGGCGCCGGGCGGCGCTGTCCCGGAACCGCCCGGAGAGGTGATCTCCAATCCGACGCCCAACCCTGGCCCCGGACCCGTTCCCCCCACGGTCCCCGTGACGCCCGCGAGTATCACTGTTCAGCCTGAGGGCGCGACCGTGACCGTCGGGCGCCGCAAGACTTTCACCGCGACCGTCATTGATACCAAAGGCGTGACCCTCCAGCATGCGCCTGTCAACTGGAGCGTGGAAGGGGACGCGGGGACGATCTCCCCCAACGGCATCTTCCAGGCGCAGCGGGCAGGGACCGCTTCCATAGTGGGAAAAGTGGGGGCCGTGGAAGGTCGGGTGACTCTCACCGTCAGCGGGGGTGTCCAGCCTGCCAACGTCAACGCCTGGCAACTCATCGCCGGGAGTGAAAAGCAGAACATCCTCTCCCTCTCCGCATCGGCGGCGGCGGGCAAGTCGTACCTGTTCGGGACGAGTCCGGCGGGCCTTGCGGTGAGCGGCGACCGACAGGCGTTCCAGGGCATCTTCGGTAACACCGATCCGAACACCATCCCCTGGGCAGTGGCGGCGAACCCGCAGGCCCCCGGAACGCTCTATGTCGGGTTTCCCTACGACGGGCTGTTCCGCACCGATGACTGGAAGAACTGGAGCCAGTACGCCGAAGACCTGCTCGCCTACTCCCAATCCCTGGGGCAGAACGGCTATCCGCTCATCACCTCCCTCACCACGCGCGCCGACGACCTCCTTTTGGTGGGCACGCTCAATATGGGAGCCTTCTACCGCCAGGGGCCGACGCAGCCCTGGTTTGTCCTGAATGAAGGGATGAGCACCGCCACGATCTACAGCATGGCCGTCAGCGCCACCAGTACCCTGTTCGCCGGGACCTCTACCGGGGCGTTCCGAATCCGAAACAACGATTCCAAATGGACCTCCATTAACAATGGCCTTCAGGGGTCCAACATCGAGAACCAGAACGCGGGGCTTCCGCCCACCGTGGCGCAAATCGTGGTGGATCCGCAGAATCCGATGAGGATTTTAGCGGCGACCTACGGCGACGGCGTGTTCCTCTCCACTAACGAAGGCGACTCCTGGACGGCGATGAACACGGGCCTCACCTCCACGAAACTCCTCACTATCGCTGTGGACCCGGCAACCCCCAATCGATTCTTCGTCGGAAGCGACGGGGAGGGAGTGTTCGTCTCCACCGACGGCGCCGCGCACTGGCAACCCGCCCGCGCCGGTCTCACCATCGGAGTTGTGAACAGCCTGGTCTTTGATGTGGGAAATCCTCAGTACTTGTATGCGGGGACCGGGGGAGAGGGCGTCTTCTCGCTGGACCTGAATGGAACCGTCGTCAACGAGACAGCCTCCGCCACCCCCCTCTACGGTGATTTGAACGGGGACAGGAAAGTGAATGTGTCCGACGCCATCCTGTTCCTGCGGTCGCTGGTGGGCCTCGTACAACTCACCGAGGATCAGAAGGTGGTGGCGGAGGTGAACGGTGACGGCGCCATCAATGTGAGTGACGCGGTGGAAATCCTCCGCATTACAGTGGGTATATGAGGCGCATGATGAAGTCTCCCTCCGGCATGAGGCGCGCGACCGTACAGGGGCTTCTGGCCGCTCTGATGGCGCTCGCGAGCCTAACGGCGCGGGCGCAGCAGGTGCAGGTCTCCCCTAACCCGGCGCCTCTGGATGCCCAACTGACCATCCAGGGGGCAGGGTTCCCCGCCAACCAGCCCGTTCTGCTTTACTGGGACCTTCCCCAGCCGCAGAGCCTCCAAAGCAACATGCACCTGACCAATCCCGCATCCACGAATGGGGCCGGGCAGTTCAGCCTGACTCTGGATATTCCCACATTCAACGCCTACCCGGTGACCGCAGGGGATCATCAGCTCACTTATGGGTGGGTTGGGGCCGGTGGGGAGATACAGGTCCGCTCGATCCCGGTGACTCTCCTCCCCCGACAAGGCTGGCCTTCTCCGCCCCCTATCCCCGGCCATACCGGGCAAACGCTGAGCGGGGGCGTCCTGGCGTATCTGCGCTACGGGGCCGACGGCGCCTCCACGTCACTGATGGCCAGCAACGGCTCGCAGGAGGTGACGCTCGGCGCGAACGCTGTGGGGTCGCTCCTCTTCGATCAGCCGTCATGGTCGCCGGATGGCTCGAAAATCGCGTATGAGACCCAGTTCGACACGGCTCCCATGTGGAATCTCTACACCCTTGACGTGACGAACCGGCGCGTGACGCAGGTGACCGATCTCGGCGGCGCCCCGCCCAAACTGAGCGGCGGAGGCGCCGGGGGAGTCTCTGGCGCCCTCCTGCCGTACCTGGGCGATCCGGGGCAGAGCATCCTGTTCGGCAACGGCGATGCGGGCTGCGCGGATATGTACAAGGTGGTGAAGGACCCCAACACCGGCCAGTATGTCCGTCTCCCCAACGATGAGTACTATCCAAAGGGGGGATTCGCCACTCTGGTGGGAACAGGATTGGTCATCTCCGCGCCGCTCCCCGCCGGCCAGGTGAACGGCGATCCTTTCCCCTTCGCGTTCACCAACGTTCCGGCCGGGGACTATTCCCTTCATCTGTTCACCCATCAGATCGTCTGCCAGGACGACACCGTGCCCCAGGCGAATGGCCAGACCAAACAGGTCCAGCGTAAAGCGGCCGCAGTCCCCAACCTGACCGTCCCGGTGCATGTGGACGCCGGGAAGGTGACGCAGGTCCAGCCGCTTCAGGTTCTTTCACAGTATGAGGTGGCGCAAAACGGGTCGTGGCTTTCCAATAACCGGCTGCTGTATAACCGCGCCGGGGGAGTCTATGAAGTGGCGAAAGGCCCCGCGACTTCGGATGTCTGGAGCGCGACGACAGGCCAGGCTCCGACACAAATCACGCAAACGCTGACAGCGGGGAAAATAACGGACCTGAACGCCTCTCCGGCGAACGGCCTTTTCGCCGCGACCACGGACCCCCTCATCGGAATCTTCTATGGGGACCCGGCCACTGTCGTCGCATCCACGCGCCTGGTGACGAGTTGGTATGCGCTTTTTGCGTTTTCCAACGGCGTGGGAAGCGCGGATCATTATCCGGCGTGGGATCCGAGTGGGAACTACCTCGCTTTCCTTCGCACTTTTCCCCAGACCAATGGGAGCGTGGGAAACGTGACGCTGAAGCAGGTCGCGACGGGGGTAGAGCGGTTCGTGACCCAATTCAACCTGCAAAGCGGCGAGGGAGCGTTTGGGCGGCCCGCCTGGAGTCCGGACGGGAGCCAGATCGCTTTCACTTACACGACCGATAACGTCAAAACGGTCAACATCCGCGTGGTGAACGTGAACGATGGGAACTCCTTCAATCTTACCAGCGACGGCCATAGCGCCCTGCCTACCTGGACCGGCGGCGCGAACTTCGCTACCCTGCCCTCCAATTTATCACTCGCCCCCAGGGTGGAACTCCCCGCCATGAAACCCGGCGACCTGACGAAGGATGGAGCCGTCACTGTGGGCGATGCGGTGCTGGGACTGTTGTACATCGTCCAATTGAAAACGCCACCCGCTGACCTGCTTCAGGTCGGAGACCTGGACCAGAATGGGACGTTCAACGTGGCTGATGTGACAAAGATTCTACGGATTGTGGTGGGGATTTAAGGCGCCGTCCGCGTACTCACTGCGCTCGACCCACCCGAATGAATCTCTGGATCTGAGGCGCCGCTCGCAAGCGGATACCTGAAAACTCATCGTTATATTGTGCGAGTGCACGCTTCAGTCCCACACCGTTTTCACCACGGTTCCGTCACTCCACAACAGGCGGTTCACATTCGGCTCCTGGGCGCCATCAGGTATTGAGCGGCTGCCGCCCCCGGTCAATGCGTTCGGTAAAGCGGCGCAATTGGACGTACAGCCCGAAACACGGTACTCTAGCATCGCGCACCCGTTCCGACGCCGAAGCGTGGGACGCGCCCTTCCCCGCCGCGATAGGCGACGGCTTTCGCCGAACGTTGGCGCGAGTCCCTCTATTTTTTGATAACAGGATTGTACCGTGTCCGTAATCAGCTCCGTACGATTTCCCAGCGCCGCCCTTGGAAAGACGGTCACGTTCACCGTACTCGTTCCCGAACTGAACGAAACGGATTTAGGCCCGTTCCCCTCTCTCTATCTCCTGGCGCCGCATGGGGGAGGGCACGACGACTGGCTCATCAAAACGCGACTGGAGCGGTATCTCGCCCCGTTGCCGCTGCTGGTGGTCCTGCCGTCACTGGAGAACACGCTGGGGTGCGCCACGGCCACCGGCTACGATTACGAGCGCTTCTTCTTCGACGAGTTGATGGCGTACGTCGAAAGCATCTACCCCGTGAAGCGCGGCCCGGAGACCACCGCCATCGCGGGCGCGGGAGCCGGGGGATACGCCGCCCTGCGCCTGGCGTTCGCGTTCCCCTACTGGTTTGGCGTCGCGGCGTCGCTGTCCGCCGAGATCGGGGCCAACCGCGAGGAGAAAGTGCTGGCCACGGCGGACGGCTCCACGCGAGCGCCGCTGTACCGCCAGGTGTTTGGAGACCCGAACGACCCGCGCCGGGACGCTCACGATCTCATCACCCTGGCGGAGCAATTGGGGGAGAATTCGCCGCTTCAGCTGCTGCTGGAGTGTGGCGTGCAGGACGAATTCATTGGCCAGCACCGGGAATTCCACCGCCGCCTCTCCACCCTTCGCCTGAGCCACCAGCACAATGAACAGCCCGGCGGCCACGACTGGGACTACTGGGACAGTCGTCTCCCGGAGGCGCTGAAGTTTGTGGCGCGTTCCGTTGGGCTGCCGTCGAAGAAATAGTCGGGGCGGGGCGGCGGCCTGCCTTCCAACGCCCGGCCCAGGGAGAGCCATTGATCCGAAGCCGCCGGGCGCTTTGGCGATCAGCCGCCGGGCGCTTTGGTGTCAGGGGCGGCGGGAGGAGTCGGCGCGGCGGGGCTTTCCGCCGGCGATTTGGGCGTGACTTTGGTGTCGCCGGAACTCGCGGGAGTGTTCGGTTTGGGATCGTTCAGCAGGTCCTTCGCGCGTTGCTTCGCGTTATCGGCGAGATTCCGGTACCGTTCCATCTCCGCCACATTCTCGACGGTGGTGAGCTTTTTCCGGGCGAGTTTCTCCAGCTGCAGCTGCGCGACCGGGTCGCGGGGGTTGGCGTCGGCGTTGCGGCGCGCGTCGGCGAGGGCGGTATCAGGGTCCACACGAGACGGGGCGACGGGCCGGGGCGGCGGGGTGGCCGGCAAAACCCGGTTGGTGCGCGGGTCCAGGCGAACCGCCGGAGCAGTAAACCCTTTGGCTTTGGGCGGCGCGACGGGAACGGGTTTCGGCGCCGTGGGCATCGGGGAGAGCGGCGCTCCGGCGCGTCCGGTCAGTTGTCCGGCGCTTCCAGGCGGCAGGGGCTGGAAGGGGAGATTGGGCGCGCGGCCCGACAGCGGCGTGAGGGGCGGCAGCACGATGCCTTTGGGCGGCGGCAGGGTCATGCCCCGGAGTTGCGGACTGAGGGCCATCGCGCGGCCTCCGGAGGGCAACGGCGCTCCGGGTTGCACCACCACGGCGGAGCGTCCGGCGGGAGGCGCCACACCGGGCGCTGTCGGCATTGGAGGCCCGGACGCCATAGGAGCCCCATTGGGGCCGACCACCGCGCCAGGGACAGGCTGGCCGTTGGGGCCGACCACCGGGGCGCCAGGGACAGGCTGGCCGTTGGGGCCGACCATCGCACCGGGGACAGGCTGGCCATTCGGGCCGACCATCGCACCGGGGGCTGCCCCGTTCACGCCGGGCGTCAGGCCGTTGGGCGCGCCGGGCGTCAGGCCGTTGGGCGCGCCGGGCATCCCACTTTGACCCTGAGCCATGCTGTTCGAGTTGAGGGGAGGGTTGAGGTTCAGCACCGGCGCGTCGTGGAGGACCACCTGACGCGGTTTCAATCCAATCGTGGCCGCAATCCCGCCAATCGTGACCGCCGCGCCTACCGCCACCGCCGCCATGTGGGTGAGCGCCGACCGCCGCCACGCATGAGGAGAGGGCGGCTGCCACACCTGGACTTCCTGACGCTCCAGGCGAGCGGGCAGCAAACTTTGGGCCGCATCCTCAGCGCCTGGCGAAGCGCCCTCCTCAATCATCGAGGAGTCCACGGCGCTGTCGCCATCCGACGAGGGAGGAACCTCAGCCCTCACCGATTCGGGGGGGATGACGGTCGGCGTTTCCTCCGCAGTGACAGGTTCGCGGCGTTCTCCTTCAGAGTCGAACTTCATCGGCTCCTCGCGGGTCTCAGGGCGGTCTTCAGGAGAAAAGTCGTCTCGCTGCGAGATGTCATCGGCCAGGGCGGTATCGGTTGCGTTCACGGTCAGTCCTCAATAAGACGGCGCGCATCTAAACAGTCAGTGAATGTAGTCGTTCGAGAGTAGTCGTGCGAGAGCGAGGGGGAAGCGACTCTATTATACGCGCGCTTCCTGTTCTCAACGAAAAGCGACCGTGGTGGGTTCCCGTCACCGGAAGGAGAACGGGCCGGACGGCGCGCCACTGTCATGGCGTTCCCTGCCCGCCACTTCCATGAGGACGCCGGAGAGGGTCGCGCGTTCCAACGAATAAGGCGCTCTTCACGTCACGCATCCCCCGAACAAGGATCGGAGGATTCCTACTTTCCCAGAGGGGGGAGCGTTGAAACCTCGTTCCTGACGCCCGGCCCCTCGTTTACGTCGGGCCGCTCCTACACTATCATGAACGTGCCAAATGCGACGGGAGAGGCGCGGATCGCGCGCTACCACGAGATTAGGAGAATCAACGGATGGCGTCCACCCTGAATGCGGAGTTTCGTATCCTGACCCAGGAAGCGTCTGCGGAGGAACGATCCCTGGGTAACGGGCCTTCGCTGGAGGAACTCCTTCAGGACCCCACTCCTCCCGCCACGGAATGGGCCGAGGTCGCCGCCCCCCGTTCGTATTGCCTGATCACCTACGGCTGCCAGTTCAACGTCAGCGACAGCGAGCGCATCGAAGCCCAGCTTCAGGCGCAGGGCATGATCGCCGCGCCGGACGAACGCGCCGCCGATCTCGTGCTGATCAACACCTGCTCGGTGCGGGCGAACCCGGAGAACAAGGTCCTGAGCAAGCTCGGCGAGCTCCGCCTGCTCAAGCGGGAGCGGCCCGACCTGGTCGTCGGCGTGTGCGGCTGCATGGCCCAGCGTGAAGGCGAAGCCCTCCTGAAGCAGGCGCCCGTGATTGATCTGCTGGTTGGCACGGCGAACGTTGCCCGCGTGGGGGAACTGTGCCAACAGGTGCAGGCGACGCGCGAGAGGGCCGTGGCGCTGGATCTGCCCAAAACGAAGACTGAAGCGCTGGCGACGGCTCGCGCCGGGACCCGCGTGGGAGCCGTGGGCAAGCTGAAGTCGTTCGTGCCGATCATCGAAGGGTGCGACAAGTTTTGCGCCTTCTGCATCGTGCCGACCACGCGGGGCCGCGAGCGCAGTCGCCCCATGGACGCTATCGTCGCCGACGTGACAACTCTCGCCGCGAACGGCTGCCGCGAAGTCACGCTGCTGGGCCAGACCGTCAACGCCTATGGCATGATGGAGGACGGCGGCCACCGCAAGAGCGCGCCCCACTTCGCCACCCTGCTCGAACGGTTGAATGCGGTGGACGGCATCGAGCGCATCCGGTTCACCAGTTCTCACCCGGCGGACTTCCGCGACGAAATGATCGCCGCCATCGCTCGGCTGCCCAGGGTGTGCGAATGGATTCACCTGCCGTTTCAGGCCGGGGACAACGAGGTGCTGGCGCGGATGGGCCGGGGCTACACCCGCGAGGTGTACCGGGCGCTGGTGGGGCGGATTCGGGAGCAAATCCCCGATGTCGTCCTCACTACCGACGTGATGATCGGCTTCCCCGGCGAGACCGACGAGCAGCACCGCCGCACCGTGGAGCTGGTGGAAGAGATTCGCTTCGACTCGGCGTTCATGTTCGCCTACAGCGCCCGGCCCGGCACGCCCGCCGCGACACTGGACAACGCGGTACCGCGCGAGGTGAAGAAGGAACGGCTGAACGAGATCATCGCGCTGCAGAACCGCATCACGGTGGAGCGGAACGAAGCCCGCGTCGGCCATGAGTATGAAATCCTCGTGGAGGGTCCCGCCATGAAGACCCCGCGCCTGCTGACCGGCCTCACGCGCGGCGGCAAGACGATGAACTTCGAGGGCCCGGCGGACCTGGCCGGCCGGTTCGCGCGGGTGCGGGCGGTGAGCGCCCACCTGTGGGGATTTATGGGCGAGTGGACTGGCCGGGTGTCGGAGAGGCCGTTCGACCGCCCGCTCTCCGCCTGAAGTCGCAGGAAGCCCGCCCGATGTGAAGAAGAGAGCGTTCAGCGCCGATCCCTCTCTCGCTCCCCTCCTCCCGCCGGAGACTCTTCATGCCTCAACGCCCCGTCTCGTACCACGAAGCGCACGTCCGCTACCTCCTCGCCGACATCGCCCTCGGCGGCAGCCCGGACTATTACCGGCAATGGGTGGCCGAAGGCGACCCCGACACTACCGTGGCGATGCGCCGGTACGAAGCGGGAGTCACCGTCACCAACCTGAACCGCTTTGAGCGCAAGCGCCCCGCCGGGAAGAACACGCGCGTCGTCTATAAACAAACCGACCGTATGGCCAACGGCTTCGACATCCGCCTGAGCAGCGACTTCACCTTCCACGAGTCGCGCGTCCGCCTGATTCTGCTCAATCTGCAACGGGGTGGGACCGCTGAGGCCCTCGGCGATGCGGACGCCGCCCCCGATGTGAAAGAGGCGCGGCAACGGTGGGACGACCACGTGCGTGTCACCAACCCGGACCTGTTTGAGCGGCGGGGGGATGCGGGGGGCGAGGCCGTCCTCACCTACCGCTCCACTGGCGTCACGGCGGACGGCTGGGACGTTCACCTCACTTCGGATGCGGTGTGCGAGGAAGCCGAGACGCGCTACCTCATGGCGGACCTCGCCCTCGGCGGTTCTCTCGAATTCTACCGCGAAGTGTGCGACAACAGCACGGAAGCCACCGCCATGCAGGCTGTGGCGCGCTGGGATGACGGCTACCGCGTGGTGAACACCGGCGATTACGAGCGCGTCCGCTTTGACGGGAACGTCCATATCGTGTACGCCGGAACCCGTCAGCGCATCGACGGCTCGGATGTGAGGCTCAACGCCGACGAGTGAGTGCACCGCGCGGACGCTTCACTTGTTCCATGCCACCTTTTCGATGTGAACGCCTCTCCTGGCTCCAGTCCATTGGAGGGTCCGGGCGGTTGAAACCGCTGCAACACCCACACGAAACCCGCCTGCGCGGGTTAGAGGATCGTGCTGTGCGGCTCCGGGGAGGAATGATGGGGTGCGAGACCATGATCTCACCGGCCCCTCTCCTGTGGGAGAGGGGTGGCCGAAGGCCGGGGTGAGGTAGAAGGGCTTTATCCGAAGAGACTATGATCTCACCGGCCCCTCTCCTGTGGGAGAGGGGTGGCCGAAGGCCGGGGTGAGGTAGAAGGTCTGTATCCGTAGAGATCATGATCTCACCAACCCCTCTCCTGTGGGAGAGGGGTGGCCGAAGGCCGGGGTGAGGTAGAAGGGCTGTATCCGTAGAGACCATGATCTCACCGGCCCCTCTCCTGTGGGAGAGGGGTGGCCGAAGGCCGGGGTGAGGTAGGGGGGCGCTCATGGACGGAATCTTTCGGCGTAACAGGAGTCGGCGAAGGCCGACTTTGTGTAGTGGTTTCAGCGGTTTCAACCGCCCGGACCCTCCGCGCCCCACTCTCTACCTACCATAATTTACGCCACGTCTGTTGCAGGCGGGAAGCGCCGTTCGGATTTTCCGCCGAATTCCTTGTCTCCGGGTCCGTTTGAACGAGCGTAAGGGTTAGAGTGTTCCCTCTACCAGGGGAGCGCCCCTTCCCTCCTCCTTCTGTTGACCGGAGACCTCTCATGCAACGCCTCCAGGCTTCCCCCGCGCCGCTCGCCGACCTGCGCCTGCCGAGCCGAAAACAGGTCCGCCGCGCCCTGCTGATCCTCTTCGGCCTCTTTCTGACCTACAGCGCCTTCTACTTCCTCTTCGTGAAGCCGACCCTGCCCACGATAGACAAAGTGGCGGATCGGTATATGGGCCGCGTGCAGGCGAGCGACTGGAACGGCGTCACCACGCTGAGCATGAGTCGCGGCGCCGCCGACCTCGCCATCGCCGACTGGAAGCGCATCCGAGAGACGTTCGGCCCCATCCGGTCGTATCAGGCCGAGTTCAATCAGCAGGTGGAACTGCCGACCTTCACGCGCGGCTGGCGAGTCTACAAGCTCCACTGCGACAAAGGCGACGTGGAGTGCGCCATCGCCCTCAAGCCCCGCTGGAGCGTCTGGAAGGTGATGGAGGCGAAGGTCTTCTTCCGGCCGCCCGCGCCGTTCCAGTCCCAGCCGGGCGGCCCGTCCGGCGCGATGTAAGTGTTCGATTTTGCTCGCAGGAGATCGCTCATGTCCCTTATTCCTCGCAATCGCCCGCGTTTCAGCGTCGCCCGGCGCCACAAAGCCCTGACAGGCTTCACCCTAATCGAACTGCTCGTCGTGCTGGCGATCATCTCGGTCCTCGCCGCGATGATCTTCCCCGTCTTCGCATCGGCTCGCGAACGCGCCCGCATGACGATGTGCGCGTCCAATATGCGCCAGATCGGCCTGGGGCTGGAGGCGTACCTGGGGGACTCCGATGGCATCTACCCGATGAATCGGTTTCCCACGCTCACCCCGGCGCACGCGAACACGGGGCCGGACCTGCGCCCCACGAATTACAACTGGAAGCGGGCGCTCAATCATTACGTGAAGGATGTGGGCGTCTTCACCTGCCCATCCAACGATCACGCCTGGGACAGCGAAGGCGGCCCTGGCTTGTTCGCCAACTGCGAGGGTGACGAAACCAACTGTTTCGAGCCGTGGAAAAGCCGCCGGGAGACGTGGCTGCCGAACGGCTACGCCTACAACGGCAGTTTCTTCCACGAGAACGCCCCCTACGACGGCGGAATCCAGCGCCCTCGCGAGGAGGCGGAGATTCAGGACCCGTCGCAACTCGTGCTGCTGCTGGAGACGACGCGGCCTTATCCCGACATCGGAGACTGGACCTTCGAGTCGGTCTTCTACCACAAGGGGAGCAACCTGTCGAACTGGGTGTTCGCGGATGGCCACGCCAAAGCGATGAGGCAGTCGCGGACGTTCAGCCCGGTCTATATGTGGGGCAACCCGCAGGTGTCGCAGTTGCAGGCCGACCTGCTGGCCCACGACCTCGCCGCGCAGGGCCGGTGACGCAGGCGGTTTAGCGAGGCGCTCTCATGGCCAGCGCCTGTGC
>JBBRGS010000016.1:0-33974 GCA_038240635.1 Armatimonadota bacterium
GCGTACTTCCTCAGCAAACTCACTTATCCCACCGGGTACGTCGTCAACCGCCGCGCCATTGAGGCCGGAGGCCCCGGCTGGACCGAGCATCCCGTGGGCACCGGCCCCTTCGTCTTCGAGAACTGGACGCATCAGTCGTCGGTGCGGCTGAAGGCCAATCCCCACTATCACGAAGGCCGCCCCCGGCTTGAAGGCATTGAGCGGCCCATCATCCTGGAGACCAGCACCCGCCATTCCAAGTTTGAAAATGGCGAACTCCACATGACCGACGTGACGATGGGCGATTACGATCAGGACCGCAAAGACCCCAAGCTGAAAACCGAGCTGCGCGTCTTTCCCCGCCCCGCCGTCTTCTACTGCTCCATGAATCAGAAGGCGTTCGCGCCGTTTAAGGACGCGCGGGTGCGGCAGGCGTTCAACGCGGCGGTGGACAAGGCGACCCTGATCCGCGTGGTGATGCGCGACGTGCCGAAGAAAGCCGAGGGCATTCTACCGCCCGGCATTCCCGGCTACGACCCCCAATTCAAAGGGTTGCAGTACAACCCCGCCAGGGCGAGGGCTTTGATGGCGGCGGCGGGCTATCCCGGCGGCAAGGGGTTCCCCGCGCTGACCCTCACCTTCCGCGAGAAGCAGGCCGACATGAAGCGGTTCGCCGAGGCGATGGCCGACCAGCTCCAGAAGAATCTTGGCATCACTGTGGCCCTGCGCGAAATGGAATGGGGCGCCTTCCTCGCCGAGCGCAACAAGGGAACCCTTCCCTTCTACTTCCTCCGCTGGATGGCCGACTACCTCGATCCGCAGGACTTCCTCTCCGTCATGCTCCACACCGGTACCCAGGAGAACGGCGCGAACTACTCCAATCCCCGCTTCGACGCCCTCTGCGACCGGGCCGACTCGATGAGCGACGCGCCGAAGCGCATGGCCCTCTACCGCCAGGCCGAGCGCATCGTCGTGGACGACGCAGCCTGGATTCCGCTCTACTTCCAGACCGACGTGGAACTGTGGGACCCCGCCGTGAAGGGCGTGCGCGAGTGCCTGATGGGCCACCTCCCTCACAAGACGACTTATCTCGCATCGGGCGGCTGAAACGGGCGGCTGAAGTCGCGGCAACTGACACACGAAGTCGGCCTGCGCCGACTCCGGTCACGAGGGTTATCCCTTTCACGCGCGGTTTCTAAAATCCCCGCAGGGGGACTTCGCGCAGTAGTTGCCGCGACTTCAGTCGCCCAAATCCGGGATGTCAGCCTTTCTTTTTTGGTTCTCAGGAGAATAACTCTGGTGAATGGAGTCGGCGCAGGCCGACTTTGTGTGGGGGTTGCCGCGATTTTAATCGCCCGTTCCAGCCGCCCGATCCCGCAAAAAAAACAGCCCCCTTCCCACGTTCCGGGAGGGGGGCTGCTGACTCTGGGTGATCCGCCGCTTTACTGTTCCGGCGTGACGGCCAGCGTGCGCCGCGTCCAGCTGGCGCCCGAAGTCGGGATGCTCATCCGCACCACGTAGGCGTCGCTGGCCTTCACGCTCGTCATCGCCGACTTGAACTCCGCCGGGCTGTTCACGGGCGTCTGGTTCACGCGGTGGATAACCATGCCGGGGGCGATCTTCGCGTCCGCCGCCGCCGTCGCCGCTTCCACGTCCACCACCATCACGCCCGCCACGCCGACCGCCTTGCGCTCCGCCGGAGTCAGCGCGCGGACGGAGACGCCGTTCGCCTTCACCGGTTTGGCCGGGGCGGCGCTGTCGTCCGAGTTGTCATTCCCGCCGTTGCCGTAGAGCGACTTTTGCAGCGATTCCTCATCCGCCCGCTTCTCGGTGTGAACGGTGACGGTCTTCTCCGCGCGATTGCGGATAACCTTCACCGGCACGTCCTGCCCCGGAGGCGTGACGCCGACCGCCGCAGAGAGCTCCTTAAAGGTGTGAACCGGCGTGGGACCCCACTGAATGATTACGTCCTCGCTCTGGATACCGGCTTTCGAGGCGGGGCTGTTGGGGACAACTTCATCCACGAACGCGCCATCCTTCACGCCGAACGCTTTGGCGATGGCCGGGCTGATCTCCTGATTGTCCTCGCTGGTCTGCACGCCGAGCCAGCCGCGCACCACTTCGCCGTTTTTGATGATCTTGTCGGCGATATCCCGCGCGGTGTTGCTCGGAATGGCGAACCCGATGCCGATGGAGCCGCGCGACGGGGACGCGATGGCCGTGTTGATCCCCACGATGTTCCCGTTGATGTCCACCAGGGCGCCGCCGGAGTTGCCGGGGTTGATGGAGGCGTCCGTCTGGATCATACCGGAGTAGTCGGCGACGCCGGAGCCGATTCGCCCGATGGCGCGGTCCCTGGCGCTCACCACGCCAACGGTGAGCGTCTGCCCCACGTCGAGCGGGTTGCCGATGGCGATGGCCCACTGGCCCACTTTCACATTATCCGAGTTGCCAAACTTCGCTACGCGCCGCTCGGTCTGGGGGCCGGTCAGCCGCACCTTCACCACGGCGAGGTCGGTCATGGAGTCCTTGCCGACGAGCGTCCCGCGCGCTTCCTCATTCACGTCGCTCAGTTTGACCTTGATGCGAGCGCCGCCCTGCACCACGTGGTAGTTGGTGAGGATGTAGAACTCATTGCCCGTCTTCTGGATGATGATGCCGGAGCCGGAAGCGGTGCGCGGCATCGGGGACGGGGCGGGCGTTCCGCGCTGACTGAACGGGAACTGGCGGAACTGGAACGGCAGGTCCCCAAACGGGTTCAGGTCGCTCGGTGGAGCGGAGTCCCCTTCGTCGCTGCCGTCATCCTGCGACGGTTTGACGGAAGGGGTCTCCTTGTTGTCCACGCCGGACTCGACGTGCAGCCCGACGACGGACGGTTCAACGGACTCCGCAATGCCGGTGAAGGCGTCCTGCAGCGAGGCGAGAGCCTGCTTCTGCTGGGGCGTCACCACGGCGTCGGCGGCATTGCTCACGCGCATGCGCGACGGCGCCAGTCCCAGCGAGACCGCCAGCGCCGCCGCGCTGAGGGCCAGCGGCAGCCGATTTTGATGTCCAAATACGCTCATGAATCTCTTCTCCTCCGGAAAGTGCTCGGTTGCGCGTCATAGATGATACGGGGGTCAGGGATACCTCTGTCAGGGATACTTCCTGCGACGAAAAAACGGATGAATCGGTTGCCCGCGTCCCTCATGGTCGTGGAGAGCGCCGCGGGAAAGCATCGTCGGTCGTCAGGAGTCAAGGGATGCGAACGCCTGGAGACGTTTCATCCATATGTCCCACCGATAGGGACGCGGAGAATGGAAGGTTCGTTCCCCTTTCTCAAGCGATTCCTGGAGCGATGGGTTCCCTCTCCGCCGGGACGGCGCTCTGCCATGGAGGAACCGTCATCGGCGCAAGCGGATTCGCCAGGGCGGTGTGAGGGCCGCGCCCAGAGGAAATGGATTCTGTTGGGGCGACTGTTCCAATCCCGTCATAACCGCTCGAAATATCGCCCACTCACTCCTGTGATCAGTCAGTAGATGGAACACCCATGAGGTGGATTTTTCACCGGATGCGGCGATAACTCCGTGTCCCGTCGCCGCGAAGGGTTGGGCGACCTCCTGTCCTCTGATTGATTCCTCATTTCATCCGGAGTAGTTCATGAAATATCTCGCCGTTTTCGCCGCCACCGCCGCAACTTTCGGGTGGGGCGTGGCGCACGCCGTCACACTGGCCCCCGCTTCATTGGAGGCGGAGGCCGGTTCCACCGCCGTCGTCAACATCAATGTGAACAACGCCACCAACCTGGCCGGTCTGCAATTCGTATTGGACTACGGCGCCCGAACCCCCGCCTCCGCCTCTGCGCTTCTCCTCAGCGCCGACGATGTGGAAGTGGGTCCCTTCCTGCCGGGCGCCTCGCTCGTGGTCAATCCGTCCGCCACCTCGCTGCGGGTCGCCATGGCCAGCGTGCGGGGGAAAACCGGCTCCGGCGCAATCCTCCGGGTTCCCCTGGCGATCCCCGCCTCCGCTCCGGTCGGCGCGAAGTACACGTTACGCCTCCGGGAGGCGCTCGGCACCGACGCGAACGCCAACCAGGTCATCCCCACGGTCACCGATGGCACGCTGACCGTGAAGGCAAAACCGCCGGTCCTCGGCATCACCCTGTCCAAGGCGTCCGGCCCGTCCACGGGAACGGCCACGCTGGAGATCAGTGGGACCGCCGACCTGATCAACGTGGCGGGCGCGCAGTTCATCGTCCGCTTCGATCCCGCCGTGAAAGCCACCGCCGACGACGTGACCCTGGGCGGCCTGATCAAAGGCGCTACCCTTCAGGTGAACGATCAGACCCCCGGGATGCTCCGGTGCGTCCTCGCCAGCTCGCGCGGCTCTAGCGGTCCCGGCCTCCTCGCCCGCGTGCAGTTTCACCTCCCCTCGGTCGCCGCCGGAACCCGTTATCCGGTCACGTTGAATGATCTTCAGATAGTGGACGCCTCCGCCGCCTCCATGAACGTCTACGCGACCGCCGGTGAACTCACCGTCACCGGGCCGCGCGTCATTGAAGGCGGCCTGCTCTCGGTCAGTTCCGTCAGGGCGATGAACGGCGGCGTCGCTCGTCTGGACATCACGGTGAACGAGAAGATCACCGGCCTCTCCGGCGCTCAGTTCCGTCTCCTCTTCCACACGAAGACGCCGAGCGACTCTCCCGATCTCAAGGTAACGGACGATGTGGCGGTCGGCAGGGCGATCCCCGGCGCGTCGGTGGAACTGAACGACAAAACGCCCGGCGAGCTGTTCGTGGCGATGGCGTCCTCGCAATCCGGCGGTGGCCCTGGCCTGCTGCTCAGCGTCCCCTTCCAGGTTCCCGTCGGGGCCGCGCAGGGCGCCGTCTACTCTGTGGAAGTGAAGGATGTTCTGTTCAGCGTGAACGGGGCGGAAGCCAGCGCCGCGTCCGAAGGCGGGACCATCACTGTGGAGCATCGGCGCAAGGGCGACGTGGCGAACAAGCCCGGCGGCGAGGATGCTGGCGATGGCCAGGTGACCGTCGCCGACGCCATCGCGCAGTTGCAGATCATCATCAACACGATCCCCTTCACCGGCAGCCAGGCCAACGCCGCCGACCTGAACAACGATGGCAAAGTGACCGTCGCCGACGTGGTCAAACTGCTGCGCGTCATCGCCCAGCTGGAGCCGCTGAACTAACCTGGCGGCCTCCCCCCTCTCTCACTCTGATCTGCCAACCTTCGCCCCGGAAACGCGGTTTGTCCGCCTTCCGGGGCGACTTGTTTCTCCCACGCCTGCACGGGTTGGGATTGAAGGGCGCGGGAGGCGCGGCGGGCCGTTTTGCTATAATCAGGCGTGACGCGCGATTCATCGTCGCCGCGCGCATCGATGGCGCCTCTGTTGAAAGGGTCGTTCCTCTTCATGTTTCGCTTTCTCACCGCCGGGGAATCGCACGGCCAGGGTCTCATGGCCCTCCTCGAAGGCGTTCCCGCCGGTCTGCCCATCTCCCCGGACTACATCAACCGCGACCTCGCGCGCCGCCAGCAGGGGTACGGGCGCGGCGGGCGGATGCGAATCGAAACCGATACCGCGCAGATCGTCACCGGCGTGCGGCACGGCCTTACCCTCGGCTCCCCCATCGGCCTTCTCATCGAGAATCGCGACTGGAAGAACTGGGGCGAGAAGATGGCCGTCGAACCCGTGGATGCCCCCCAGGAGACCATTGCGGTGCCGCGCCCCGGCCACGCCGACCTCGTTGGACACCTGAAATACGGCCACGGCGATCTCCGCAACGTTATCGAGCGCGCCAGCGCCCGCGAAACGGCGGCTCGTGTGGCGGCGGGGGCGGTGGCGCGCCGCCTCCTGGAAGAACTCGGCGTGCGGATCGTCGGCCATGTCCTCAGCGTGGGCGAAGTCATCGCCCCGCCGTGCGAGCTCCCCTTCGAGGAGATCGTCGCCCGCTCCGAATCTTCCGAGATGCGCTGCGTGGACGGCGACGCAACTCAGGCGATGAAGCACGCCGTGGATCAGGCGCGCAAATTGAAGAACACCCTCGGCGGCGTGTGGGAGGTGATCGCGGTGGGGATGCCCCCCGGCGTCGGGTCGTATTCGCAATATGATCGCCGCCTCACCTCGCGGCTGGCAATGGCCCTGATGAGCATTCAGGCGATGAAAGGGGTGGAGTTCGGCCTCGGCTTCGAGTCGGCGCGGCGGCTGGGCAGCCGCGTTCACGATGAGATCACGTATGAGGACGGCGCTTACTCCCGCCGGACCAACAACGCGGGCGGCCTCGAAGGCGGGATGTCCACCGGCCAGCCCATTGTGTGCCGCGTGGCGATGAAGCCGATCTCCACGCTCCTCAAGCCGCTCGAATCCGTCAATATCGAGACCCACGAAGCCACCGAGTCCCGCTTCGAGCGCTCCGACATCTGCGCGGTTCCGGCGGCGGCGGTCGTCGGGGAGGCGATGGTGGCGTTTGTCCTCGCGGAGGCGATGCTGGAGAAGCTGGGCGGTGACAGCCTCACGGAGACCCGGCGCAACCTGGCCGGGTACCGCGATCAATTGGCCGGTGGATGACCCCGGAAAACAGGATGCGCCCTTTGCTTCAGCCGCCCAGGACGGAAACGTGAAGCGACTCGTCCTTGTCGGGTTCATGGGGAGTGGGAAGACCGCCGTCGGGCGCCGCGTGGCGCGCCTCCTGGGTGTCCCGTTTGTGGACACCGACGCCGAAATTGAGCGCCGCGCTGGTAAGCCGATCCCCGACTTCTTCGCGCAGGAGGGTGAAGCGGCGTTCCGCGACCTCGAAACCCAGGTTCTCGCCGATGTGATGAGAGGGCCGCTGTCGGTCGTCTCCACGGGAGGCGGCGCGCTCCTCCGCGCGGAGAATGTCGCCGTGTTGCGCCAGGGCGGCCTCCTCGTTCATCTGGGAGTGGACGCCGAGACCGTCCTTCACCGCACGGGGGACCGCGCCGAGCGCCCTCTCCTCGCGGGGCATCCCGATCCCATCGCGCGCATCACCGAGCTTATGGCCGCCCGCGAATCGGTGTACGCCCAGGCCGATGTTCACGTCTGGACGGTGGGCCGCTCCCTGGCGGAACTGGCTCGCGAGGTCAAACAGGCGTGGGAAGAGCGTCAGACTGTAAAGGTTTGTTCTGGTTTGAAGGAGTCCCCTTGATTTCCGAAGTCCCCGCCCCTCCGTCCGTCGCCGTCGCTCCGCTCCGGGTTCATCTCGGCGAGCGCTCCTACGATATCCACATGGGCGAAGGCTCGCTGGACCGCCTGGGTCCCCTCGCCGCCGAAGTCGTGCCCGGCCGGCGGACGGTCCTCCTGTCCCACCCCCGGCTGATGGAGGCGCACGGCGGTCGGGCGAAGGCGTCGCTGGAGGCGGCGGGCTTTCGCGTCACGCCGATCCTGATCCCGCCGGGCGAACGGCAGAAGTCACTCAATCGCCTCGCCGATCTCATCCGCCGCATGCTGACTTCGGGGCTGGACCGTCGCTCCGCGCTGGTGGCGCTGGGGGGCGGCGTGCTGGGCGATCTCGGTGGGCTAACGGCGGCCCTCTATATGCGCGGGATTCCCTACATTCAGGTTCCTACCACCCTGCTGGCGATGGTCGATTCCAGCGTCGGCGGCAAGACGGCGGTGGATTTCGAGGACGCGAAGAACGCCGTGGGCGTCTTTCATCAGCCGCGCCTGGTGGTGATTGACCTTTCGACGCTGGCCACGCTGCCGATACGAGAAACCCGCGCGGGGCTGGCGGAAGTCCTGAAGTATGGCGTCCTCGGTGATGCGGCCTTCTTCGCGTGGGTCCGCGATCATGCAGCGGACCTGCTGGCGCTCGACGCGGGCGCCGTGTCGTATGCGGTGCGGCGCTCCTGCGCGATGAAGGCCGAGGTCGTGGAGGCCGATGAGTTCGACCGAACGGGCTGCCGCGCCGCGCTCAACCTGGGGCACACGGTGGGGCACGCGCTGGAGGCGCTGGGCGGCTATCGGCTGTATCGTCACGGCGAAGCGGTAGCGGTCGGTATGGTGAGCGCCGCGCTGCTGGCCGAACGGCTCGGCGTGGCGGAAGAGCCGGTTTCCGCGCCGATTCTCGCCGCGCTGACGGCGCTGGGGTTGCCAACGCGCCCCAAAGTGACGGTGACTCCCCAGGCTTTGCTGTCCGCGATGCTCAAGGACAAGAAGACGACCGACGGGACGCTTCACTTCGTGCTGCCAAAGCGCATCGGCGAAGTGATGACGTTCCCCGTTCCCGCCGACGCCGTGACCGCCGCCCTGGCCGAGCAGGGGAAGCCATGATTCCGCCCTCGTCGGCTCAGTGGACGGCGCGGAGACGACCCGGACGCGAGACGCAAGGAATTGCGGGAAGGTGTCACGAAACGAGACCTGACCCTTTAATAATTGAGAGGCGAAACGGACACAGTCAAGCGAGTCCCTGAACTCCACGGGGCCGCTTTCTCCCACGGCGGAGGAGCGGCCCCCTCTCTGCCGGCGACGGATGAGCAAGGCGCGAAGAAGATGGCGAACCCGACACATCCCAATGCGGCGCGACGACCGACCCCTAAGCCATCAGCCGGGGGGGCCATCCAGAGGCTCTCCCTCCCCGATGGGGGGGTGGCGGCGTGGCTGTTCGTCGTGGCGCTGGGCTGGGGGGCGACCCTTTTCGCCGACCGGGGCATCGTCCTGTTCCCCGTGGACCTGCTGACCCCCGTGTACGGCGTGGCGGTCCTGCTGACCGTCCTCGTCGCGCTGCGAAGCGCCGCCTCAATGCGCCCTCACCCTGGGAAGTCGCAGCCAACCGGAGGAGCGCCCGATGGCGGATAGCGGCGCCGCCGCCATCGGCGAGATCATCAATGGCCGGTACGAAATCCTCGACCGGCTGGGAGGCGGCGCGTACTTCGAGGTCTTCCGCGCCCGCGACCGCACCCAAAATCGTCTCGTCGCCGTCAAAATCCTTCGCACGGACCTGCGCGACCTCCGCCAGCTGCGCGATCGCCTCTGCGCCGACGCTCCCGCCGCGCTGGAACTGATCCATCCCAACATCTCCCGCGTTTACGAAGTCGGCCGCACCCGCGAGTCGGCCTATCTCGTTACGGAGTACATTCGGGGAGTGACGCTCAAGGAACGGCTTAGCCGCGCCGCGCCCCTGACCGTGGCGGTGGCGGTGGACATCGGCATCGCGGTCGCCGAAGCCCTCGATTTCGCTCATGCGCGGGGGATCACGCACGGCGATGTGCGGTCACACCACATCCATATCTCCGATGAGGGGCAGGTGAAGGTCACGGACTTTGGCCTGAACGCGATCCTCAGCGCCTCTCACGCCGGGGGCGCCCCGCCGCTCCACATCACGCCGTACATGGCGCCCGAAGCGGTGGAAGGGTTGCCCCCCACTCCGGCGTCGGACCTCTATTCGCTCGGCATCGTCCTCTTTGAGATGCTGACCGGCGCCCTCCCCTTTGATGGAGAGACCGCGTTCGCCATCGCCCTGAAGGTCGCTCGCGACAATGCGATTCTGCCCAGCCGAATCAACGCGGGAGTGCCCACCGCCCTCGACGGCGTGACGCTCAAGTGCCTCCAGAAGGACCCGTCGCGGCGGTATCGCTCCGCCAAAGCCCTGCTCAACGATCTCCAGCAGGCGCAGGACGCCCTCCGTTTCGGGCGCCCGCTCAACTGGACCCCGTCCGAGAAACCGGATCGCGCTCGACGCGGCGAAAGTCTGGGCCGTCGCGCGCCCGCTCCCGCCGATGTCGAAATCGAAGAGGCGCCGGCGGCCGCCCTCACGGTGATGTCCACGCTGAACCGGGTGGCGCTGGCCCTCGTGGGGCTGGGGGCGTTCGCGGTCGCCTTCATGATCTGGAACTTCTTCTTCCGCACGGTGCCGGACGTGCGCGTGCCCGACGTGGTGGGGCAGAGCCAAACCGCCGCCCTCCAGCGCCTGAAGGAACTCGGCCTCGTGGCGCGCGTGGTGGAAGACTCGAACAAGGACACGCCGCAGGGCGAAGTGTTCCGCACTTTCCCCGCGGCGGGCAAGGCCGTCAAGACCGGCGCCGACATCAGCGTCTGGGTCAGCAAAGGCCCCGAACTCGTCAACGTCCCCGATCTGACCGATATGACCACCGCACGCGCGGTGGACGCCCTCCGAGAGGTCGGCATGAAGGTCGGCGACGTGGCCCTGGAGTACAACGAGACGGTGAAGAAGAACCATATCGTCTCGCAGTCGCCCGAACCTGATAAGCAGGAGCTACCGGGGACGCACGTTAACCTTGTGAAAAGCCAGGGGCCGCAGCCGGTGGAAACCGCGACTCCCCTGCCCGACACGCCGCCCCCGCCCGTCGTGAACCCCGTGCCGGACGCCTCCACCCCCACAGACAGCGCCCCCGCCGACATTCCGGCGCCGGACACCTCCACCGGGGTCAAACGGCGCTTCCAGGTGGCGGTCAACGTGCCCCCGGGCCGCGATCCGCAACAGATTCAGATCGAAGTGACCGACGACACCGGCTCCAATATCCGGTACGTCGGTGACCATCACCCCGGCGAGTCGTTCAGCCGCACCGTTTCCGGCAGCGGGGACCGCGTGATCCTCCGCGTCTACAGCGACGGCCAACTCCTCGGCGAGCAGGTGAAATCACGCGATGGGACCCCCTGATATGGCGGATACACAAGAAACTCCCCCCATCCTCATCGCCCCGTCGCTCCTCGCCGCCGACTTCTCCCGGCTCGGTGAGGCGGTAAAGTCCGTGGAGGCGTCCGGCGCGGACCTCCTTCACCTCGATCTGATGGATGGCCGGTACGTCCCCAACCTCTCCTTCGGGCCGATGGTGGTGGAAGCCGTGCGCCCCTTCACCGCCCTGCCATTCGACGCGCATCTCATGGTGGAGGACCCCGACTCGTATCTCGACGCGCTGGCGCCCTTCCTCCGCACGTTCACCCTGCACCCCGAAGCGTGTCGTCACCCGCACCGCTCGCTCCAGCGCGTCCGGGCGGCGGGTCTCCGGGCGGGCATCGCGCTGAACCCTGGCTCGCCGCCGGATGTCCTGCTCTACCTCGGCGCGGTGGTGGACAGCGTCCTCCTCATGAGCGTGAACCCCGGTTTCGGCGGGCAGGCGTTCCTCCCTGAAGTCCTCCCCAAGATCAGCCAGGTCGCCGAGATCGCCTCCCTCTTCGATCATCCCATCGAGATAGCGGTGGACGGCGGCGTCTCGGCGGAGACGGCCCCGGAGGTCGTCCGCGCGGGGGCGACGACGCTCATCGCGGGATCGGCGTTGTTTAAGCATCCGGCGGGATTGTCGGCGGCGGTGGCCGAGCTGCGCGCGGCGGCGGAAGCGGCTCCCCGCCTCGAACTCTAATTCCTCTCTGACACAGGCGACGGTTCACCTTACCGCTTATGGTTCAACTCTATGGCGCGATACTGATCGGCGTGGGCCTCTGGATGGCCTGGGTTCCGTGGCGCGAACACCATCACGCGACCCGCACGGGTGAGGCGCGCCTCAGTTTCTCGCGGATGCTCCTGCGGATGATGGCCGCCGGGTGCGTGCTGGCCATCGGCGCGATGGTGGCGTTCAGCGCCGTCGTCCTCGCGGGCCGCACCGCGTTATTTGAAATCGTCTGGTGGCTGTGCGCCTTTGTCCTCGCCATGCTGCTCTTCGTCGTCGGGGTGGTGGAACGCCTCTTCGTCAAGCGCGATTACCTCCTCGGCCAGAAAGAGATTCTCCAGCGCCTCGTCAAAACTGAGGACCGCGCCATGAAGTCCGACCCCTCCCAGCCGTCTCGTAACGCGCCCTCCGGCAACGGGCACAACGCCCAGTGACCTCCGCATTGTCTCTTGAGGATCACCGCTGGATGCGGCGCGCGCTCTCCCTCGCCCGGCGAGCGGTCGGGCGGACCAGCCCGAACCCGGCGGTCGGCGCCGTCCTCGTGCGTGAAGGCGTGGCCATCGGCGAAGGGTGGACGCAGCCGCCAGGCGGGCCGCACGCGGAGGTCGGCGCGTTGCGACAGGCGGGAGACGCGGCGCGGGGCGCGACCCTGTATGTCACGCTGGAGCCGTGCTCGCACTTCGGCCGCACCCCGCCCTGCGCCGACGCTGTGATCGCCGCCGGAGTGACGCGCGTGGTCGCCGCCATGCCGGACCCCCATCCGCAGGTGAACGGCGCCGGGTTTCTGCGCCTGCGGGAGGCGGGTGTCGCCGTGGAGGTGGGCCTCCGTGAAGCGGAAGCGGCGCGCCTCAACGAGGCGTTCGTCACTTTCGTCCGCCGAGGCCGCCCCTTCACCCTGCTGAAATCCGCCCTCACGCTGGACGGGAAAATCGCCAGCCGGACCGGCGACTCCCGCTGGATCAGCTCGGAGGTATCGCGGTCGGAAGTTCACCGACTTCGGCGCCGGATGGACGCCGTGATGGTCGGCATCGGGACGGCGCTGGCGGACGATCCGCGCCTCACCCCTCGGCCGGCGGGGCGTGCCAGAGACGGATATCCTCAACGAGTGATCGTCGATTCGCGGGCGCGGCTGCCGCTCACGTCGCGGCTGTTTGAAGAGGTGAAACGGTTCCCCCTCTTCGTCGCGGTGGGACGCGAGGCGCCTGCGGAACGGGTTGCGGCCCTGGAAGCGCGTGGAGCGATCGTCCTTCACGCGCCCGGCGAGTCGTCGCGGGTTCATCTGCCCGCGCTCTATGCTCAACTGGCGGAGCGGAACGTGACGAGCCTGCTGCTGGAAGGCGGCGGAACTCTCGCGGCGGCGGCCCTGGCGGACGGCCTCGTGGACAAGGTCCTCTACTTCATCGCGCCGATTCTGCTGGGCGGAACGACCGCGAAGAGTCCCCTGGCGGGAGAAGGCCCTGCGACGATTGCCGAGGGCATGCGCCTGTGGGATGTATGCGTTCGGCGCAGCGGCCCCGACGTGCGCGTGGAAGGGTATGTCGAGCGTTAATCCCGCCCCTGGAACTGGATGTGGATCAGGGCGGGTCCAGGACGCTCCGGGACCTCCAGCAGAGCGTCCAGCGTGGCGATCAGGACCGCCCCCAGGAGGATGGAAGCGGGGACAACACCGGTGTCGTTGAAGAGCCACGCCGCCGTCGCGCCCACCAGCGCCGCCTTCATACCCATCGCCAGGCCGGGCCGAGCGGTCATCAGTGCGCGGAAGCGGTCGCCCTGGTGGCGCCCGGCGTACACTGCGAGCGCGGCGGCGCCCAGATAGACCAGGATCGCGCGGAAGTCGGTCAGGAAGCGCAGGTTGAGCAACGCCTTGCGGGACACGAGACTCCAGAGGTAGCCAGGGCCTTCGCTCGCCGCGAGGTTCAGGCTGTGGCCGAGGTGCGTGGGGCTGCCCCCCAGGCTGTCCAGCGCCGCGATAGCGCCCAGCGCGATCAGGGCCGTCACAAGCAGCGCGATGAGATACCGAACGGAGAGTCTCCGCTCCCACAGGCCGAGTATAAACGCGCCAAAGCCAAACACCGCCGCAATCAGCCCTCCCGCATTGGCGCCGAGCGTCGGATACCCGATGGCGAGGGCGGACGCTGCGAAGAGGAGGCCGAGGAAAGATCGTCCCCCGCGGGTGTTGCGAAGGCCGGGGAAGCCGTCGGTGAGGGCCGCCGCGCCCATGAGAACCGCCCCGATGACGATTCCCATATACTCGTTGGCGAGGCCGTGGAACCGCACACCGACTACGGGGAAGTCGCTGAGTGGGGAGAGCCGAAGCCCCCAGCCCCCCGCGAACAGGTCGGCCAGCAGCGCCAGCCCGCACGCCAGCAGCGCCGCTGGAACCGCTCGCGCCCGCAGCAGGGTGAAGCTGGCCGCAAACGCTCCCGTGAACGCCAGACTCCAGCCCGTGAGCGCGGACAGGCCGACGGGGCGCTGTTCCGCTGCGAAGACCAGCGCCAGCGGCATGCCCACGGCGGCGCAGAGAGCGAGCCGACCCCCCCACCGAGCAAAGGGAACCCTACGGGCTGGTCGGGCGGCCACCCACAGGCCCAGTAAGCCGAGGAGGACCGTCAGCGCCGTGAAGATCAGGATGAACGGCCCCGATGCGGCATCCCATTCGGTTTGCACGGCGGCGTCGAGGCGCTGAAGCGCGGCGAGAGAATCGGCGCTCCGACGGAAGGCCATGGATGTCCCCTCCATCGGCGAATCGGGCAGTGAAACGGCGCGAACGGCGGGGAGGCTCGCCTTCAGGAACTCCGCCACGGTCGGAGCGAGGTCCACGTTGGCGATGAGTCCCGTGCCCTGCGTCGTCGGGGAGGTGAGGAGACCTCGGCCCCACCCGCTCATGGCGACCGGCGTCAATTTCCCGGCGACGCCATCGTCGGGCAGGGGAGGATACGGCGTGAGGACGATCACCCGCGTCCGGCGTAGATCGAGTCGCGCAAGCAGGCGGCCGAACAGGGCGTCCGCGCGGGCGAGGGCCTCTCGTCGGCGCACGGGACGGAGCGAAGACGGCAATTGATCGCGGTACGCTTCCACGCGGGAGGTTTCCCCCAGGTCCAGCGCCACCAGCGAGGCGTTCGGGGCGAGGCGAAGGAACTCGGCTTCCAGGCGTGCGGGGTCCGTGGCGACCCCGAACGGCGCGACGGGATCGGGGTGAAGCAGTCGGGCGGAGGTCTCGCCCCGGTCCACGACGCCGGACGGTCGCGCGGCGATCATCGGCGCCAGACGGAGTTCCTTCTCCTCCACTCCGGGCGCGGCGCCGTTCCCCAGCGCGACGGTGGGGCCATACGCCGAAGCGAGGGCGCCGAGCGCTCCGAGAGTCGCGCAGGTGGCCTTGTCTTTGTTCATCTTCAGAAGTGCGGCGATGCCGAGGTTGAGGGTGGTTCCGGCGTTCACCCGCTCGCCGGTCCTCCGCAGGAAGGCGTCACGAGCCAGGCCACCCTCGAACGGCTCGCCGGCATCGCGGAAGAGTGCCCCTTCGGACGGCATGACCGCATGAGTCCCGGCGCTCAGGGAGGCGTAGGAACCTTCAGGGGTACGGCTTCCGGCGGCGGCGAAGTTCATCAGGCCGACGGCGTTCTCGCGGAAGAAGCGCTGAAGGTGAGGCGCCTGCGTCCGCGCGTCGTAGAGATCGCTCAGGCCGACGCGGTCGAGTACGAAGAGGACAACGCGAGGATTCACAACAGCGGGATTGACCACGCGGGGAACGGGAGCGGCGGCGCGTCCCGTTGCCCCCATCCAAAGGAGGTAAAGCGCGAGGCTGATCTTCAGGAGGCCGGGCGGCTTAAGCGCCAATTTGCGCCCGAAGGAACGCCGGAGCCTGAGCCATCGCCGCATCCAGGCGTGAGATGTCCTTCGCGGCCCCCTGAGCGAACTCCGGTTTGCCGCCGCCGCCGCCGCCCGTCGCGCGGGCGACTTCCTTCAGGAGGTTTCCGGCGTGAATCCCCTTCGCCTTCAGGTCCGGCGTCACTTTGCAAACGAGGGCGCATCGGTCGGCGGAGGGACTGGCGAGGAGGACGACGGCGGAACCGAGGCGGTCGGTCACGGCGTCGGCGAGGGATTTCAACCCTTCAGCGTCAAGATTGGGGACAGTGGCGAAGACCGCCGTCTGGCCTCCGATCTCCTGTTTGGCGGCGAGGAGGCCCTCCGCTGAACCTGCCGCGCTCTTCCGTTCGAGGTCGGCGATCTGGCGTTCGAGTAGGCGGACGTGCGCCTGCAACCGCTCCACGCGCGGCGGGAGTTCATCGGGCGAGGCGGAGAGGAGGGTGGAAAGCGAGGTCAGCGCGGCGTTGGCGTCCTGGAGCGCGTGAAGCGACGCGAGGCCGGTCGTCGCCTCCACGCGCCGAAGGCCCGCGCCAACGCTCGATTCGGCGGTGATTTTGATGAGGCCGATCCAGCCGGTGCGCTCCACGTGGGTGCCGCCGCACAACTCCAGGCTGAAGTCGCCGATGCGCTGGGTTCGGACTTCGGCGCCATACTTCTCGCCGAAGAGGGCCATCGCGCCCTCCGCCACCGCGTCGGTGTAGGAGAGGAGGCGAAACTCCACCGGCAGGTCTTCCAGCGCCTTGCGATTGACGGCTTCCTCCACCTGCGCGATCTCGTCCGGGGTGAGCGGGGAGAAGTGGCTGAAGTCGAACCGGAGGCGATCCGGCTCCACCAGCGATCCCGCCTGCGCGGCGTGCGCGCCGAGGACCCGCCGGAGGGCCGCCTGCAACAGATGCGTGGCGGTGTGCGCCCTTCGGATAGCGGCGCGGCGGTCGGTGTCCACGCGGGCGGTGACGATGGCGCCAGGCTGGAGCTGAGGCGCCGGTTCGGCGAGGCGATGGGTGAAAACGTCGCCGCTTTTGAGGGTGTCGGCGACCGCTAGGCGCAGGCCGTCCGCCGTGATTAGGACGCCGGTATCGCCGATCTGGCCGCCGCTTTCGGCGTAGAAGGGCGTGCGGTCGAGAACCACGTCGCGCCCGTCGTTCAGCGCGGCGAGGACGGTCGCCTCGCTCTCTAGCCGGTCGTAGCCGAGGAATTGCGTGGGGGGCAGCCCGCGAGTCGCCGCGCCGCCGAGCTGATCTTCGGTGGCGAGGGCCTCCTGGCTCTGGCGGCGCTGGGCGGCCATGGCGGCGTCAAAGGCGGGCAGGTCTACCGTGAGGCCATGCTCGTCGGCCAGTTCGCGCGTGAGATCAATCGGGAAGCCGAAGGTGTCGTAGAGGCGGAAGGCGTCGTCACCGCTCACGACGGACTCCCCGTCGGCCTTCATGCGTTCGATGATGGCGTTCAGGCGGGCGAGGCCCTGCTCCAGGGTGCGGAAGAAGGCGTCCTCTTCGGCCTGGATGACGCGGGTGATGTACTCCTGACGCGCGACGAGTTCCGGGTAGCCGGGCCGCATGGTCTC
This sequence comes from Armatimonadota bacterium, assembly GCA_038240635.1. GTDB lineage: Bacteria > Armatimonadota > DTGP01 > DTGP01 > JAHWJO01 > JBBRGS01. Next base: position 16,759 of record JBBRGS010000016.1, read on the forward strand.
CACCACGGTCGCCACCATCTGATGGAGGAAAGGGTCGTGGAGGCCGAGCGACCGTCCGGTGCGCGCGGCCCGACGGAGGAGGCGGCGGAGGACGTACTCGCGGCCCTCGTTGCCGGGCGTGATGTTGTCCATCACCATGAAGGTCGCCGAGCGGATATGTTCGGCGATGATGCGGCGCTTCACCAGGGTTTCCGGGTTCTCCTCGCCGCCGAGGCGTTCGGTGACGGCCTGAAGGATGGGGGCGAGCAGGTCGGTGGTGTAGACGTTCTTCGTGCCGTACACCACGCACGCGAGCCGCTCCAGCCCCATGCCGGTGTCAATGTTCTTTGCCGGGAGCAGGCCAAAGGAGCCGTCCGCGTTCTTCCGCAACTCGGTGAAGACGTGGTTCCAGACTTCCAGGAACCGCTCGGAGCCGCAGTCGCAGCCGGGGTTGCAGTCCGGCCCGCAACCGTAATCCACGCCCCAGTCCCAGTGGATTTCGGAGCAGGGGCCGCATGCGCCGGTGTCACCGACGGGACCCCAGAAAATCTCCTCGCGCGGGAGGCGCACGATGCGGTCTTCGGGGATACCAATGAGGTCCCACCAGATGGCGTACGCCTCGGCGTCCTCCTTCCAGACAGTGGCCCAGAAGTGGCCGGGGTCGAGGCCCAGCGTTTGCGTGAGGAATTCCCATCCCCACTGAAGCGATTCGGTTTTGTAATAGTCGCCAAACGAGAAGTTGCCGAGCATCTCGAAGAAGGTGAGGTGCGATTCGTCGCCCACCGATTCGAGGTCGGGCGTGCGGGCGCACCGCTGGCAGGTGGTGACGCGCGGGGCGGGCGGCGCCTCCACGCCTTCGATGATACTGCGGAACGGGACAACTCCCGCCGCCGTTAGGAGGAGCGACGGGTCGGTGGGCACGAGCGAAATGCCCGGTAGAATGGCGTGGCCCTTGCTCTGGAAGAATTGGAGGAACGCCTGGCGGACTTCGTTTCCGGTCATAGAAAGCAATCATCCTAAGGGTCAAAAGGGGGGATTCAGAAAAGAGATAACATCGCGCGGCAGAGGCGGTTTAGCCGTCGGCGTGAGCCGCGATGAACGCTTCGGTGTCAGCGAGCGACCGGATGCCCGTCGTGGCGCCGAGGGCCGTCACGCACATCGCGCCCGTCGCGCACGCCAGTCGCACGCAGTCCCGAAGGGCGCGGCCCTCCACCAGGCCGGTGAGCAGGCCCGCCACGAAGCAGTCCCCGGCGCCGGTGGCGTCTACGGCGGCCACGCGGAAGGGGGGCAGGGTGAAGCCGTCCGCGCCGCGCTCGCGGGCGTAGGCGCCCTTTTCGCCGAGCTTGATGACGACCGTTTCGATGCCGTAGCCGAGGAAGACCTCCGCGATGGCGACGGGATCGGTCTCCCCGCTCAGGGCGACGGCCTCCTCGTAGCTCGGCGTGAAGACATCCACGTGCGCGAGGACCGGCGCGAGGGTCTTCATCCAGTGCCCGGTGGGGTCCCACGCGGTATCAAGGACGATGGTGGCGTCGGTTTCGGCCTTCGCGCGGCGGAGGACCCCGGCCATCGGTTCGCCGTCGAAGCCGGGCATGAGGAAGCAGCCCGCGACGTTCAGGATGCGGCTTTTTGCGATCACGTCGAAGCGGATGTCTTCGGGGCGGAAGGTGGCGTTGGCCCCGACGTAATGGAGGAAACTTCGCTCGCCGTCGGCGGAGACCATCACCATCGTGGCGGAGGTGGCGGCGGAGGGTTCGCGGACGAGGCCGGTGGTCTCCACACCGTGGCGCTCCATCTCCACCTGGAGGAAGTCGCCGAAGCCGTCGGCGCCGATTTTGCCGAGGATGGCCACGCTCATGCCGAGTTTGGCGAGGGCGACGCTGGCGCTGGCCGCGCACCCGCCGGAGTGGAGGGCCATCTGATCCACGAATTGAAGGCGACCGCGTTCCGGCAGGCTTTCCACCGGCTTGCCGATCACGTCGGCCACCAGGATACCCAGACAGGCGATATCGGCCAAGGTCGCTTCCTCGTAACAGGTAAAGGGGAGCTGGCGTGGTTTAGATAGCGGGAAGGCGGAACTACCCCTTGCCCTGGCCGCCCCGGCCTCCAAAGCCGAACCGGATACGGTCCAGAAACTCCAGCAGGTAATCGCGCTCGACGGACGGCTCCAGTTCGGAGGTGATCGATTCCATCGCCTGCGAGAGGTTCAGTTCGGAGCGATAGAGGTACTTGTACGCCTGCTTGAGGGCGCCGCGCACCTGTGATGGGATGCCGTTGCGCCGCAGTCCCACCACGTTGAGGCCGTACACCTTGCATGGGCGGCCGTCCGCGATCATGTAGGGCGGCACGTCCTGCACGACCTTGGAGCAGCCGCCGATCATCACGAGGCGCCCGATGCGGACGAACTGATGCACGCCGACGTGGCCGCTGATCATTACGCGGTCCTCGATTTCGACGTGGCCGCTGATGCCGGTGTAGTTGGCCATCATGACGTTGCTGCCGATGACGCAGTTGTGGCCGATGTGACAGTACGCCATCACCATATTGTCGTCGCCAAGGAGGGTGCGCTCGTCCTCGCCGCGCGCGCGGTGGATGGTGACGAACTCGCGGATGGTGTTGCGGTCCCCGATATGGAGGAAACTCCGCTCGCCCTTGAACTTGTGGTCCTGCGGTTCGCCGCCGAGGACGGCTCCGGCGTGGACGTGGCACTCTCGGCCAAGGCGGGTGTAGGGGAGGAGGTAGACGTGCGGGTCAAGGCGGCAGTCGTCGCCGATCTGGACATGGGCGCCGACGACGACTCCCGGCCCGATCTCCACGTTGTTCCCGATTTCCGCTTTGGGGTCAATGACCGCGCTGGGATGAATGGCCATCGTTACTGCCCCGTGGTGGAACGGTCATCGCCGGCGGCGGGGGGAGCGCTGGCGGGGGGAGAACTGGCGGGAGAACTGGCGGGGGAAGCGACGGGGCTGCGGCCAATGGCCCCGATGGAGCGAGTGACGCCGTCCGGGTTGGGGTTGTCCTTCACCACAAACTTCAATTCGCCTTCCGCCACGACCTTATCGCCGACCCGCCCAACGCAGCGGAGGATTCCCATCCCCCGCGAGGGCCAGATACGGACCATCTCGGCTTCCGTGATGAGTTGATCGCCCGGAACGACCGACTGGCGGAACTTCACCTTGTCCACCCCCGCGAAGAAGGCGATTTTACCGCTGTATTCCGCCAGTGACAGCAGCAGCACGCCGCCGACCTGCGCCATCGCCTCGATGATGAGAACGCCGGGCATGACGGGGAGGCCGGGAAAGTGGCCCTGAAAGAACTCCTCGTTGCAGGTGACGTTCTTCAACCCAATGACGTGCTTGCCGGGTTCGAGTTCCAGAATCCGATCCACGAGAAGAAACGGATACCGGTGGGGCAAAATCTCGTGAATCTGATCAATATCGAGCATCCAACTCCTCCTAAGCGGAGCGGCGGTCCCGGCGCCGCCGTTCAGTACATGGGTTATAGGGTTGCGTCATCCGAACGCAGAGAATAAAAAAATGTCAGGCGTGAGGTTGTTCAGGCCCCCGGGCGGCGCGGTTATGGCGGAGCGTATGCCGCAAGGGTCTCCCGCAGTCGCTTCGCCAGCGCCACATTGAGCCGATGGCCGCCCCCATGCGCCGTGATTGCGGCATGAACGGGCCTGCCGACCAGCGCGAGGTCCCCCAGCAGGTCGAGAAGTTTGTGACAGGCGGGTTCGTTGGGGAGGCGCAGTTCCGAGGAGTACTGATCCGGGTACACCACGAGGGCGTTGTCGAGGGCGCCGCCGCGAATGAGGCCCTGGTCCAGCAGGGGTTGAATCTGTTCGATGAGCGCCCACGTGCGCGCGGGCGCGACCTCCGAAAGGAAGCCGGACGAATCGCCTGGTTCGATTGTAGCGTGTTGACCGGCCAAAAGGGGATGTTCCCCCGCCATGACAAATCGGGCGACGGCTTTCTCGGTGGCGGGAGACCAGCGTCGGGTTCCCGTCTCGTCCTCTATGCACCCGCAATCGGGGAGGAGAGGCTGGATCGTCCCGACGGTTTCGGCTCCGGCGGCGAGCAGGTCAGCGGCGAACAGCTGGGCGCTCCCGTCCAGGATCGGGAGTTCGGGGCCGTCCACGGTCACCCGCGCGGCCCAGAGGTTCAGGCCGGTGAGCGCGGCGAGGAGGTGTTCCACGGTGCTGAGAGTCACGCCGTCGCGTCCGAGAGTGGTGGAGCGCGTGGTGTCGGCCACAAAGTCGGCGGTGGCGGGAATCTCCACGCCGTCGCGGATGAAGATGATGCCCGGCGCGTCGGTCGGCTCCACGCGAACGCGCGTCGGCAGGCCGGTATGGAGGCCCAGCCCGCGCCACTCCACCGGGTGGCGGATCGTGAGGAGTGGAGCGGTCAACGTTGGAAAGCCGTACGGCAGGAGCGGCGTCGAAGAGGTCAAGCGGCCTCTCCGGGAGCGTCTTTGGCTTTGGGGGATTCCAGCGCGGCGAGGCGACGCTCCAGCTCGTTCAGGCGGCGCAGGGCGTCGGGCAGCCGCTGGAGGGCCGCCTGGGTCCGCAGCCATTGCTTGTGGGGTCGGGTCGGCATGCCGCTCACGGTCTCGCCCGCCGCCACATCGCCCGCCGCGCCCGCCCGCGCCGCGAGGGTGGCGCCCCGACCGATCCGGTGATGCTCGGCGACGGCGGCCTGGCCGCCCACCACCACATACTCCTCCAGCTGGCACGAGCCGCACAGGCCGACCTGCGCCACAATCACGCAATGGTCGCCGACCTGCACGTTGTGGCCGATCTGCACGAGGTTGTCTATTTTGGAGCCTGTGCCGATGCGCGTCAAGCCGGTTTTCGCGCGGTCAATCGTCGTGTTAGCGCCGATCTCCACATCGTCCTCGATGCGCACGGAGCCAACGTGAGGAATTTTGACGTGGCGCCCGTCCACAAAGTCGTAGCCAAACCCGTCGGAGCCGATGACCGCGCCGGAGTGAACCGTCACTCGACGGCCCAGCGTTACCCCTTCGTAGAGGACCGCGTGCGGATAGATTTCAGACCCCTCGCCCACTGTGACATGGGCGCCCAGATAGGCGTAGGGGTGCAGCGCGACGTTCGCTCCCACGGCCGCGCCCGCGCCCACAAAGGCATAGGCGCCCACGGAAGCCGAAGGGTCCACCGACGCCCCTTCTTCTACCAGGGCGGTGGCATGAATCCCCGGTCGGAGGGCGCGGGGTGTCTCAAAAAGGCGCAGGACCGCCGCAAACGCGAGTCGCGGGCGCTTTACCTGCACGACGGCTTTCCCCGGCGCCTCCACCCCCTCGTGCACGAGGAGGGCCGTCGCCCGCGACGCTTCGGCGTCGGAGAGGAAGCGAGGATCGTCCACGAATCCGAGATCACCAGGGCCGGCGTCCGCCAGAGTGGCGACTCCGCGCACCTCGGTGTCCGGGCCGATGAGGGAGCCGCCCACGAGTTCCGCGATGGAGGAGAGGAGGAGAGCCATGCATGGCCTTTTCTGAGGGGATCGGCGCGAGGGGGCCGACCGTGGAAGTGAAATTACTTCTTAGGCGCGGGTTTGGAAGGGGCCGCCGGAGCCGCTGGGGCCGCTGGGGCCGCGCCGCCGTTCATGCGCTGCAGCACCGCCGCCGTCAGGTTTTGCTGGTCACTGCCAAACAGCACCACCTGCTCGTCCACCACCATATCGATGCCGCGCTCGGAGGCGAGCGCCCGAATCGCCGCCACGATCAGGTCGGACGCCTGCTTCATCATGTCCGCCGACTTCTGGGTGCGGGAGTCTTCCAGAGCCTGCTGAAGTTGGGCGGCTCGCTGATTCTGCGAGTCGAACGAGTTGGAGAGCTGAGTGCGGCGGGACCGCTCGGCCTCCGTCGGATTTTCGAGGCGCTGGAGGCGAGAGAGTTCCTGCTCGCGGTCATCGCTCATTTTGGCGAGGTCGCTGATGCGTTTGGTCTGCGCATCGCTCGGTTTGGCGACCGCCTGAAGCGTTTCGAGCTCCTTGCGTTCCTGATCGTTCAGAAGGCGACCGGCGTACAGGTTGTCGAGCTGGGATTGCTGGACTTTGAGAGTCTCGCGGAATAGGGTGTCGAGGGTGGCGACCGGCTTCGCCTCGCGCATCACCCGCGCAAAATCCACATACGCCACCGCGACTTTGGCCGCCGCATCCGCCGCCGATACAGGAGTGGTCGAGACGCTCAAAGCCGCGCAGGTCAGAGCCGTCAGCAGTACAGGAACACGCAGTCGCACCAGGTACCTCCTCAGAGTCAATCGCGAGGGTCTATCGCGCCGTATAGTATCAGGTCGGCAGCGCAGAAGCAATCTGGAGAGCGCTGTCGCCCTCCATACGAGCCGGAGCCAGTGTGGATGCCCCGCTCTCCGTCGCCCAGGGGGAAGAGTCCGCGCGGCGAAAGGGGTTCCCTCTCCGGGAGGGAGCGCCTCGGCCTGAGAGCGGACGGAGGGGATCGGAGTGTCTGAACCCAGGGCCGACCTGCGGTTTCAGGGGTTTCCGCTCCACGCTTCCGGGCCTCCCGTTACGACGCGCCGCCCTGCATCCGCTCCAGGCCGGTCCTTGCCGGGTCAGGCGTCGCGGCCCGCGCGGCGATAGGCGGGGGTGAATCCGGCGTCCCGCGCGGCGTTCAGGACCCGCTCCACGTTCAGGTCAATGACGGCCCCCGCCGTCTGAGTCACTTCGTCCTCGATGGGGATATCAAAGTCGTTCGCGCCGTATTGCAGCCCCACCAGCGCGTTGGCGTTTTGAGTGAGGACCGACGTGCGCAGGTGCCGGATGTTATCGAGGTAGATGCGGCAGAGCGCGAGGTGACGCAGGTACTCGCGCGGCGCGATTTCCGCTCCGCCCAGCGCCGTATTATACGGTTTATAGGTCCAGCAGAGGAAGCTGAACAGGCCGTCGGGATGCGCGTCCTGAAAGTCGCGGACCCGCTCCAGATGCTCCATGCGCTCGTCCAGCGTCTCATCGAAGCCGATGACCATCGTGCCGGTGGTTCGCAGCCCGGCGTCGAGGATATCCCGCTGGGTGTCCAGGTACTCCTGCGCGGTGTACTTGAAGGGGCTGTGGCGCTCGCGGAAGCCGTCGGAGAGGATTTCGGCGCCGCCCCCGGTGATCCAGCGCACGCCCGCCTCCTTCAGGATGTGGAGGGCTGCGGCGTTGCTGATGCGCGAGACGCGGGCGATGTAGAGGAACTCCACCACCGTGAGGGCGTAGAACTCGATCCGGTCGCCGTACCGCTCGCGGATGGCGGCGAACAGGTCGGCGTAGTAGCCGATCTTCAGTTCCGGGTTGAAGCCGCCGTTGAACCCCACGAGGTCGCCGTTCATGGCGAGGAGTTCATCAATCTTGTTGAATATGGCCTGGCGCGGCAGGAGGTACCCCTGGGGGTCTTTGGGCAGCCGGTAGAAGGCGCAGTAGTCGCACCGGGCGACGCAAACGTTGGTGTAGTTGATGATGCGCATCACCAGGTAGGTCGCCGACGCGGGATCGTGGTACCGCGCTCGGACGATGCCTGCCAGCCGCTTCAGGTCCTCGTCGGAGGCGTGGAGGTATAAGCGGCGAGCCATGTCGGAAGAGACGCGACCTCCCGTTCGCAGGCGCTCTTCGGCGTCGCGCACGAAGTCGGGGAGAACGAGAGGGGCGGCGGTCCGGGAAGGCAAAGCGGCGGCTCCGAAGGCGGACGAACGGCGGAAAACCTGCGCGAGCCGGATGCGTCACGGCGCCGCGCTACACTATTATGAAGCGGGAGCGCCCGGTGGCAAAGCCGGAACCCTTCGGGAAAGCGCCGAACGGGTAACGATTCCGCCCCCCTTTCGCTCTCACTGTGTCGTCTTTCAGTGTCCGAACCGATTTTGAGGAGCCGCCATGACCCCTGAAACTCTCCCCCTGCCCCGCTGGGACCTGTCGCCGATCTTTCCCTCGCTCGACTCCGAGACGTTTCAGAACGCCTTTGAGGCGCTGCTGACGCAGATGGACGCATTGGCCGCTCGCGCCGAGGCGTATGGCGTGCGCCGCCGGGAGACCTCCGACGTGACTCCCGAATTCATCAGTCAGTTTGAGGAGATGACGTCGCGGTTCAACGAATTGCTGCGGCGCCTGCGGGTCGTGCGCGCTTACATCCATTGCCACACCACCACCGACGCCCAAAATGACGTGGCGCAGGCGTGGGCCTCCCGGCTGGATATGCGAATGACGCTGCTGAGCCAGCTCCAGACCCGCTACACCGCGTGGGTCGGGACCACCGACATCGAGGCGCTGCTGCGGGAGTCGGAGACAGCCCGCTCTCACGAGTATGCGGTTCGGCTGGCGAAGGAACGCTCGGCGCATCAGATGACCGAAGGTGAGGAGGACCTGTCGGCGGAGCTCGCCGTCTCCGGCGTCAGCGCGTGGGCAAAGCTGCACGGCACGGTCAGCGCCCTCCTCGCCACAACGGTGATGGTGGAGGGCGAAGCGCGCGCGCTGCCGATCAGTTCCGTCCGCAGCCTCGCGCATCACCCGGACCGTGAGACGAGGCGCCGCGCGTATGAAGCCGAACTCGCCGCGTGGGAGTCGGTCTCCGTGACGATGGCGGCGGCGCTGAACGGCGTGAAGGGGTTCCAAAGCGTCCAGCATCGCCGACGCCACTACGCCAATGACGTGGAGCCGACCCTCACCGCCAATGGGGTGGACGCCGAGACCCTCGCGGCGATGCAGGCCGCCTGCGTCGAGTCGTTTCCCGACTTCCATCGGTACCTCGCAGCCAAGGCGCGCGCCCTGGGCGTAGAGCGGCTCGCCTGGTACGACGTGACCGCGCCGCTCGGTCAGGCGACCGCCGCATGGTCGTGGGAGGACGCTGAGGGGTTCATCCGGCGCCAGTTCGGGCGCTACTCCTCTTGGCTCGCCGACTTCGCGGATACCGCCTTCCGCGAGCGGTGGGTGGACGCCGAACCTCGCGTGGGCAAGGAAGGCGGCGCCTACTGCACCGGCCTGCGCCCCGGCGAATCCCGCGTGATGATGAACTTCGACGGCTCCTTCACCAGCGTCAGCACTCTCGCCCACGAACTGGGGCACGCTTACCACAACCTGAATCTGAAGGACTGTCTCCCGCTGCAGAACCGGACCCCCAGCACCCTCGCCGAGACCGCCAGCATCTTCTGCGAAACCCTCGCCTTTGAGGCCGCCTACGCCGAAGCCGATCCCGCCGGGAAACTCGTCCTCCTCGACACCACGCTGGAACGCGACACGATGGTCGTGGTGGACATTCACTCGCGCTTCCTGTTCGAGAAACGGGTCTTTGAGCGGCGGGCCGAGCGCGATCTCAGCGTCGCCGAGTTCAGCGAGCTGATGACCCAGGCCCAGCGCGAGACCTACGGCTCCGGAGTGTTTCCGCTGCATCCGTATATGTGGGCGGTGAAGGGGCACTATTACGGCCCCACCTTCTACAACTACCCCTACACGTTCGGGCTGCTGTTCGGGCTGGGGCTGTACCGCCGGTATCAGGCTGAGCCGGACGCCTTCCGGGATCGGTACGACGCCTTCCTCTCCTCCACCGGCCTGGCCGACGCCGCCACTCTGGCCGCCGGATTCGGGATCAACACCCGCGAGATCGGTTTCTGGCGCTCCAGCCTCGACGCCGTGCGCGACCGCATCACGGAGTATGAGGCGCTGATCCCGTAATCGTCTGACCCGGCGCCGCCCTGGGGAGGCCTGCCTGAAACCCCGGCTCGCCTCTCCCGGAACAGGAGGCCGGCCAGAGGAGTATCCGATCATTCGGCGGTCGCCCAAAGCCGACGCAGAAACGTCACCGGATCGACAATGAGGAGATCGGGGTAGAGTCCTCGGAACGCCCGCCCCGACTCCCTGGAGGAGTCCATCAGGTCCAGAAGGTCTCTGTCGCGGGTGACAAGGTATCGGGCGGACACGACCAGCGCGAGATTGAGATAGGGGGTGTCTTTCGGGTCCCGCTCAAAAGAAATGACTTCAGGAACCTCCGTCACGATCTGTGAGAGGCGCTCCACGCGGTCCAAAAACAAGTCCACTCGTTCCGGTGTCAGGTTCTTAAATTTAGTTTGGAGTTTCGGGCGGGACAGGACATCCCTGAGCTCGGCCTGAATATCCGGGCTGAGGTAGAGGCGAAACCGTTCGGCCTCCAACGCCTCGAAACACGCGAAGGCCGGCCCCCCGCCGCTCGTGATGGCCTGGAGGAAGACGGGGCAATCGAAGACGACCCTGGGGACAGTACCGGGGTTTGAAGAGGTCGTTTCCACTTATCGCGATTAAGTGGACCGGGAGGCTTTTTCCTGGCGCGCCTCAGCTCTCACCTCTTCAAAGAGGGAATCCAGCTCCTCTTCTCCGTAGCCCCTGGCGCGTGATTCTTCATGGACAGGGCTTAGAATCTCCCGGAAACTCGGACCTGAAACGAGTTTTCTACCCCTGCCCTCCAGGACATCTCGCCGGATGAGCTCTCGGATATACTCCGCTCGACCTCTCGCATGCTGATCCCTGATCTTCTCGTCCAGGAGTTTGAGCAGATCATCGGGGACGCCGGTGACTTTGATCGTACGGGACGCCATGAGTGTTCCTCCTGAATCAAACATAGCCGAGGGGCTGACCCCAGTCAAGAACTGAACAGGGCGCTCGCCAGGATTACGGCGGAAGTCCAGTATCCCGTCGGTTGCGGAACAGAGCGGAGGGGAGCGCAACGCCAGCGCGGCGTGGGTTCCTGGGTTCCCACTCCGCTCAACGCAGCCACGACTGATTCAGGCGCTCCGGCCTCGACGCCGTGCGCGACCGCATCGCGGAGTATGAGGCGCTGATCCCGTGACGCTGTGATCGGTAGCCGCCCCCCTGAGGAGCGCCGCGCTAACTCTCCATGGGGTCCGGTTCAGCGCCTTCCACCACTTCCACGGTGGGCTGCGCGGGGGCTTCGAGCATGAGCGTCCACGGGAGTTCTTCCAGCAGCGCGAAGGCGCCTTCAATGTTGCTCTCCGCGCCGGAATTCTCGTTCACGCGGTTGTTGTCCACCCCGTCGTGGCAGAGGCCCTGCTCCGGGTCATACACCGGATTGCCCGCCGGGTTGCGGCCCCGGAACCACGCCCGCGCGAGGTGCAGCAGGTCGCGGTATTCCTGCCGCAGCGTGACCTCGTGGAGGGCCTTGAGGTTGACGATGATCGAGCTCACGTCGTAGGGGAGGACCTGCGGCAGCGCGAATCCGCCGCGCACCATCGGCTCGATGAGGAGCTTGCAGCTCTCCTCGGCGGCCTCCACGTAGCGCGGCCACTTGAGGCGCGCCCCGGCGCGGGCGAGGGCGGCGGGCTGGATGTGGCCCCAGTAATGGAAGTTCGGCGCGTCCAGCTCGTTGAGGAGGCGGCCCTGCCAGTCCCGGCACTCGATGATGTCGTCGGCCCACTCGCGCACGTCGTAGAGCCATGAGTCTTCGCCGGTGGCCGCTTCCACTTCCAGCGCGGCGAGGACGTGGAGGGCGCGGAGGTCTTTATACTTCTGCGGCTGCTTGACGTGTGGCCACGCCTGTCGCAGCCGTTCGAGGTCGCCTTCGCGGCCCAGCGCGTTGGCGGAGCGGGCGAGGGCCATCACGGCGCGGGCGGTCCATGCGGGGCCTCCGGGGTAGGAGGTCGGACCATCGAGGTTGAGGGCGCCGCGCCAGTCGGTCACGAAGTTGACGAATCGCCCGTCCGGCTGCTGCATGGCGTGGACATAGGCGAGGAAGCCTTCGGCGTAGTCGCGCGCGCCCACGAGATGGTACCGCTCCCACACGTCGAGAAAGAGCCATGCGGCCCGCGCGGCGTCATCAAGGCAGGCGACGCCTTCGTAGCCGGTCTCCTTCGCGGGAGTGAACGACCAGCGTCCCTGCCGCCGCACGCGGTAGATGGCGAGGGCCATCATGTGGTCGTCCGCGCGGCGGATGGGGCGCAGCAGGCGCCGGATTTGACGAATCATAGGTTCGCACTTCTTTCCGGCCCCTCACGACAGAGAACGACACGACGGGAGGCCGCAGACAGTTTCACCGGCGACGCGCCTTAGCCCGTTCACCGGCGACGGCACGCTTCCACGAACATTTGAAAGATACGGCGGTCTCGTTGCATCAGGGTGAATTCTTCGGGCCGTTCGGGGCGCCACTGTACGCCAAACCGCCACGGGCGCTTCGGGTCCTCCAGCGCCTCCACGATACCATCGGGCGCGAAGGCGGTCGGCTGGAGTCCTCCCGTGGCCATCTCGGCGGTCAGTCCCTGGTGATGGCGGCTGTTGATCGAGGTGAACCCGCGCCCCACCCACTCTTCCACGAGGCTGCCTGCCACGGTTTCGATGAGGTGGAACGCGCTCAGTGGCTCGGAGAAGGCGCGGTGGCGCAGGCCGGTGCGGATGTCGGGGATGAGTTGACCGCCGCACGCCAGATGCAGGGCCTGAAAGCCCTGGCAGATGCCCGGCAGAGGCATATCCAGGGCGACGGCCTCGCGGGCGAGAGGCAATTCATACGCGTCGCGAGCGGGTTGTGTCAGCAGATTCAGCGCCTTCACCTGGTCGGGCGTGTCCGGCGCGTTCATGTCCGGCAGGCCGGCATAGAGCGCCGGGGCCGGCTGGAAGTCGGCGCCGCCGGGGAGCAGCAGGCCGTCCAGGGTCTCCAGCAGGGCGCGGCAGGCGGACGGTTCGGGGTCGGGCAGCGTGGCGGCGCCGATCCAGACGGCCTCGCCCCGGCCTCCTCCACGCGGTCGCGCAGGACGGTCCAGAGGTCGCCGGTCCCCTCCCAGCGCGGCTCGCTGCCGCTGGTGACGCCGACGCGGGGCCGTCGCGGGGCAATGGAGGGCGCTTCAGAAGAGGCGAAAGACACGGGCGAAGCATCCTTAGGCGTGAAGCGTCAACGGCGACGGAGTTACGCGGACGACTTGGAGACGGCGCCGATGAGGACATCCGCCACGTCTTCGCAGGCGTCGGTGGCGAGCTCAATAAAGTCGTAAATCTCCTTGAGCTTGATGACATCAAGGGTGGGCACGTCGCCGGAGAAGAGGTGCCTGAACGCCTCCCGGAGGAGTTGGTCGGCTTCGTTTTCGGCCTCGTTGATCTGGTGACAATGGTCGCGGAGGGCGTTGCGGTCGCCCCGCATGAGGGCCGCGATGCTCCGCTCCACTTCCTCGGTGGCGCGCAGGAGGACGAGGGCGATCTTCATCAGATGACGGGTGGGAGCCTCCACGCGAAAGAGCATCAGGCGGTCAGTCGTCGCCTCGATGTGGTCCACCACGTCGTCCAGGCGCATGGTGAGGGCGTGGATGTCCTCGCGGTCGAGCGGCGTGATGAGAGCGGCGTTGAGCCGGGCTTCGAGCTCGTGGACGAGGACATCGGCTTCGTGTTCGATGAGGCGAATCTCGGCGACGGCGCCCTCCAGGGAGCCGTAATCCTCGATGAGCAGCCGAAATCGGGTGGCGGCCTCCACGCCTTTGCAGGCGAGTTGCTGAAAGAGTATAAAAAAACGTTCATCCTGGGCGTTGCGACGGGTGGCGGTAGGAGTCATCCGTGTCTCCGAACAATGAGTTGAGGAAGCGAAGAGTCTATGAGACTGAGTTTAGCAGAGTGAGGTGTAAGTGACGCAAAGGGGGCGTAACGCGAGGCGCTGGGCGGGTTCATCCCGCGTCCCATGTCAAGTATTAAAAGCCGTGAAGGCCGGAGACTGTGCAACATGAGGATTCGCGCTCTCAGGCCGGATTCCCCTCCGAGGTGGGCGCCGAGGGTGAAGGCGCCGGAGGATCGAGGGCGGCGTCCCACCAGTCGCGCAGTTTGTCCCGCGCAATCAGGAGGTAGTCGCGGTCGGCGCTGAACACCTCCGGGGTGATTGTATCATCGTAGCCGTGCCGCCGGAGGAGTTGAATCATCCACGGCCACCGGATGTTCCCTGCGCCGAGCGGCAGGTGCTCATCGCGGTCGCCGCCGTGATTGTCGCTGACGTGGACGTGGCGGAGGCGGCTCCCGAAGGCGTTGAGCAGTTCTTCCGTGCTGTTGCCGGGTCGCCACAGGTTGGCGTGGCCCACATCCAGGTGGAAGCCGAGGGCGGGGATAGAGTCGAGGATGCGCCTCAGGGGGCCGACGGATGCGTAGGTGGCGCCGAAATGTTCGACCATCAGCGTGAGGCCGCGCTCCTGGGCGGCGGCGCTCGCTTCCTCTAAAGAGCGCCGGTTCCGCTCGATGTTGTCGGCGGCGGGCTGGGCGCCGTGAGAGTGATTCAGGTGCATATTGACGCAGGTCGCGCCGAGTTCCGCGAAGACCTCCAGGCCGCGCACGATGACGGCGACGCACTCCTTCCGCACCGTTTCGTACGGTGTGGCGAACGGGAGGAACGGCGTCGTGTGGCCCACAATCCCCAGGCGGTACTCGCCGAGGAGGTCCTTCACGCGGCGCACGTCGAGCGTCTCCGCCATCGCGTGCGGCGGTTCCAGCGTCAGGTCCACGAAGTCGAAGCCGTGCGCGCCGATCCACCGGAGTTCGCGGTACACGTCGTTATGGGGGTTGTTCATCGCGCCGATCCGCATGCACTACCCTTCCCCACCCTCTGATCGCGCGGGTACTCGCGTCACTACCGCGTTAGGCGCGGGGCGCGAAACTGATCTCCTCGCGAAGGTCGTCGAAGTAGACAACAGGCTCGGACACCTCTTCGGCCAGATCATGCGAGAGGCTGTTGCGCCACGCCATCACCTCCACGCGCAGGCCGAGGTTTTTGATGAACTCGACCGTCTCCAGGTCGTCGCGGTCGCCGGAGAGGAGGAGCGCGGTGTCGTACGCCTTGTTGATGCCGAGTATGAGCATTTTGGTCGTCACGCCCACGTCCACGCCTTTTTCAGCGGGGACCACATCCTTCACGTGGCAGTGGCGGCGCTCCACGGTGCGACGGCCCAGGGCGTAGGCGAGAACTTCCCAGCGGAGTTCGTCCTGAAGGAATTGATGGAAGTCGGTGTCGCGGTCGGAGGCGCCGTCCGGTTTGGAGGTGAAGAACCAGGTTTGCCACACCGGCCCGTCGCGCTCCACCCACGCCTGAAACCGCTTCCAGTCGATGCGCCACCCGGCGTTCCTCTGGCCGTTGTAGATGTTCGAGTCATTAATGAAGCAGAGGGTTCGGCCACAGTCGAGAGGCACGGCGACTCCCAGGGGAACAGAGGGCGTGGAGACGAGGAGAGTGTAGCCAACGCGGGCGCGGTGTGTCGCGTCCCTATGAACACCTGTCGGCTCGTGTCAGACGTTGGCGGCGTGGAGGACCGCCCGCGCGTCGGCTTCAGTGACGGGGCGCGGGTTGCTTTTGGTGGAGCCGGACGGCATGGCGTCGCGGGCGAGCGCCTCAAAGGCGCCAGGGGAGAGGTTGAGCGCGCGCAGGCCCTCCGGCAGCCTCACATTGCGGCGGAGGGCGATCACCCGCTCAATGAAGGCGTCCGGCGACGCTTCCAGCCCGCACGCCTGCGCGAGTTGGGCGAGGCGGTCGGCGGAGGCGTCCCGGTTGAAGCGAAGGACTTCCGGGAGGAGGAGGGCGCAGACGAGTCCGTGGTGCGCTCTGGTGAGATAGCCGATGGGGTGCGCGAGGCCGTGAACCAGCCCCAGCCGGGCGTTGTTCAGCGTGATGCCCGCCGTCATGCTGCCGTGAGCGACGTTTTCGCGGGCGGCGCGGTCGGTCCCGTCGGCGACGGCGCGTTCGAGGCTCGCTTCCAGGCGGCGCACGGCGTCCACGGCCAGCGGGTCGGTGAGGGCGTTGGCGCCGAGAGAAAGGTACGACTCGATGGCCTGTGTGAAGGCGTCGAAGCCGACCCGCGCGGTGAGCTGCGGCGGGCACAGGACGGTCAGTTCGGGGTCCACCAGCGCCAGATCGGGGAGGAGGCTGAGGCTGCGGAAGCTCGCCTTCACGCCTTTAGCCGCATCGGTGAAGACGACGGCCATGGCGACCTCCGCGCCGGTGCCCGCTGTCGTGGGAACGCAGATGAGGCCGATGCGGTCGGCGGGGACTGGCTGGCCGCTCAACGCCTCGGAGGTGGAGAACCCGGCCCGCACGAGGGCGGCGGCGGCTTTACCCGTGTCCAACGCGCTGCCGCCTCCGATGGCCACCACCACGTCGGCGCCGAACGCGCGGGCGACTTCCACGGCGCGGTCGCACGACGCAACGGTCGGCTCCGGCTCGGCGGCGAACGGTTTGGCGGTGATATTGTGAGTGGCGAAGGCGGTGATCAGTTCGCTGAGACGGCCGGAGCGCTGAAAAGAGTTCCCCCCGGTGACGAGGAGACAACGGCGCCCCAGCGCGGCGGTCTCTTTGGGGAGGTCAGCGAAGGCGCCCCAGCCAAATCGGATGCGGGACGGCGCGGTGAAAGTGTAGGAAGCGATCATGGGCGGGAGGCGTCCGGGATCAGAGCGGCGGAGGGGAATCCAGGTCCGGCGGGGGCGGGGGAGCGTCCGACTCCGGCGAGAGCGGGTTGGGGTCGTCGTTGGGATCGAGTTTCGCATCTCGTCGCTCCCGCACCGGCTTGAGGACGACATCCTGCGGCAGTTTCATCCGGGCCAGCGAGTCCTGAAGTTGCCGGGAGACTTCAGCCAGCACTTCGCCGGTGTGGACGGAGGTCCCTTCCTGGAGAAACTGAACCTGATGCTCCCAGCCGCAGCCAGGGCACACCGCGACGATGCCATAGCGCGGGTTCTCGCCCAGTGGCAGGTCGCTCCGGTCGCAGTGAGGACAGTGCGCTTCGAGGATGAGGGTGACGGAGAGTTTGAGCAAGCGAGGGCCTTCAGGGAATGTGGAGAGTAGCGCCGGCGTCGTGGGAGGGATCGAGAGACGTAATTATCGCGTCGGGCGGCGATGCGGCCTTTCGGATACGTCGGAAGTTGGGCGGGAGCGCTGCCCTACGAAAAAGATGACTGCGTCAGGCTGAGGCGGACGCCACGCCGCCGTTGTCCCGCAGCCAGGCGTCGAGGTCTTCGGGCGTGGAGAAGTCGAGCAACGCGTCCGCCAGCGCCTCCACCCGCTCCACCGGCAGGCTGTGCAGGGCGGCCTCCTCCTGCGCACTCAAGCCGCCGAGTTTTCGCCGTAACTGCCGCAGTGTCAGACTGAGCGCCGTATCCTGCCGCCCTTCCTGTCGCCCGATCTCGATCCCTCGTCGCTCAAAACTTGTGATGTATGGCATCTGCGTCTCCTCCTCATACGTCTCCACAACCTGCTGGAACGCCCTCTCCTCCGGCTCCGTCAGCCCGATCATCCATTCCACAAAC
>JBBRGS010000017.1:0-32677 GCA_038240635.1 Armatimonadota bacterium
GAAATCCAGATGGGGACCCACGACGACCTCATTCCCATCGAGCCGGGTCGCCGCGTCGCCCCCCTCGCCGCCGAGCCGTACCGCCAATTGGGGGTCGCCGACCGCTTCCGCTTCACCGAGTTCAACGGGGGCCACGAGTTCCACGACGAATCCGCATGGGAGTTCATGGACCGCGAGTTGAAGCCGAGCAAGCCCAGCCGGTGAGAGTCGAACGCGGTTGATGGGCGCCGATTAAAGGTCGAAATCCTCCTCACCCGGCGGCTCCTCCTGTATCTCACACGGAGGGAAGTCGGCCTGACACAGCGCCCACTCGGCGCGGAGCATGGCGTAATGCGCGATGCTCCGCCACGTCCCCTTCACCAGCTCGCTCTCCAGCATCAGGCCTTCCTGCCGCAGCCGCAGTTTCTCCAGCACCCGCGCCGACGCCCCATTCTCCCGTTGGCGCCGGGCGAAGATGCGATTGAGGTTCAGGCGGTCAAAGCCGAGCCGCATGAGGGCCTGACCCGCTTCCGTGGCGTACCCGTGATTCCACCAGCGCGGGTGGTAGCAGTATCCCAGCTCGCCCTGCTGGCATTCCGGCGTGCGCAACACCAGGCTGCACGCCCCGATGAGTGGGCCGCAGTTGCGCAGAGTGACCGCGAACTCGTAATGGTAGCGGCGGCGCTGCCGAGCGTAGAAGCGGGTCGTCTCGATGTAATCCTTCGTCTGCTCCTCGGTGTTGGGGCCAAACGTGTTGTACCGCACCACAAACGGGTCCGAGGCGTACTCGTGGACGGCGCGCCAGTCCTCCGCCACGAATTCCCGCATCAGCAGTCGTTGCGTCACGAGTCGCATCGCCCTCTCCCCTGTGGCGCTTCAGGAGCGCTCTACTCCCCTCGTAATTGAAACGCTGCGCTGTGAAGGATGGATCGCGCCGCCTCGGCATCCCCTTCCACAAGAGCGGCGAGCGCCCGGCGAAGCGGTTCCTCCAGCGCGGAAGCGTCCAAGCCCCGGCCTCGCCAGCCGCTCCGTTCCAGCGCAGCAATCGCGCGCTCCAGCTGGATGCGAGGGCTACGGGTGATGCCCTGCTCCAACTGGTTCACGCCGACACAGACGCGGATGAGGCTGCGGATGAACTCCGAGCGGTCCTCCCACCAGAGGACTTCCAGCGGCTCCACGCAGGCGCGATAGTCGCGGGCGTTGAATTGCTCCACCGCTTCGGCGGCGGGGTGAGGGTGCGCCTCGGCGAGGGCGGCGCGGCGTTGTCGGCGTTCGGAAGCGCGCATGAGGGTGGGAACCGTGAGATCAGGCGCCGAGTGGCAGGCGCATGCCGTCGTAAGCGACTTCGATGCCGTGCGGCGCAAAGAAGGCTTCCAGTTGCTCGTGCAGCCAGTGGCCGTTGTGCGAGAAATGCGTGGCGATGAACCGGCAGTCGTCCGCCAACGCGCCGGACGCCTCCAGTTTGGCCTTCGCGCGGGCGACGGCGGCGCAGCCCAGGTGGCCGCGCTCTTGGTCCTCCTCGCCGTAGGTGCAATCCATCACGACGACATTCACTTTGCGCCCGGCCAGGTACTCCCAGGTCTCATCGGGCCACCAGCCGGTGTCGTGCCCCTGTACGAACGTCGCGCCATTGGTCTCCACCATCCAGTTCACGCACACCTCATTCGGGTCGTGCGCGGCGAGGAGCGGCGTCGCTGTCATGCCCGGCTCCAGCGTCACCGTCTGGAACGGCTCGATGGGGACCGCCTTCATCCTGAGCTGCTCCCACCGGCCCCCGATAGCGTCGTCGGTCTTCTTCAGGACCTTCTCGTTGCCGTAGATGTGGAGGAGATCGCCCTCCGGCACGAGGCTGAAGCCGGGTTTCCGGTAGCCGAGCTCGCCGGGGGTCCAGTGATCGGCGTGGGAGTGCGAGACGAGGAGGCGCCTCAACTTCTCGTAGGCGAGATTGTGTTGATACGAGTGGTGGATGGTGTCCGGGCCGAAGTCTATCCGCACGGTGTCGCCGATCATATATCCGGTGCGGGAGCGGATATTCTTTCCGCCGCGCCGTCGGGCTTCAGCGCACGGTTCGCACGAGCAGAACAACGCGGGCCACGCTTCGGCGGCGGCGGTGCCGCAAACTAACACTTCCATCGTTCAGGACCTCCGGGTCAGTGAGAGGGTTGGGGGATACGCTTCATTGTGAAGGATTGCCTCGCTTCTCTCCACTTCCCGCCGGACACACTCCACTCCGGCGGGGACAGCGCCTCGCCATCGGCCTAACAGGGTCACTCCAGCGGCCAGTCGCAGGCGAAGTGGATGCGCGCCACGGTCTCGTCGCCGTCGCTGAGGAGAGTGAAGGCGCCCCGCAGGCTCTCCCGCGAGAGGCTTTCCACGATTTTGAGTCCCAGGCTGGGCGACCGCATCAGGTCGAAGTCGTCCGGGAGGCGCGCGCCGGAGTTCCGCACCTCCGCGATGCCCTGTTTCCCCCGACGCGTCAGGTTCACGCGGATCGTTCCCGGCTGCCCCCCCGCGAAGCCGTGTTCCATCGCGTTGCCAACCACTTCGTTGAGGACCAGCGCCATCGCCGTCGCCTGGGCGCTCGGCAGGGGCACATCGTCGCCCGTGATATTGCTGGAGACGGTTTGACCCGGCGCCAGCATATTCTGCTTGGCCGCGCTCAGGATGCTCTCCGCGATCTTGTGGAACCCCACGGCGTCCAGGTCTTCCCGCGACAGCAGATCGTGAACCGCCGCGATGCTCTGGATACGGCTAATACTCACCCGCAGCACCTCCTCCGGGTTGTTCGGCGAGGCGCGCATCTCCAGACGCAGCAGGCTGGCAATCGTTTGCAGGTTATTCTTGATGCGGTGGTGCATCTCCTGGATGATGGCGCTCTTCACCATCAGTTTTGAGTTTTCGATGGCGATGGCGGCCTGATGCGCGAGCGTTGTCAGCAGGTGCAGCTCCTCGTCGCTGAACGCCCTCGGTCGGGAGGTGTAGCAGTTCAGCACGCCGATGATCTGCTCCTGATACGACAGCGGCACGCAAACGAGGGTGCATAATCCTTCCTGAAGGGCCACATCGCGCTGCTGATATTCCCGCGTCTCCCGCACGTCCCGCACGATCACCGGCTGGCCCGACCGCACCGCGCGGCCCGCCACGCTTTCGGCGATTTTCACGTTCGGCTTGTCACGGTAGGTCCGGCTCTCCGTCGAGGTCGCCTTGATGACCAACTCCTCGCGCTCGCGGTCCACCAGCATGATCGAGCAGATGGTGAAGCCGATGGTCTCGGCGGTCATGGCGACGATGAGTTGCAGAATCTCTTCCAGGTACAGGTTGGATGTGATGGACTTGCTCACTTCCGAGATGGCGGAGAGTTGCGTCGCCCGCATCTGCGTCGCATGGTGCAGCCGCGCCAGTTCGATGGCCCCGGCGACCTGCCCGGCGATGGTCTCCACGAGCTGCACCTGGCCAGAAGAGTAGGGCAACGGCTGCGAGGTTCGCACATTGATGACGCCGATGGCGCGGCCCTTGGCGAGGATCGGCACGCTGAGAAACGACTCAAAGCCGACTTCGGCGAGTTCGGGGAAATTCTTGAACCGGGCGTCCTCCCACGCGCGCTGGGAAATCCAGAGCGACTGCTTCTCGCGGGCGACCCAGCCGGTGACGCCTTCGCCGAGGCGGAGGCGGATCTTCTTCACCAGCCGGGTGTCGCCGCCGCAGATCGCGTTCATCACCAAATCGCCGGAGAGTTCATCGAGGAGATAGATGAAGCACGATTCGGCGCCGGTGACGCTGACGGCGACCTCCGCGACGACCTGGAGCATCTGGTCCATACTTCCGGCGGAGGCGATGGCTTCGCTCACGCGGCGGAGGGCGTCCGCTTCGAGCGTTTTCTCGGCCAGTTGCTGTTCCAGGGCGCCAGGGGCTGAAGGGACTGAGGGGGCTGAGGGGACTAATGTGACTGAGGGGACTAATGTGACTGAAGGGACTGAGGGGACTAAAGGGACTGAGAGGAGGCCCCTCTCCGTTGCAGCCACGAGTGGGTTTTCCTGAGTCCCTTCAGCCCCTTCAGTCCCTTCAGGCACATGAGACTCCATCAGACTTCGTCGGCGAGGATGACCGCTTCGGCGAGTTCCTTCATGGACTTGCGCGTCTTCATGCTCTGCGTCTGGAGGCGACGAAAAGCGTCGGGTTCAGAGAGGCCGAACTTCTTCATCAGGATGCCCTTGGCGCGGTCCACCAGTTTGCGGGTTTCCAGCGCTTCCTCAAGGCGCCCGACTTCTTTCTCCAGCGTCGCCAGTTCGTGGTAGCGCGACATGGCGATCTCCATCGCCGGGAGCAGGTCGGTCTCCTTGAACGGCTTCACCAGGTAGGCGAAGACTCCGGCGTCGCGGGCGCGCTCGATCAAATCACCCTGGCCGTAGGCGGTGAGGATGAGGACCGGGGCGATCCGCTCGCGGCTGATGACGCTCGCCGCCTCAATCCCGTCCATGGACGGCATCTTCACGTCGAGGAGGATGAGGCTGGGGCGCAGCTGTCGGGCCATGTTGATGGCGGTGGCGCCGTCCCCGGCTTCTCCCACCACGGTGTGACCCATATTTTCGAGGAGCTGCCTCAAATCGAGGCGGATGATCGGCTCATCGTCGGCGATGAGGATGCGCAGGGTTTCCATAAAGCAGGGACCTCCTGAGGAGGGAGCGCGACGGATAGGCGGATGAGCCGATTGAACGGAGGGCCGCCGAAGGGCGTTAGATAACGTGAAGCGCCACAAGCAGAGTGACACATTTTAGACGATCCGCGAAAAATCCGCTCTGTCGCAACCGTTTTGGCGCGCGTCCGGTTCCTTCTCCTGGAGGCGTCATCATGCAGATTGAAGGCGAGACACTGTTCCACGAGGAGCAACGGTTCACGCAGGGCTGGCTCTGGACCCTCCTCATCGGTGTAGCGTTGTTGGAGACCGCGACGTTCGGCTACGGCCTGTACCGGCAGCTCGTCCTGGGACAGTCGTGGGGCAATCATCCGACCACCAACGGCAGCCTGATCACCACTTTTCTCACCGCCTGCGGCGCGTCGTGGGGCATTCTCATCCTGTTTCGCTACGCCCGCCTCATCACGGTCGTGAACCGGGAGGGCCTGCGCTTCCGCTTCATCCCGTTTCAGATCAAATACCACACCCTTCCGTGGAGCCGCATCCGCTCCGCTCAGGCGAGGCAATACAGCCCCATCCGGGAATACGGCGGCTGGGGCATCCGGTACGGGCGAAAGGGCAAAGCCTACAACGTCAGCGGCGACCGGGGCGTGGAGGTGGAGCTGGCCGATGGGAAATCCATTCTGTTCGGCTCCCAGCGGGCCGATGAATTCGCGGCGGCCCTGAAGGACGGACAATCCCGCTACCACTGAAGTAACCCGAAGCCGCGCGCTCATCCGTTGATCGGTGGGAAGTGGATGGAAGTGGGATGCAGCCACATCAGCAGCGGCGCCACCGGAATCATCGGGGGAAACGGCAGGAGGATCGCCGTCAGATGCGTCCCCCATCCCGGCGTCTTCGCAGGGCGGTCGTCCGGGACCGAGTACGCCGGAAGGTAGATCATCAGGCCGTACACCAGAATCCAGAAGCCGAGATCGCCCAGGTTTTGCGCCCCGAAGGTGAGCGTCTCCGCCAGAGTCCCCGTGACGCCAAAGAGGAGCAAGACCGCGTTAGGATGGAAACGGTATTTCCCCAGAAGCCACGCCCAGACGATGAATGCGGGCACAAACACGATCACGCTGTGGCGCAGGATCACATCGAAGTAGTTGGCCGACGCCGTGATGTACGCCTTGCCCATCGGGACTCCAAACACCGGCGCCAGGTTGGTCATGGAGACGGTGACGGCCTCCTCCAGACACGCCAGCGCGATGCAAAAGAGGACAAACTTC
This sequence comes from Armatimonadota bacterium, assembly GCA_038240635.1. GTDB lineage: Bacteria > Armatimonadota > DTGP01 > DTGP01 > JAHWJO01 > JBBRGS01. The sequence continues at coordinate 5,881 of JBBRGS010000017.1, forward strand.
ACTCGCCACGGCCCCGGCAGGCCGCGAACCCAGTCCCGTATCGGATCACGGAAGCGCATCATCACCGCGCCGCCCAGGCAGACCCACAGGAGCAGGAGGCCGCTCGCCATGAGCATCGTGGCGCGCGGCGCCGGGCTTCTCCATGAGACGATGAGGATCAGAGTGACAACAACCGTCGCCCACACGTAGCAGACGGCGATCAGGCGGCTGGAGACGGACCATTTGGACGCGCGTCCGCGTGGGGAGACGGAGGTTTCGGGAAGGATCGTCACAGGAGCGCCTCACAGTCATAAGGGAGTCTCAGGCTGGAAACTTCGGCGCCGGCGGATCAGTTCATTAAGACGGGAACCGGAGAGGCCGACATACAGATGAAAGGTATAATGAAGACGAAGCGTTCCCGCTCGAATCGAATGCGGAGGAGAGGGAGGAGAAGAAGATGATCCCGATACTCTGGATGCTGCCGCTGTTGCTCACCGGAAAACCTTCCGCCGCCTCTCACGCAGCGCCGAGGGTGAAAACGGCAAAGGCGACCTCGCCCTCATCGCACCACACAGTGACGAAGAAGGCGACCGAAGACGACGCATGGTCCGCCGCCAAAGACGATCCGGCTGCGAAAGACACCGATTCCGACGACCTGACGCCGACGGTGGTGTTCCACACGCCACCGAAGCCGCAGCCCAAAGCCGCCACCAAGGACCCTGCCAACACTCCGGCCCCGACCGACTCCTCTACGTCCGCGACGACAACCACCGCAACGACAAAGTCTTCCAAAGCCACCCACGCGAAAAGCGACGCGGCGGCGAAGAAGGCGCAGCAGAAGGAGAAGCAGGCGCAGCAGCGCGCGCTGAAGGCTCAAAAACAAGCATACCAGCGCGAGCAGCGCGCCTATCAGGCCGCCGTCCGCCGCGCTCGACGCAACCGAACGCTCGCTATCACCCCGTGGGGAACCGGCTATGTGCCAGGGCGCATCGTCCGCGTGCGCCGAACGCCGTCGTGGAAGTCGCTCCAGGGGCAGGGGTACGTGATCGGCGGCGCGCGGGTGATCCCGAAGACGAAAAAGTCGCGGAAGAAGCGCGTCGTCCCGCCTGCGCCGAAGCCGGCTGTCTCCATGGGAGTCAATTCCACTTCCGTCCCCTGAAGGGGCGCCTCCGCTCGCTCCCCTTCGGCAAAGCCCTCCCTATCGTTTACCACTCAGCTGATCCGGGTAAAAGAAACTGAAGCCCGAAGGACGCCAAGTCCCAAAGACACAACGAGATGGCACAGCAATGGCGCACCCATCGCGGCGGCTTCACAGGGAGAAGAGCAATTGAGTATCGTTTCCAGCGTGTTCAACAACGAAACTGACGCCCAGCAGGCGGTGGACTGGCTCCGCTCCAATGGCGTGCCCGAAAACGCCATTTCCATCGCGTCCCGGAATCAGCAGGATGTCCCCGCGACCACCGCTGGCGCTGCGGGCGACGACGCGGCGGAGATGGGCAAAGGCGCAGCGAGTGGCCTGGGCATTGGCGCGGGCGTCGGCGCCCTCTTCGGGCTGGCGGCGGCGGCCATTCCTGGCGTCGGCCCGTTCATCACGGCGGGCGCCCTCTCGGCGGCGCTGGGGCCGGTCCTCGGCGGAGCGGCGGCGGGCGCCATCGTCGGCGGGACCTCCGGCGGCATCGCGGGCGCCCTGAGTCACTGGGGCCTCAATGAAGCCGAAGCCAAGCATTACGGCGGCGAGATCGAGCGCGGCGGCGTGTACGTCGGCGTGGACACCAGCCGCACCAATGTCGCCGACGGAACCATTCGGCAGGCGTTCCAGCGCTTCAATGGCAATATGTACGCGGCGGCTTAACCGAAACCGCCCAATCAGATCAGCTTGGAGGGGTCGGCGCGCTGCGTCGGCCCTTCCGCGCGCTCAGGCGCAAAGCGGCTTCACGGCTCCCACACGAGGCGCGGAGTCATGTCCGGCTCAAAGCGCCCCCGTTTCCTCGCCGCATCCAGCAGCGCCGGTCGCGACCACTGGACAGGGCCATCCTGGGCCGTCGGCGCGGATTCCATCAGGCTGGGGAATCGGCGCAACACATACATCACGCCTGAGAGGGTGTAGCGCCGCTCCTTCTCCAGCGGCGCGCCGTTCACCCGCGCCTCCTTCACTCGCTCGCCGGCGGAATCGCTGCGGCGGACGCGCGCGGTGAGGCCGGAGACCCCGACGGCCAGCCCTTCCGGCAGGGCCGCCCACTGATCGAGGAAGCGGCCGATCTGCTCCCCGGTGACGGTAAAGGTGAGGATGTTTTGGCCGGTGTAGCCACCCACCGCGTTCCAGATCGCGGCTTCCGTGACGGGACCGGCGTCGAAGCGACCCGTCCATTTCCCGTCCACCAGGGTCAGATCGGCGCCCGTGGCCTCCCGTAGGCGGTCGGCGAGGAAGCGGGACAGCGCGGTGTCACCAGGCGCGCCGTCATCGGTGATCGGCGCGGTCGCCGTCCCCACGGCTTCCTTCTCCATCGCGCGCCAGGCGTCCCATTCCCGGCGGTACGGTTTCGCCACGGCGTCGTCCGGCTGGAGGTCCGGCCCCAGCGGGAGGAGCGGAGTATCGGGGAAGTCCAGTCCAAAGGGGCGAGTGGAGTCGTTCTTCCACCAGACGCCGCCGTCGCCGTTTACGCCAGCGATGCTCCATTTTTGCGCTTCATCCCGCTTCAGCAGCAGGTCCACGCGGCCCAGATTTTGCCCGTAGTAACCGGTCTGCGCGATGAACGTCGTTCCCACCTTCAGCCGCGTTGTGATCGTGGTGTGGGAATGGCCGCCGAGGATGAGGTCAATGCCGGGGACCTTTGCGGCGAGTTCAGTGTCCGGCGCCACGCCGAGATGCGACAGCAGGATGACCACATCGGCCTGACGCCGAAGTTCAGGGACGAGTTTCGCCGCCGTTTCAAAGGGATCGAGGAAGCGGATGCGGCTGATGAACGGCGGCCACTCCAGTTCAATCGTCTGAAGCGTGGTGAGGCCGAAGAAGGCGACCTTCACCTCGCCGACCTGCCGGATGACGTACGGCCGGAGCGGCCCGAACGGCTGGCCGGTGGCGGCGTCCACCAGGTTGGCGCTCACCCATGGGAAGCGGGTGCGACGCATGGCGCTTTGGGCGACCTCCTGCCCCCAGTCGAACTCGTGGTTGCCGGGGCAGGCGACATCCACGCCCGCCGCGTCCAGCGCCTCGGCCATCGTGCGGCCTTCGTTCAGGAACTCCACCGGGGAGCCGTGGATCAGGTCGCCGGAATCGACGAAGAGGACGTGAGGCAGTGTCGCTTTCGCCCGCCGGACGAGGGTGGCGGCGCGCGCGAGGCCCCCCCGCGAGTCGTCCTCAAAATCCTTCCCGGAGACGACGCGCCCGTGCAGGTCATTCGTGTGAAACATGGTGAGGAGGAAGGAGGCGTCGGCGGCGTGGGCGGGCAACGCGGCCCAGGGCGTCATCATGACCAGGCCACTCCAGACCCCCGCCAGCCAGGCGGAGCGTTTCAATTCATTCCTGCCTTTCGAGAGCCGCAAAGGGAACGACTGGCGCGCAGGTTTCGTCAGATGCGAGGGAGAGGTGGCGCAGGTTCCGGCTACGGATGCGCCTGCTCCTGCGAGTCTGAGCATAGCACAGGGGCGGCATCGTCGCCATGCGCCGGGAAGCCTGGCCTCGGCGGAGGAGCGAGAATCATTTCCACAGAGTCCCCTTTACGCGGTCACGCCGAGCGTGCTCACCCTTCCCGGCGAGGTTTCACGCTGGTGGAATTGCTGGTGGTGGTGGCGATTCTCTCCGTCCTCGCGGCGCTGCTGCTGCCGGTCCTGAATGCGGCGCGCGTGGCGGCGTGGGGGAGCGGTTGCGTCTCCAACCTAAAGCAGCTCGGCTACGGCTTTCATCTGTACGCGCAGGATTACGATGACCTGTTTCCCTACGCCGTGGACGCGGGGGACGCCAACGCCCTGGATTACTGGAGAACCAACCCAGTTATGCCGGATGCGTACGACCAGGTGGAGGCGCTGGTGGAGAAACAGCGCATGCTCCCGGTGGTCATGGCGCACTACACCTCCACCAAACTCCTGTGGCGCTGCCCCGCCGACGCGGGCATCAACTATAGTGACAACGGCTTCATCTTTGGCGGAGGCGACACCCAGGGAGATACCGCCTTTGACGCGCTTGGCATGAGCTATACCTACCGCACCGAACTGGGGCTGCTCCAAAAGCCGATGACCAGTCTCCGCGAGCCGTCCCGCGTGAACGTCCTGATGGACATGGCGGGGTACTGGCATTCGCGCTTCCATAGAAGCCCTCGCACCGAGGAGGACACCCGCGACTCGAATTTCTGGGGCTACAATGTCCTCTTCGCGGACGGTCACGTGAAGAACGTGACGAGTTCAGGCTACTTCGAGGCGTGGGGATATAAATTATCGGATCGAGACCCGTTCGAGGCGCCGCCCCCCCAGGTTCCATGATGAAAGTGTAGCGCTGTCCTACGCCTTCGCCAGCCGGTTCGCCAGCACCGCCACGAAGAACGCAATGGTGAACGCTCCGATAAAGCCTTCCGACAGGGCGAGGATTCTCGCTTCCGGCTTCGGAATGAAGTCGCCATACCCCACCGTGACAAACGTGATGCCGCTGAAGTAGAACGATTGCCAAAAGCCCATCGTCCCGTTCCAGTGCATTTTATCCACTCCGGCTATCCGCCAGTAGACAAAGGCGTAGCTGAAGATGAACAGCAGCGCCATCGCCATCACGCGCAGGGGGCGGTATCCAAAACCGCACGTCGCCCATTGAATCCATAACTCGATCCGGTGACGCCACGGAATGTTCATCTCGTGCGCGTGCGTCATCTTGAGACACATCTGACGGTAGGCGAGTTCGCGCGCTTCGGCGAAGAGGCCGCTCTGATCATACGCCGCGACGGCCCGGCGGTACATCCGAAAGGAGCGCTCCACGTCGCACGGCTCAGGCGGCTCCAGGAGATAATCGCCGACGCGGCGACACGCTACCGCCGCCAGATGCCACTCCCGCGCGGTCTCCGCGATCTTGGAGGCGGTGATGAAATGCTGCACCGCGTCATGCTCACGGCCTTCCGCCGCCGCCGTCACCGCTTCATCAAACGCAGTTTGAGCGGCTACCGAGTCGCGCTGATACGGATCGAGCTGGTAATCGTCTTCGGAGGCATAGCCTACATTGGCCAGTGGCGCGAAATCCGCTTCGGGAGTTTCATCCTCCGACTCCGGGACAATCTCATCGAAGGAGGAATCGTCCTCATCAGCCCGATTCTCCGGCGGGAGGCGTTCCTGAGCCGAAGGCGGGGATTCATCGGGCATGGCGGCGCTCCTTCACGCTATTTGCTCCAGGGGAAGCGACGGCGACGGGGCGGCGCCGTGGAGACGAGCGCGCCGGTCGCCTCTCCGGCAGCGTGATGGCTGTCACGGGTTTCAGACGCCTCCGATTGGGGAGCGTCGGAGTGATCGGGCGGGAGGTCGGAGTCTCGAAAGCCACCGGCCTTGACAGCATCCTCCCAGGAAATAAGATCATCCACTCGCACGATGAAGACGGTGATGTTGTCCGGGCCGCCATGCTGGTTGGCGAGGTCCACCAGGCGGGAGGCGGCTTCGGAGGGGGAGCAGGCGCCCGCGATCTCCCGAATCTCCACGTCGGTAACGGGGCCGGACAGGCCATCGGAGCAGAGGAGAAAAGTATCGCGGGGAATCAGTTCCACGTCAAACAGGTCCGGCTCCACGTCGGCCTGCGCGCCGATGCTGCGGGTGATAATATTGCGGTACGGCGACAGTTCCGCCTCCGCTACGGTGAGGAGTCCCGCGCTCACCTGTTCCGCCACCCAGGAGTGATCCTCCGTGACCTGCTGTATCTCGCCCTTTCGGAGGAGGTAGAGGCGGCTGTCCCCCACCTGTCCGATCACGGCGCGGCCCTCGTGAAGCAGGAGGGCGGTGATCGTCGTGCCCATGCCTTCGCGGCCGGGGATGCGTTGCCCGGCTTCCCAGACCAGCGCGTTGGCTTTGCGAATGGCGTCGGCGAGCGCATCCTCCACCGAGCCGTGGGTAGCCGCGAAGTAGGAGCGGAGGACCGTCTTCGCCGTCATTTCCGACGCGATTTGACCCGCCGCATGGCCGCCCATGCCGTCCGCCACAAGATAGAGCCGCCCCCGCGCGGCGAGGGTGGAAGGGGCTTCGGGTTCGAGCCAGTCGAACTTATCCTCGTTGTTCTCACGCACGCGCCCCAGGTCCGACTTCGCGCCAAAGGTGACATGGGCGAAGACAGAAGGCCGTGAGGGAGGCGGTGCTGTATCTGAGGCGGGGACCGTCAGCTCGGCGGTGATTTCGGTGTCCGACATAGGGTAAAGGGAGGAATGCAAAGGGACGATGAGGCGTTGTGACGCTCGGAAGGAGTTGGCTAAAGAGGCAGGGGCGTGTCGTCGGGAGCGTCGTTGCGTTCGCTGGTGCGCAGGACGAGTGTTCCCGCTACCTTGTCGTGCCAGGTCTGGCTGTCCGGGTCCCAGAGCATCCAGAGCATCCCCAGGCCGAAGCAGGCGATGGAGAGATAGCTGGTGAGGTAGCGTACGGTGGCGGTAAGAGGCGTCACCGCCATGCCGTCGCGCTGGATGAGCATGAGGTCAGCGGCGCCGTAGCCTGGCGTCTCTCCGCCGGAGACAAAGTAGCCGATAGTGTAGCCGCCCATTCCGATGAAGAGAAGCAGGTAGAAGACAAGGTTCATCCCGCCGCCCCACGGCACGCCCGGCGGCACTCCGAAGGCCATCCAGAACACGAAGGCCAGCGCCACCGCCCCCGCGCCGAGGATGAAGCCATCCATCACGCCCGCCGCCATCCGCCAGCCCAACGACGCGCACGGGTACGTCTCCAGTTCACTTTGGGTCAGCGCCCGCACCGCCGAGTCGTTACCGACTCCGACGCCAGGCACGCCCGCGCAGTTGGGGCAGTACGACACATCGCCGACGCGCACATCGCACGCCTCGCAGATGGGAGTGTCGCAGACCGTGCAATTGGCGACGCTCGCCACCGTGGGATGGAAGTGGCAAACCCCTTCGGCGGCCACGCGGGCAGGCGCCAGCGAATGCTCACAACGGAAGCATGCGCTCCGTTCATCCGGGTTGAGGGTTCCACAGTGGGGACAAACCATCGCGGCTCCGAAGAGAGGGGAATGCGAGACGAGGAATTGGGGGTGTCAGCGGAACCAGGTGAAAGTAAGCGAGGTCTCCCCAAAAGTGACGATATCGCCCTCGGCGAGGGGGGCGCGGGCGCCGGAAGAGAGACGTGCGCCGTTCAGCCGGGTGCCGTTCGTGCTGCCCTCATCCACGACCACGAGGGAAGCGTCTTCGCGCGACAGGGTCGCGTGCCTCCCGGAGACAAACGGATCGGAGAGGATGAGGTTGTTGCCGGGCCGCCGCCCCACCGTTGTAACGCCTTCGGGCAGAACGAAGCGCACGCCGTCCTCGCCCACGAGCGCGGGTTCATCCTCATCAACGGCCTCCTCAGCGACCTGATCGTCGGCCTGATCGTCAGACTCTTCAGCGAGCGGTTCAGGGATGGCCTCATCCTCGGTCGCCTCCAGGACTTCAGCGTCCACGGTCCCTTGAGGCTCCTCTGTCCCTTCAGTCCCTTCTGTTTCCTCGTTCCATTCGAGGGTGAGGGTCAGATCGCCCAGCTGAAGGGTTGCGCCATCGGCCAGGTCGCGCCGCTCGTTCGGCTTCAGTACGGCGCCGTCCACGATGGTGCCGTTGCTACTGCCTAAGTCTTCTACCCAGACGGCGCCGGGTTCCACACCGAGTTGAGCGTGAATGCGCGAGACACTCGGCTCCGGGAAGAGAAGATCGGCCCCCTGTCGGCCCAGCGTCATGACGCCGTTTCGCAGGGGAAAGCGCTGGCCTTTCGCATCCGTCAGCGCAATGGGCGCAAGCGGGAGTTCCGCCGGACCTTCGCCCGGTTCGGCGTCCAGGCGAAAGCCGCACTCCCCGCACCAGATGGCTCCAGGGGGATTGACCGTCTCGCAGACGGCGCAGGCGCTTCCGGCGGCGGGTTGCAGCAGAGTGCGCTCTCCGGCGGATGAAGGCGTCGGCTGTACCAGCGTGCGGTCATCCATGCGTCCGCTCCTTCCCCTGATCGAGGTTCAGGACGGCGCCGACGAGCGTCTTCTCGGCGCCGGAGACCCCACCGCTCTTCAAGTCGGCGACAGCCCTGCCGATGTCGGCGGCTTCCTCCACGCGCCCCTGGGAGAGAAGGAGCCGTTGGGTCTTCTCCAGCTCGATCATGGCGGTCATCGGGGAGATTTGCTGCGTTCGCATCCCCATCACGGTGCGCTCAATGTTCCGGGACGCCTGCGCGAGTTCGACGTGCTGCGCCACGAGCGGGTCCTCGCCGCCGATCTGCGCCGCGTCCGTCACGAACTCCGCCGTCGCATCCGCGCGCAGGGTTCGGGCGCCGCCCCCCGCCGCCGCGTCGTCGAAGGTTAGTTCGGCCTCCAGCGCGCGGTAGGGACCGCCGGGCCGCGCTTCCAGGCCGAGTTCCGCCACCACGGAGAGGGTCATGCCGCGCTCCAGGTCCGGCAAAGCGACTTCCACGCGGCGGGAGCCATGTTCGGGGGAGTAGCCGTACACCTGGCGGACCGTCGTGAATCGGGGGAGATTCAGCGCCAGCCGGACGTTCGTCGCCGCGACGGTCATCAGGGCGTCGAGCTCGTGCCGAAAGAATTCAGGGAGCAGGTCGGGGCGAGAGATGTAGTAGTAGTTGCCGCCGCCGCGCCGGGCCATCCCCGCGAGTAGTTCCTCGTTGTATTCCGGGCCGAAGCCGAGCGCGGTGACGGTCACGCCTTTATCCTTGAGGGCCGCCACCTGCCCGACGATGCTGTTGAAGTCGCGCAGGCCGGCGGTCGGCTCTCCGTCGGTGAGGATGACCATGCGCCGGAGGTAGCCCGCGCCGGGCACGGAGGCGATCTGCGCACCGGAAGCGGCGATCCCATCATACAGATTGGTGGTGCGGCCCGCGATGATGCGCGCGATGTGCTGCTTGATGAGGTCTTTGTTCACCACGCGGCGTGCGGGCATGAGGACCTCCACCTGCTCCTCAAAGGTAATGATGGAGAGGAGGTCGTCGGGGGAGAGCAGGTCCACCACGTGAGCGCACGCCTGCTTCACGTAATCGAGCGGTTCGCCCTCCATCGAGCCGCTGCGGTCCAGAGCCAGCGACAGGTTGAGCGGCTGCCTGCGTCCCGTCGCCGCGCTGCCCGCCTCGGCCTGAATGAGGACGTGGGCGACGGACGGCTCCGTGGCGAGGATGCGGGCGGCGCCCATGAGGCAGCGGAGGGTCAGCGGCGCGGCGGGAGGCCCTCCCAGCTGCGTACGGTTCGGGTCCCCAACGACCGTGCGATTGAGGTCTCCGGCGACCGTGCGATTCGGGTCCGACATCAGGGTTCGGTCTTCAGGGGGGCCGGTGGAGATACGGGTTCGATTGGGGTCGTGGGGCGTGATGCGGCGCGGGTCGGGCAAAGGGGTACCTCCCCGTAGAGTGTTACCGTCGGCGCACAGGGGTTCAAGCGGCGCGAAACTCAATCGCTTTTACGACCCCTCCGGGCGCAGAGGAGGTTCCCTCTCCCCACCCTTCCAGACGTACCCCCTCAGGGCTGCTCTCCGCCACGATTCCCATTTGCACGGGATGCGGGGAGGCCGTCCCGCTTTGGCGGAGCGCCCTAAAAACGCGCGCTGCGCCCTCGGCGCTTCCGACGCCAATTTCCCTCAGGAGGCGTGAACATCGTCCCAATGAACGGGAAGCGCCTGGCAGTCCGCGCAAACGGGGGCGCTGAGAGTGAGCGCCGTCGGCATCCGTATGATAGAAAGAGGACGCTGAGCGCCCTCGTTCACACCGAAGGCAATAACGCAATTGCCCCAGACTGATGATGCGCCCCATGCGGAACCAAAAATATCGGGAAAACATGAGATTTCTCCGCAACGATGGCGTGTCATTTTCGGGAAAGTGTTCCCGGTGTCGTCATCATCCGCCCGAAAAACTTGGAAGCGCCCCGGAGGGTTGGCCGACCCACCGGGGCTAAACGACTTCGAGAGAGGGAGAGAGTCGTTCACCTGATTGGACGCACAGGGCGCCCGATTAGTTTCAACCTTTTCCCCGTTTTCACCTGAAGTTAATCTTTCCCTCGGCGGTGAGACAGGAGCCAGGTGTACAGTTCCGGGTTGTTGTACGTCTCCGTCCAGCTGTCGTGTCCGGCTTCGGGATAAACCGTGAACCGCACGTCTCCCCCGGCGGCCTTCAGGGCGTCCACCATCTTCTGATCCTGATCAATGGAGACGATGGCGTCTTTGGCGCCGTGGAAGACCCACGTGGGCAGATGCCTGATCTCCGCGATATGCGTGGGATCGCCTCCCGCCGCGATCGGCGCGATGGCGGCGAACCGATGAGGATACGCCATGGCGAGCGCCCACGTCCCGAAGCCGCCCATGCTAAGGCCGGTCACGTAGACGCGGTCCTTGTCCACGCGATACTTCTTCGTCACCGAGTTGAGCAGGCCGTTCAGGATTTCGGGGTCCCACCACTGCCCTTCGGGGACCTGCGGGGAGACGACGATGAACGGGAATTCCTTGCCTTCGTTGATGAGGCGGGGCGGGCCGTGCGCTTTCACCTTGTTCACATCGGAACCGCGCTCGCCCGCGCCGTGCAGGAAGAGGAGCAGCGGCCATTTGACGCCTTTGTCCTCGGCGTACGGTTTGGGGAGATAGATCAGGTACTGGGCGGAGACGGTTTTGGTGATTTTGCCCTGAAACGTCTGGTCCACCTGCTGGCCGGAGCGGGGGATGGCGGCGTTGTCGGAGCCTTTTTGCGCGGATGCGACGCCCAGGCCGCCGAGGAGGAGTCCGGCGGACAGGGCGAGGAGAAGATTCAGTTTCACAGGTTGAGGGTCCTTCCTGGAAGCGAAGAAAGGGAGACGACAGGCGAAGGTGGAACCCCCCTATCTGGCAGGAGGCCCCGGCATGGGTTCGGGGTATCATTAACCGCCGTTGTCACTGTACCCTCTTCCCATTCCCGGCTTCCAGCCCAGGAAACCCGCCTTCATGCCCAACTCCCCTTATCCCACGCCCCCGCCGGACGCGCTGCCTCTGCTCTTTCCCGCAACCCGGCGCGAGGATGTGCAGCGCCGCACGCTGGTCATGGGGGTAGTGAACATCACTCCCGACTCCTTCTCTGACGGCGGGCGCTTCTTTTCACCGGAAGCCGCTCTCGCCCACGCGCGACGCCTCCTTGAGGAGGGAGCGGACTTTCTGGACATCGGCGGTCAATCCACCCGGCCCGGCTCGGAGCCGGTGAGCGAAGAGGAGGAACTCCGCCGCATCCTCCCCGTCCTGGAAGCCCTGGCGGCGGAAACCGACGCGCCGATCTCGGTGGACACTACGCGCGCGTCCGTAGCCCACGAGGCGATGAAGCGCGGCGCGAAACTCCTGAATGACATCAGCGGCCTCCGCTTCGAGCCGGACCTCGCGCGGGTGGCGGCGGAGACCGGCGCGACCCTCATCCTGATGCACAGCCGAGACACCCCGCGCACCATGCAGCAAAACACCCAGTACGACGACCTCATCGGGGAGATCGCCGCCTGCCTCACCGCTCAGGCGGAACTCGCCCGGCGCATGGGCGTCCTCCCGGAACGGATCGTCGTGGACCCCGGCATCGGGTTCGCCAAGACCGCCGCGCAAAACCTCGAACTCCTCCGCCGGGGCCGCGAGTTTCTCTCCCTTGGCTATCCCATCCTGTATGGTCCCAGCCGCAAGGCGTTTATCGGGAAGATTCTAGCTGATCTTCTGCCGGAGGAGCGCGTGGAAGGGACCGGGGCGGCGGTGGCTTTGGCGGTGGCGGCGGGCGCGAGAATCGTGCGGGTTCATGACGTGAGGGCGATGGTCCGCGTGGCGCGGGTCGCCGACGCGATCTGTGGCCGTTGACTCCGGGAACCGTTCCCCCTCACCCTCTCAGTAACACGCCTTTCCCTCTCCCGGTAACAGACTTTTACCCGGCTTACTCAGCCATTGGAAACCCTTGATGACCTCATTCCATCGCCTCAGCCACCTCCTGCCGCTCCTTTTCCTTATTCCCGTGAGCGCCTGTACCCCGGCCAGCGCCGAACTCGTTTCTGACGCTGTGACGGCGACTTCCGCCCCGTCGCCTGCCCGCTCTCTCTATCGCAGAGGCGGGGCCTCCCCGGCTGAGGCGACGGCCCCTGGCATCACGGGGCTGTTCGTGCAAACCAGCGTCCGCCGAAAGACCCTCACCCTGAGCCTTGAGATGGCGGGCGTGGAGTCCTCCGGCGACCTCAGCGTGCAGGCCGAAGCCGTCGGGCCAAATGGCGCGGTGGAACAGCGGTTTACCGAGACCGTCTCGGTGGCCGCGCTGCCCCGGCAAACCGTCACCGTCACGTGGGCCTGGCCCCATCCCCGACTGTGGGACCTCGGCAAGCCAAACCTGTACGCCCTCCGGGTTCACGTGAGCCGCCCTGCCCGGCCAGGTCTATCCGCCGACCTCACCACCCGATTCGGGTTCCGCGAGATAGAGGTGCGGGGCCGTGACTTCTACCTGAATGGCACGCGGGTCCGCTTCCGACCCATCAACTTCGGATGGGGAGGCCCTCCTGGTGAGGTTCCCGTGGCACAGCTGCGGAAACTGCGGGACCGGGGCATCAACCTGGTTGAAATCTGGCCGAACGACGCCAACTACGATGCGATGAACGAAGCCGTGGCTCAGGCCGCGGATGAACTTGGCATGGGAGTTTCCGGCGTCGCGCCTTTCATCAAAGAGCAAACTCCGGACGCTTACACCGAGGAACTGCGGCAGCGGCTCACACCCCTGCGGAATCACCCGTCCCTCCTCGTGTGGGGATCGAGTGGCAACGCCTTCCTCAATGCGCTGGATCAGGACCCGCGCCTCATCGGGCGGCGAAACTGGACTCAGGTGCAGGAGTTGAAACTTCGCAACGAGCGGGGCATGAAGGTCCTTGCGGCGCTAAAGGCGTTTGACCCCACCCGCCCGACCTTTACCCACTCCGGCGTGGACGTGGGCGACATCTACACGATGAACACCTATTTGGATATGCTCCCCCTTCAGGAACGTGAGGAGTGGCTGAGTCGCTGGGCGCAGGACGGGGTCATGCCACTGTTTTGCGTGGAGATGGGCACGCCGCTCTACACCACCTTCCTGCGCGCCCGCAACGATTACGGGCAGTCCCTCACCTCCGAGCAGTTCTCCACGGAGTGGGCGGCAGTCTACTTTGGGGCGAACGCCTACGCCATGGAAAGCGCGGCCTACCGGAACGCCATCCGCGACCGATACCGAACCGGCGGCGCCTGGGAAGGCTGGAATAGCGACCGTACCATGCGCGCGGACCCTGCCTTCCTCGCCTTACAGCGCCTCTACATCACGAACACATGGCGGTCCTGGAGGACGTGGGGCATTTCCGGCGGCATGGTCCCCTGGGAAGAAGCCAACAACCATCTGGAACTGGTGGACCCGGTGAACGGCCCCACCCTGGCGTGGATTGCGGGACCGAAAGCCGCCTTCACTGCTAAAGACCACAACTTCTTTCCTCGGCAGGCCGTGGAGAAGTCCGCCGTGCTGCTGAACGACACCCGTGACCCTCAGCGGTTCACGGTGCGGTGGGAAGCATCTCATCAGGGGAAACGGGTTGCCGGGGGAACCACGAGCGGCACGCTGGCCGTGGGAGAAACCCGCTTCCTTCCCCTGAAATTCACGGCTCCGGCGCCATCAGGAGAGGGCGGCATCACCATGTCGGCCTCCTTCGGAGGGGTGGCCCACCGCGACGCTTTCCGGTTCTGCGTCATCGCGCAGGCTCCGGCGGGCAAAGGCGCCCTCACCGTATTCGACCCGGCGGGGGAAACCTCCGCACTCCTCAGGACGCTGGGTTACACCGTGCGACCATGGCGTGATGGAGTCAAACTCGGTCCGATGATAGTGGTGGGGCGGTGCGCTCTTTCGGGGAAGGATACCGTGAACGGCCTCCACTCGCTGCCGTTTCACGCCGGCGATTACGTGAAGAAGGGTGGAAGGCTGCTGGTTTTCGAGCAACACCCGCTCTGGATGCCCCATGCTTTGGGCATCCGCACAGCCCACGCGCTCACGCGGCGGGTCTTTCCCACCGGCGCGGCGGGAAGTCTCATGGACGGCCTGAAAACGGAGGACCTCTCCGATTGGTCGGGCACGAGTCACATGATGCCGCCGGGTCCGTCGGTGGGCGGCGTGGAGCCGTGGTTCACCCCTGCGTATGGGTGGCATTGGGGCAACCGGGGGGTCGTCTCCAGCGCGCCGATGGAGAAGCCGCACCGCTCCTCGTGGCGGCCTCTGCTGGAGTGCGAGTTTGATTTGGCGTACACCCCGCTCATGGAGATGGAGTATGGCCGGGGCCGCGTCACCCTCTGCACCCTCGATTTGGAGGACATGAGCGCCACGGACCCGGCGGCGCGACGTCTTGCAGCCAATCTGATGGACCGGGTTCTCCACGCGCCTCTCGCTCCGAAAGCCGCGAAGACGATCTACATGGGAGAGGAGGCGGGGGCGAAACTCCTCGATTTCCTCGTCGTGAGATACGTCCGCGCCGGCGCCCCGGAACCCGGCGCCGACCTGCTCATCGCGGGAGGCGGCGCGGATGTGGCAGCGGTCACGGCGTTCGCGCGGCGCGGCGGCCACGTCTTCGTGCTTCCTGAAGGCCCCTCGGAGGGAGTCACCCTGAAAACGGCGCCGGACTTCACGGGGTCGCGGAACGCGCCGAACTGGCCCGAAGCGCGCGGCCTCTCGGCTTCAGACCTGCGGGTGCGCGCCCCCATCGAGGCGAAGGTCAACACAACGGTCTCCGGCGGGACGGTGGGCGCGGGCGGCTGGCTCGCGCGGCGCACGATGGGGAAGGGGGTCATCGTCTACTGCCGGATTGACCCCGGCGCGCTCCCCGCCGACACGCGCACCTGGCTCCGCTTCACGCGCTGGCGTCAGACCCGTGCGGTGGCGCAGGTCCTCGCCAACATGGGCGCTACGTTCCGGCAGGATTCCGTTCTGATGGCCCGCCTGGAGCATCCCGCCCATGCCCTCTACCTTGCGGGGCCATGGGAAGCGCGGTTCACCCGAACCTTTCCTGAAAGCCCTGTGCGAAACCCGGCCCATCCCGACCCCGGCATCTCCTCCACCGAGCGCGCCCTGATGAGTTCCGCCGCGCCCAAAACAGGCTGGATGAAGGTGCGGGTTCCCGCCTATATGGAGAGTTACGGCCATGGTTTTGTGGACGGCGGCATCGTCTTCCGAAAAACGGTCATTTTGCCGCCGGAGTGGGCGGGGCGGGACCTCATCTGGAGTTTGGGCCGTGTGGACGAGGACGAGACGAGTTTCTTCAATGGCGAAGAGGTGGGCCACAGCCACGACTGGCTGAAACCGCGCGCTCATACCGTGCCGGGGCGGCTGGTGAAGGCCGGAGCCAACCTGCTCGCCCTGCGCGCGTGGGATCAGGAGACTCATGGCGGCTGGTGCGGCGAACCGGAGGACATTTTCCTGCGGCTGAAGACCGACGACCCCGGCCTCTACCACCCCGACTACCTGCCCGACCGCGACCCCGACCGCATTGAACTGTGGCCGCTCGCGGACAACCCGTATCGGTATGTGCGCTGGTGAGGGCTCTTTGGCGATTCACTGACCCTCGCCCCATCAGGAGCAAGCCGCTCCACAACCCGCCGCGCGCTTACAGGATGAGCAGGTCCTTGCGCGCGGCGGTCAGGAGGTCGCAGCTGGTCTCGGTCACCACCGCGTCATCCTCAATGCGCACGCCGCCATACCCTTCGATGTAGACGCCCGGCTCAATCGTCCAGACCTGCCCCGGCTCTATGGTGATCTCGCTTGTGGTGTTAAAGGAGCCGCCGTCGTGGACCTGCCGCCCCAGCCCGTGTCCCAGGCCGTGGCCGAACTGGGCGCCGTAGCCCCGCTCGGTGAGGAAGTCGCGGGCGGCGGCGTCCACCTCTTTCCCCTTCAGCCCTGGCCGGAGAGTCTCCAGCGCCCGCCGTTGCGCCTCCAGAACGACGGCATACAGTTCCCGGTGACGCTCGGTCGCCGGGCCGAAGACCACCGTCCGCGTGATGTCGGAGTTGTACCCATCGAGGGTGGCGCCGTAGTCCATTAGCACGAACTGGCCGCGCTCCAGCCGCCGGTCGCCGGGATGCGCGTGCGGCAGGGCGGCGTGCGGGCCGAACGCCACGATGGTGTCGAAGCCCATCCTGTCAGCCCCGGCGCGGCGGCAGAAGAAGTCGAGTTCCACGGCGATCTCTTGCTCAGTGACGCCTTCCCGGAGACAGGGGAGGATGTGTTCAAACGCCGCATCGGTGACGGCGCAGGCGCGGCGGATGGCGGCGACTTCATTGGCGTCCTTCACCTGACGCAACTCCTCCACCCAGCCTTCGACGGGCGTGAGCGTCACGTTTGGCAGCGCCTCCTTCACCTCCAGGTACTGGCCCAGCAGCAGGCCCGACTTCTCCACGGCCAATTCCGTAACACCAAGGCCCTTCACCTTCTCCAGCGCTTCCGGCAGCACGCGCAGGCTGCATGGCACGACCTCGAAGCCGCGACACTCCTCCCGCGCCTGCGTGTGGTAGCGCGGGTCAGCAAAGAACCACGCTCCTTCGGGGGTGATGAGGCCCACCCCGGAGCTCCCGGTGAAGCCGGAGAGATAGCGCAGATTTTCCACGCCGTTCTCCGGCCCGGTGACGAGCAGCGCGGGCGTGTTGGCCGCGGCCATTTTGGCGCGGAGACCCGCGAGACGTGAATACATGAGTTAATCCTGAAGGCAAGGGCAGGGCGACCCAATCGGCGCGCTCACACTGTTCGGCGACGACGCCTCCTCTCCCTTCGTGACCCGCTCGAAGGCGCGTTTGAGGTTCGCCGAAACGTGATGAAACGACCTCATCTCACATCGGCAAGGCTATTGTTAATAAATTCGCAAATCGCTCGTTCCTGCCGAAGCGCCCTCTCCTCAATTCGTGGAACAAACTTCCGTCCCCGTCGTCAAAGATAGCGCCGGCCCGCCGTGTCCGTACGCCACCACACCTCGGATTACCTTCACCTTCATCTCATCCCTGGGCGGCCGTTCTGGTATAACCTTCCCATATCTTCCATCGCCTCTTTCGCAACCCCTCAAGGAGCGCTCACCTTGGACGAATTGGCCGCGAAAATCTCGCACCTGATGCGGCGCGCGGGATTTAGCTGTTCTCCCGACGAACTGCAGCAGCGCGTGGCCAAAGGCCTGGACACGACCCTCTCCGAACTCCTCCATTATGAGGACGGCCCGGATTACGTGGGTCCGCCACCGCCCCCTCCGCCGGAAGTCGATTATTACAAGGAAGACTCCATCAAATATTACTGGCTGAAGCGGATGGTTAAATCCCCCCGCCCGCTTCAGGAAAAGATGGTCCTCTTCTGGCACGGCCATTTCGCCACCGCCAACTTCAAGGTTCGCTCCTTCGACGCCATGTGGCGGCAAAATCGGTTCTTCCGCGCCCACGCCGTGGACGACTTCCGCGACCTCCTCCTGGGCGTCTCCCGCGACCCCGCCATGCTCGTCTGGCTCGACAGCGTGGCGAACACGAAGAAGGCTCCCAACGAGAACTATGGCCGCGAGATCATGGAGCTGTTCAGCCTTGGCCTCGGCAACTACACCGAAGCTGACATCAAGGCCGCCGCGCGCGCCTTCAGCGGCTGGCAGGTGAAGGATTATGTCGGCTGGGTGGACGTGCGCCAGCACGACTTCTCCACCAAGACGTTCCTCGGCGTGAGCGGGCGCCTCAACGGCGACGACGTGGTGGACATCATTGTGAAACAGCCCGCCTGCGCCCGGTTCCTTTCGCGCAAACTGCTCCGCTTCTTCGCCACGCAGAACCCGTCCGACGACTGGGTGGAGCGCATCGCCACCGTCTACTTCAACTCCGAACGCAGCGTGCGCGCGATGGTGGAAGCGATCTTCCGCTCGCCGGACTTCTACACGCCGGGCGTGATGCGCTCCCTCTACAAGAGTCCCGTGGAATACGTTGCCAGCGTCCTGCGGGAATCCGCCCTCGACCCGCCGGATTACCTCTATCCCAACTACGTCCGCACCATCACCCTCATGGGGCAGTCGCTCCTGAACCCGCCGACTGTGAAGGGGTGGGACGGGAACTCCTCCTGGGTGAACACCTCCACCCTGCTGGCGCGCATCAACTTCGCCAAAGAGATCGCCGCCCTCAAAGTCGGCCCCCTGAAGACCGACACCCTGGTCGCAACGCTCACGGCGGCGGGTGTGACCGACGCGGACGGCGTCCTGAACTACTTTGTGAACCAGTTCGGCGCCCCGTCACTCGCACCGGAAACGCGTGATGTCCTCCTCAAATACCTCAACTCCTCGTCGGGCGGCGTGACCGGCCCGTTCCGGATGACGAAACTGAGCGCCGACGTGAAGGTTCGCAACCTGATCCGACTGCTGCTCAGCGCCCCGGAATATCAACTTCATTAGCGATGCCCCCCGGTCGTTCCGGGCGGCGCGATTCCCTGAAGGGACGGTCCACCTTCCATGAAAACAACTCGACGCGATTTACTTCAGAAGACATTCGCCTTTGCGGCGGCGGGAGCCGCGTGGCCGTTGGTCGCCCCGCGCGCGGTCCTCGCTCAGGCGGCGGCTCAGGGCGCGGCGCCCAAAACCCGGCGGCTCGTCATAGTGCAACTCAGCGGCGGCAACGATGGCCTGAACACCGTCATCCCATTTAAGGACGCTCGCTACCCCCAGTATCGTCCCACGCTCGGCATCAACAGCGCGAACCTGTATACCCTCGGCTCCACTAATGTTGGCGTGCAACGCGGCATGACCGGCTTCCGCGATCTCTTCACCGCCGGAAAACTCGCGGTGGTGCAGGGCGTCGGCTACCCGAACCCTAATCGGTCCCACTTTGAATCCACCGACATCTGGGAAACGGCGGACACCCAGCTCAACAAGTACGTCGGCTGGGCGGGTAAACTCCTCGACCAGATCCACGATCAGCAGGGTGGCCTCGCCCAGGGAGTCGCCGTCAGCGACGAGCTGCCAGTCACGCTCTACTCCGAGCGCTCCTTCGCCCAGACGATTGACGATCCCGCCAACTATCAGATCAAGGCCGACACCGACAAGGACCGTCTGCTCGCCGCCTACCGCGACCTGTACACCGTGCGGCCCGCCGAAAGCGACGACCTGAAGTACATCCGCGACACCGGCAGCCAGACTTACACCGGTACCATCGCCTTCCAGAACGCGATCCGCACCTATCAGCCGATGGCCAACTACCCCGGCAATCTCGGCGACCGGATGCAGTCCATCGCGCGAATGATTGTGGGCGGCTCTCCCACGCAGGTGTATAACACCACGCTGGGCGGCTTCGACACGCATTCCAACCAGGCGGGCGGCCACTACGGGCTGCTGCAAAACCTCAGCGACGCCCTCACCGCCTTCTACACCGACCTCCAGGGCCACAACCGCCACGAGGATGTCACTGTCGTCACCTTCTCAGAGTTTGGCCGCCGCGTGATGGAAAACGGCAGCCGGGGCACCGACCACGGCGCGGCCAGCGTCCTGTTCGTCCTGGGTGGCATGGTGAAGGGGGGCCTCTACGGTAATTACCCCAGCCTCTCGGACCTTCAGGATGGCGACCTCAAATTTAACGTGGACTTCCGCTCTGTCTACGCCACGCTCGTCCAGGACTGGATGGGCGCTGACGCCACCACGCTTCTGGGCGCCGACTTTCCGCGACTGGGGTTCTTCGGATGATAACGATCTCTTTCCCTTCCGTTCGCTGTCTGATCCCTCGGCGCCCCGCGCCCGGTCTCTCCTGGAAGGCGCCGGGACTGCTGGTCGCGCTGGCTCTGGTCATTGCGCTCCCCGCCTGCGCCGCCACCTTCACCGACGACTTCAACGACCCGTCACTCAAGCCGATCTGGGAGCCGTATATTCCGCTGGCGGGTCCCGCCATCACGTCGAACGGCTCGCAACTTCATGTGTCCCTCCCCGCTGACCGCGCCTACAATCAGGCCACCAGTACCGACGATGCCCCGCAGGTTCGACTCAACGCCCCCGACGGAGACTTCACGGCGGAGACGCGCCTCTCCCTCGACGGCTCTCCCACCGGCTCCTTCGAAGCGGGCCTGGCCCTCACCTTCGGCAAATCCGACGCCTACGTCATCGGGCGGTACCAAAATGGAACCCAACTGCGCGTCGAGCGCCGGAACACGCAGCGCATCCTGAAGCCCGTTCCGGCGGGGCCGCTCGACCTGCAAATCCGCAAGGCGGGAACGCGCTACACCTTCTCGTACCGCGCGGGTACCACGGGATCATGGACTCCGCTCTTCAGCGATACGGTGACGGACAAGCCGCTCACGGTCGGCGTTCTGCTTCGCTCGTGGCAGGGGATCGCTGTCGGCGCCTCCTTTGACCGATTCTCGCTGAGCGGCGCCGGGGTTCCCTCCCTCGACTTCACCACGCTCGGATGGGTAAAGGGCCTCACGCATCACGGCGCGGACCCGATCAACGGGCCGTGGCTGCTCGTTCGCACTCCCGACGGCAAACAGGTCGCCGGGGTCGCCAAAGCCGCCGCGTCGGGGGTCGCCGGACTGTTCAATGTGCCGCCCGGAACTTATACCGTGAAGGCCGTCCATCCCTGGATCGACTCCGGGCCGGAGCAAACCGTCACCGTGACGGCCGGCCACGAAGCCGTCGCTGACCTCGAAGTCTTCCCGTGCCCCAACATCAATCTGGCGTCCAACTCGCGCGATTTCAGCCAGTACGGCGCCACCGGCTGGAACCTTCTCCCCGGCCCGCTCGGCAGTTCCAACGGAAACGCCTACCGCCTCTATCGGGCGCCCTACACCGACGACTACACCCCGGTCGGGGTGGACCCGACCTTCGGCACGACGTGGCGCCCCAACGCCACCGTGCCGTACGACTACGGCGCCAATGGCCGCGTCATCCCCGATAACTCGATCTTCTGGTATCGGGTGGACCTTCAGTTTCCCGACACCTACCACCGCTTCATGGATCGGTCATGGTTCCTCTCCGGCTTCAACGTAGATGACGAGGACAACACCTCCGTCAACGCCGTGACGGTGGGGCAGACGAACTTTCGGCTCTACCCGGACTCCTGGAAGATCATTCGGGAGTACCCCGTGCCGGGAAACATCCTGCGAGCGCCGGGAAAGAATGTCCTCGCCATTCAGGGGTTCGAGGGTGGGGGCGGCGCCGGAATCACCAACAGCGCCCCGCGATTCTTCACCGCCGCCAACAGCGTCAGTGATATCACCGTGAATGTGCAGGACCGCGCGGAACTCCTCGCCGAGAACGTTAGTGTGACGCTCACCTCGCTTGGCGGCGCGTACACCGTCCAGGGCGCCACCACCGAAGACGGGCACGGCGCCTTCTTCCGCTGGCTCCCCGAAGGCGAGTATACGGTTCAGTTTGATCGCGGATATGCGATGGACCCGTCGCGGCCCCAGCGCCTGATCGTTCCCCCTGGCAAGACCGGGGTGATTCGCGTCTACCTGGCCCCCAGCCTCCCTCATCTCGATCTCCGCAGCGACCAGCTGGAAGTAAAAGAGATGTCCGGCTGGACCTTCATGGCCATCACCGCCGCGCAAACCCCCAAAGCTGACGCCGACACCGCCCCCGCTCAGCGCGCCTACCCGGATACTCAACAGGACGCCACTTACGGCGAAGACTGGTTCTACGACACGCCCGTGCCCGCCAACCTCGGCGCGTCCGGCGACACCACGAACCCCGCTTCGCAGCCGATCCAGGACAACAGCGTCTTCTGGTACCGCATCCATCTCCCCATCCCGACCGACTGGAAGACGCGCTACCCCAATCGTGACCTTTTCCTCTCCCAATTTAAGGTGGATGACAAGGACACGACCTGGTTCAACGGGACGCTCATCGGCTCCACCGACGGCGCTGACAAAACGCGCTCCTACGTGATCCCGCGCGCGCTGGTGAAGTGGGATGAGGACAACGTCATCGCCATCCGGGGGCGACAGGGAGTCGGCGGTGCGGGACTGACGCAGGACCCGAAGATGCCGTTCACCCTGGCCATGCAGCCGCTGCTGATGCTGCCCCCGATGAACGGAGACGCCGACGGCAACGGCATCGTGAACGTGCTGGATGTGACGCTGGCGCTTCAGTTCGCCGCCAAACTGTCGGAGCCGACTCCGGCGCAACTCGCCTCCCTCGATCTGGACGGCAATGGCCGGGTGGATGTGAGCGACGTGGTCCGCATCCTGAAGTCCATCGTCGGTCTGGACCCGTTGTAATCGGATACGCCTTCCCCGGCCTGGGCCATCGGGTCGGGGGAGGGTCATTTTTGCCTTGCCATTTTAGGCTCAGAATCGAGATTTATTATCGCCTGACTGGCAGATAAGTGAGGTTGCAGCTCATTTGGCGCCTTGTTATAATGATAATAATGTCGGCCGACCGGTGGCGCAGTCAGCGACGTTTCCTAATCCGGCGTGACTATTCCATTCCTGTAAGGCGCCGGCTGTCATTCGCTCGCTCGATCAGGTTATACGTTGTCCCTGATCCCGACGCCGCGTGGAAAAACCAGTGTCACGGTTTTGGCCGGGTGGCAAACCCTTTCACGACACAACCCGCCCGGCGCTGACCCCAACGCGCTATGGGCGCCCCGATGATGGCGTGAGACCGGCAGTTACCGCAAGGAGACCGACTGATGGCGCACGGCAGAGTCAAGTGGTTCGATGACAAAAAAGGGTACGGGTTCATCAGCGTGGGCGAACAGGGCGGAGATGTCTTCGTCCATTACAGCGCCATTCAATCCACCGGCTATCGCACCCTGCGCGAAGGCCAGGAAGTGGACTTCGAGGTCAGTGACGGTCCCAGGGGTCTCCAGGCCAGTCAGGTGAGCGCTCAGGCCCCGCAGGAGGCCGAAGGGTAAGCAGCGGCGCACCAGGGAGCGGTTCCCCAACGTGAATGAGGGCGCAGCAAACCTTCTGGCTTTCTGCGCCGTACTCCGTCGTCCGGGCGTGGAGAAGCCAGCGCCTGCATGACTCCCTCACGCCGTCTTACCCTTCCAGCAGGAGGGTGGTGGGGTCCTCAATCATCTCCTTCAGGCGGACGAGGAACCGCACCGCCTCGCTGCCGTCCACGATGCGATGGTCGTAGGAGAGCGCCAGATACATCATGGGGCGGATCACCACTTGTCCGTCTTTGGCGATGGGCCGCTCCTCGATCTTGTGCATGCCGAGGATGCCGACCTGTGGCGCGTTCAGGATCGGCGTGGAGAGCAGTGAGCCGAACACGCCGCCGTTCGTGAGGGTGAAGGTGCCGCCCTGGAGCTCGTTGAGCGTGAGGCCGCCGGAGCGGGCGCGCGTGGCGAGGTCCGCGATCTCCTTCTCGATGTCGGCGAACGACTTGCGGTCGGCGTCCCGGAGGACGGGAACGACAAGGCCCTCTTCAGTGGAGACGGCGACCCCGATGTCGTAGTACCGCTTCAGGACGATCTCGTCGCCCTGAATCTCGGCGTTGAGGCGCGGGAACGCCTTGAGCGCGCCCACCGTCGCCCGCGTGAAGAACGACATGAAGCCGAGCGAGACACCATAACGCTCCTTAAAGGCGTCCCGCCGGGCCTTGCGGAGTTCCATCACCGCCGACATATCCACCTCGTTAAAGGTGGTGAGCATGGCGGCGTTGTGTTGCGCCTCCACCAGGCGGCGGGCGATGGTGGCGCGGCGCCGGGTCATCTTCACGCGCTCCTCCTCGCGGCCACTCGATGGGACCGGCCCCAGAGTCGGCATGGCGGAGGGCGCATGAGGCATGGCGGGCGCAGCGGGGCGCGGGGCAGGGGCAACGGGGCGGGAAGCGGGGGTAGCAGGGTGGGAAGCAGGGGTAGCGGGGTGGGAAGCAGGGGTAGCGGGGTGGGATGCGGGGCTGACCGTGGGCGTGGACGGGGACGAAGGCGGCGAGGGCGTGAGGCGGGACACGGACGGGGCTTCCACGGCCTGATGGCCCAGCGCCTCGGTGGTCACGGGGGCCGTCTCGCGGTTCTCGATGTAATCGGCCACATCTGCCATCGTAACGCGACCGCTGGGGCCGGCGCCCTTCACTTTGCGAAGATCGAGGTGGTTCTCTTCGGCCAGGCGGCGCGCCATCGGCGAGACGAGCGCCCCGGAACGAGGACCGTCCTCCTCCGGGGAATCATGCTCCTCTGGAGATTGCCGAGTCTCCTCCAACGGCTTTGCGGGAGGGACGCTGCGGCTCAGTTTCTCCAGCGACGGCGACGGGCTGGACGCCCCATGCGCCGGAATTTCCGCCGGGGGAATCGTGGACGAAAGTAAGGTGGCCTCCGCCGGAGAGACCGCCTGAGGCGTGATGTCGCTCCCGGCGCTCTTCTCCTGAACGGGCATCTTCGCCGAGACGGAGCCGTTTGCCTTACCGGAACCGTTCACGTCGCCGGGGGCGCTCAGGGCGCCCAGCAGATCGCCCACGGCCACATTTTCCCCTTCCTGGCGGGTAATGTCGGCCAGCACCCCGTCCTGTTCCGCCGAAACGGTCAGGTTCACCTTGTCGGTTTCCAGGTCCACCAGGGGGTCCCCGGCGGCGACCGAGTCGCCGGGCTGCTTCAGCCATCGCCCTACCGTGGCTTCCACCACCGAGTCCCCCAGTTGCGGGACGCGAATCTCAACGGGCATGCGTCATCTCCCTTTCATCTTCCACGGCGAGACCGCGGACACGGGGCGGAGGGGCGACCGGGATGCCCGGCTCCAGCGGATTGGCCAGCGCCGCCAGTAGAATGTACGCCTGCATCGCCAAATGCTGATCCTGAGAGCCTTCCGCCGGGGATGCCGATTCGGGCCGACCGGAGTAGCGCAGCGGAACGCTTTCTGATAACAGGTTGCGAAGCCGCGACTTCACGTAACTCCACGGCCCCATGTTGCGCGGCTCCTCCTGCATCCAGAAGACTTCTCGGAGGGAGGGATACCCCGCAAACAGTTTTTTCAGTTGCAGCGACGGGAAGGGGTACAGCTCCTCCAGCCGCACCGCCGCCACCCGATCCGCCGCCTCAAACTCCTTCCGCGCGAGGAGGTCCATATAGATTTTGCCGCTGCAGAGAATGACGCGCGTCACGCTTTCGGGATGAGAGCGAGCGCGAAGATCGTCAAGGATCGGCTGGAAGGTCCCTTCCGTGAGGTCACGAGAAGGAGAAGCGGCGCGCGGGTTGCGGAGGAGGCTTTTCGGCGTCATCACGATGAGCGGGCGCGGCGCGAGGTCGAGCAGCTGCGCCTGCCGTCGCAGGACGTGGAAGTATTGCGCCGAGGTGGTGCAGTTCACCACGCGCATGTTGTCGTTGGCGCAGAGCTGGAGGAACCGCTCGACGCGGGCGCTGGAGTGCTCCGGCCCCTGGCCTTCGTAGCCGTGGGGCAGCAGCATCACGAGGGTCGGTGTCTGGCGCCATTTCGCGTGGCCGGAGACGATGAACTGGTCAATCATCACCTGCGCGGAGTTCGAGAAGTCTCCAAACTGCGCTTCCCACAGGACCATCGTGCCCTGCGCCTGCCGCGAGTAGCCGTACTCAAAGCCGAGCACGGCGCTTTCGGAGAGGGGACTGTTGTACATCGCAAACGACGCCTTCACCTGCGGGATCGTCTGCAACGGGCTGTGCTCCTTGCCGGTGTCGGGGTCGTGCAGCACGAAGTGACGCTGGCTGAAGGTGCCGCGCTCCACGTCCTGGCCGGTCATGCGGATGGGGGTCCCGTCGGCGAGGATGGAGGCGAAGGCGAGTTCCTCGGCGTGCGCCCATTCCACATCACCGCCTTCGCGGAAGGCGTCACGGCGGCGGTCAAGCACGCGCTCCAGTTTCGGGTTCGGCTTAAATCCCTGGGGATACGTGTGCAGCGCGGCGTTGATCTCCGCGAGACGGTCCCACGGCACGTAGGTAACGACGTTGCGGGAGCGGCCTGGCGGCGCGGCGGTCGGGTTGTGCGCCTCTTCGAGGATGATGCTTTTCGCCTCCTCGCGGGCGGCGTCCAGGCGCTGGCGGACGGCCTTCACCATCTCCTCGGACTGCTCGCGGGTCGCCACGCCTTCGCGGTCCATCTCCCGCGCCCAGAGTTCGCGGACGGTGGGGTTATTGCTGATCGCCTGCGCCATGCGAGGCTGCGTAAAGGCCGTTTCGTCGCCTTCGTTGTGGCCCCAGCGCCGGTAGCCCACGAGGTCAATCAGAAAGTCTTTGTGGAAGGCGCTGGAGTATTCGAACGCCATGCGGGTCGCGGCGATGCACGCGAGCGGATCATCGGCGTTGACGTGCACGATGGGGATTTCGTACCCCTTGGCGAGGTCGCTGGCGTACAGGGTGGAGCGGCCTTCGCGCGGCGTCGTGGTGAAGCCTATCTGATTGTTGGTAATGATGTGGATCGTGCCGCCGACGTAGTAGCCCGGCAGCTGCGACAGGTTGAGCGTCTCCGCGACGACCCCCTGGCCAGGGAACGCCGCGTCGCCATGGATAAGGATGGCGCCCGACTGCTTGGGGTCCTGCGTCGGAAGTCCTGGATGACGGCGGTCTTCCTGAGCGGCGCGGGCGCGCCCGATGATCACGGGGTCCACATATTCCAGGTGGCTGGGGTTGGAAGCGAGCCGCACCGGCATCTCGTGCTCGCTGCCGATGACGCGCGCGGCCCCCTTGTGATACTTCACGTCGCCGGTCCAGCCCAGGGCGCTCACCCCGCTGACGGCGGCGGTGGAACT
>JBBRGS010000018.1:0-32498 GCA_038240635.1 Armatimonadota bacterium
CAGGGCGAGCTGTTCGCCGTTGAGGCCAGGCATAGCGCGGTCGGTGATGACCAGGTCAAACGTCTGATGATCGAGTCGCCGGAGCGCGTCGAGGCCGTTTTCACACGGGGTCACACCGTGCCCCATGCCGCTCAGCAACTCCGAGATCACCTCCCGGACAGCGGGTTCATCGTCCACCACGAGGATGGCGAGGGAACCGTGATCCACCAGCGCCTGCGGGGAGGGCGGGAGAGCTTCCAACTCCACGGCGAGGGGGAAGCGCAGGGTGAACGTCGTCCCCTGTTCCGGGGCGCTTTTCACGTCTATCGTCCCCTGATGGCGCTGCATGATGCCGTAGACCATGGAGAGGCCCAGCCCCGTGCCTCGTTCGCCCTTGGTGGAGAAGAACGGCTCGAAGCAGTTCTGCTGCACGTCGGGCGACATCCCGCAGCCGGTATCGCGCACCTGCACGCAGACCGCGCCGCTCTCTTCCCATGTCCTCATGGTGAGGGTTCCGCCCTGGGGCATGGCGTCGGTGGCGTTGAAGATCAGATTGGTAAAGGCTTCCCGCAGGCTCGCCTCGTTCCCCCCGATGGGGGAGACCGCGTCCAGTTGCGGCTTCACGCAAATCGTGGCCCCGCGTCCCAGGGCTTCGTCCCGCCAGCGCGGCTGGGTGAGGTGGATGACCTGGCGCACCAGCGCGTTCACGTCCACCGGGGCGCGGGATTCGTTCTCCTGAGGCCGATAGAATTCGCGGAGGCGCGAGACGATGTGCGCGGCGTCCTGCGCGGCGGTATTGATTTGCGAGAGGTAGTGCGGGAGGCGGTCGGTGTTGCGCCAGGCGTCGAGGCGGAGCAGCAGCAGTTCGCTGAGGCCCTGGATGGGGACGAGCGCGTTGTTGAAGTCGTGGGCGATGCCGCTCGCCATCTGGCCGAGCGCGTGGAGCCGTTCGCGCTGGATCACCTGCTCCTGCGTCTTTCGCAGCTCCTCCAGGACGGCTTCCAGTTGTCGTTTGCTCTCGCGGAGGGTCTCCTCGCCGCGCACCCGGTCGCTGATGTCGGTGATGAGGACACAGAAGAAGCCTTTGCGCGGGCAGTACGCCGTGACGTTGTACCAGCGTCGGAGGGTTTCAAATTGCTGCTCGAACCGATACGGCTCGCCGGTCAGGGCCACCTTGCCGAAGACTCGAATCCAGTCGAACGATTCGGCGCTGAGGGTCGGAAAGACTTCCGTGACCCGGCGGCCGATGATGTTTTCGCGCTGGAGATCGGTGTAGCGGAGGTAAGCGTCGTTCACCTCCACAAAGCGATAGTCCACCGGTTTCCCGTCGTCATCGGTGATGATCTCGTGCAGCGCGAAGCCGTCCACCATATTCTGAAAGAGCGCCTGGTGCTCGTGGACGTTTTGGAGGAGAGATTCCTCGGCGACCCGCTGGGCGGTGATGTCGTGAACGATGATGAGCAGCGCGGTCATGGCGCCGTGTTCGATGGGACCGGCGTACAGTTCCACATCGCGGAGGGCACCGTCGGCGAGGCGATGCTTCACCACGAACCGGCGCTGGGTTCGCTGGAGGGCATCCTGACTGAGGCGATCAATCTTTTCCTGGGGCAGGGTGTCAATCTCGGTGATCGGCTTCCCAATCAGCGCATCCAGCGAGTAGCCGTAATACTCCACGGCGGCGGGATTGGCGTCTATGACGCGCCCATTGTTGGGGTCCATGAGGAGCATGACGGCGTGATTGTTGCGGAAGATGTTGCGATAGCGGCTCCGGCTGTCGAGCAGGATTTCGCGGGCGCGGCGTTTTTCGAGGAGGCTGGCCACCAGTTGGCTGAGTTGTTCGATCCAGGCAATCTCAGTCTCGGTGGGGCAGACCTGGTCCGGGTGCGCGAGACTCAGCACGCCGATCAGTTCGCCCTCGGCCCACATCGGGGCGCCGATGTAGGTTTGATAGCCGTAGCGGTGGAGGAAGGTGGTGTTGGAGTCGGTGTGGCTCAGCGCGTCGGTGATCACGAGGAGCTGGCCGCTGACGGCGACGATCCCGGAAGCGCATAGGGAGACGGGAGTGACCGCCGCCTGACTGTAGAGCGGGTCCTCGGACAGGTCCAGGCCCACCATGCCGTCAAAGCGCATCAGGCCGCGTTCCTTGTCGTACAATTCCACGGCCACGACCGGGTAGCCGGTAACGACGCTGATTTCGTGGGCCATATCGTGGCAGGCGTCCTCGATGGAGAGGTCCTGCGCCAGGATTCGCGTGAGGTTGATGAGCGCCTGGAGGTCTCGGTTCTTCCGCTGAATCTCTTCCTCCGCGAGCCTGCGGTCGGTGACATCCCGGAATATCCCTTCCACGGCGGCGGGAATTCCCTCGGCGTTGAAGACCACGCGCGCCCGGTTTTCCACCCACCGATACTCGCCGCACTTATGCCTGAGCCGTATCGTCACCGCTAAATCGTGCGACGGCGGGGCGGACTGGAGGCTGAGAAACTCCGGCAGGTCGTCCGGGTGAACGATTTTCTGGCCCAGTTCGGGGTCGTCGTAGAACTCCTGTGGTGAATACCCGGTGATCGTCTCGATGCAGGGGCTGATGTATTCCACATGGGGGGAGGGGAGGAGCGTCCCGCAGAGAATCGCGTCGGCGGCGTTCTCCGCAAGAAAATGAAACCTTCGCTCGGTGTCCCGAAGGTCCTGCTCCAGGGCGCGCTGAAGGCGATGGTCCATCGCCACGAGGGCGATGCCTTCGAGGGCGCCCTGGGCGTCTCGGAGGGGAGACAGAAACGCCTGAACCTGTTGGCGGCCGTCGGAGGATTGAAGGATGAATTCAGGAAGAGGATCATCGCCGGAGTTCATTCGCTCCAGCCGACCCATGACTTCCATGACCTCGGCGCGACGATCCGGCGAAGCGAAGTCCGACAGCGGACGCCCTGCCAGCGGACGCGCATCGGCGCTGAGGAGGCGGGCGAGCGTGGGAGTGCCGCTCAGGAAGACGCCCAGAGGGTCGAGCAAACCGAATCCGGCGGGAGACGCGCTCGCCACAGGCGTCACGGAGAGGGAAGGGTTCGGGGGACGCGAGAGGCTTTTAGAATGTGAACAGGCCTCGTTTTCGGATGAGTTCACAGCCATCTCGATCAACATCTTTCCATTGTCGCCGCCAGGATCATTTCACTGCCGCCGCAAGGAGTCGCGGGGCTTTTCTCCAGAGGGGCCGTCCTCCGGCCTGAATTCATAATGCCATGCGACAGGCCGACTGGCAAGCAAAAACCGGGAACGTGACAAAGGCGTTGCAACACCAAAATGAGCTAAAGGTACTGAAAAGGACCTTTAGCGGTTTGGTGTCCATCAGCCCCCGGCGACTGAAGTCGCGGCAACAAAAACCCAAAGTCGGCCTGCGCCGACTCCATTCATGCCCTGGAGCGTAGGTCGAGGACAACCTGAACCCGCGAAGGCGGGTTTCGTGTCACTGTTGCCGCGACTTCAGTCGCCGGGCCTTTGGCGCCTCAATGAAAAGACCCCGCCGCCTAACGATTGGTTTACGTCGGCGGGGGAATCCCGTATAATACGGTGGCTGACGCCCTGGAGAGGTGTCCGAGTGGTTGAAGGAGGCGGTCTCGAAAACCGTTTTAGGTTCACGCCTAACGTGGGTTCGAATCCCACCCTCTCCGTAATTTGATCCGCCTTATGAGGGCATCATCCTGAAGGGAGTTCCTTCTCCCTCCCGAAGTTAGCGGAAACGGTTTCGCCGCCTTCGACGCTCAGGTAGTCAGTGTACGGGCGATGCGGTGTTCGTCAGGCGGTACACGTCCAGCACGTCGGGCACGCGCGAGCGGAGTTGCAGCAGCAGAGTATTGAGCTGCGTCGTGTCCCGCACGTCCACCGTGAAGTTGAAGAGGGCCATCTGGTCGCGGGATGCGGCGGGAGCCACGCCGTCGGCGCGGGGCTTGCGGTTCTTCGCTTGCGAATCCCCGCCGGAGATGATGTTCGCGGCGCGAATGTTCAACCGGCTCTCGGAGAAGACGGCGCTGATGTCATTGAGCAGCCCCACCCGGTTCAGGGCCTCGATCTTGATGCTGCTGGGGTACACCTCGCCGTCGGCGGGCGGCCATTCCACCGACACCAACCGCTCGGCCTCCTTCTCCCGATAAGCGACCAGGTTCTTGCAGCCTTCCTGATGCAGGATCATGCCCCGACCGCGCGACACGTACCCGATCACGCTGTCGCCGGGCAGCGGCTGGCAGCATTGGGAGCGCCGGATGAGCACCTGGTCCACGCCGCCAGGGGTCAGGTTCAGTTTGCCTTCGGGGGCGGCGCTCACACCGGTGGGGAGAGAAACCGTCGGGAGCGCGGGTTTCTCCCGCAACTTCATCAGCACCGTGTTCGCGCCCAGGCTGCCGGACCCGACGGCGGAGAGCAGGTCGGAAAGGGAGTTCATTTTGAACTCCGGCGCGATGCGTTCCAGGGCGTCTTCGGTCATGACGGCCCGCTCGAGGCCCAGGCGCTGCGTCTCCTTTTCGAGCATCTCCCGGCCCCGCGTCACATTCTCCGTGTGACGTTGTTTGCGGAAGTACGCGCGAATCTTGGCGCGGGCGTGGCTGCTCTTCACATACGAGAGCCAGTCGAAGCTCGGCGTCCCACCCGACCGGCTCATGATGCTGACGACATCGCCGTTCTTCAACTCCGTGTTGAGCGGCACGAGCCGACCGTTCACCCGCGCCCCGCTGCACGTGTCCCCGATATGACTGTGGACCCGGTAGGCGAAATCCACCGGGGTGGACCCCGCCGGGAGATCGAACACGTCGTTCTTCGGCGTGAAGACGAAGACCTGGTCTTTCAGGAGGTCGGTGGTGACGGAGCGCAGGAACTCGCCGGAGTCGGTGTTTTCGCTGCTCCAGTCGAACATCTGCTGCCGCAGCCAGCCGAGTTTGCTTTCAAACAGGTCGGTGGCGTTGCCACCCTCCTTGTAGCGCCAGTGGGCGGCGACCCCGAAGTCGGCGGTGCGGTGCATTTCGTAGGTGCGAATTTGGATTTCGAGGGGTTCGTCGCGCGGGCCGCTCACTTTGGTGTGCAGGCTTTGATACATATTCGGCTTCGGCTTGGCGATATGGTCGCTGAATAAGCCCTGAATGGGAATCCAGTGATCGTGAACGATGCCGAGCGCGTGGTAACACTCCGCCAGGGTATGCACGATGACCCGCACGGCGGTGAGGTCATAAATCTGATTGAAGTCCACCTCCTGCGTGAGCATTTTTTCATAAATGCTGTACAGGTGCTTGGGCCGCCCCTGGATCACCGCGTCAATCCCGGCGGCGGAGAGTTTCTCCTGAAGCGTGTTGATCACCAGCTCAATGTCGTCCTCGCGGTCCTTGCGGGTGCGGGCGACCTGTTCGGCGACGGATTCAAACTCTTCGGGCTGAAGATATTTGAAGGCAAGGTCTTCAAGTTGCCATTTGATTTTCCAGATGCCAAGCCGGTGGGCGAGTGGGGCGTAAATCCGCATGGTTTCGCGGGAGACCTTGCGCTGTTTCTCCGGGGAGCAGCACTCCAGCGTCGTCATGTTGTGGAGGCGATCCGCGAGTTTGATGATCATCACGCGGATGTCTTTGGCCATGGCGAGGAGAATCTTCCGAAGGTTCTCCGCCTGCCGCTGGTATTCCAGTTCACGCTTTTTCTTGTTGCCGGTCGCCTCATCGGTCGGTTCGTCGGGCGTCTGAAAGTCCATCGCGGTGAGTTTGGTGAGGCCGTCCACCAGCTCGGCCACTTCGACGCCAAACTCCTTCCGTATCTCGTCCAGGGAGACCTGGGTGTCCTCCACCACGTCGTGGAGCAGGCCCGCCACAATCGTGGAGGCGTCCATCTCCAGGTCCTGCAAAATGGCGGCCACTTCCATAGGGTGCTGGATGTACGGCTCGCCGGACTGCCGTGTTTGGCCGTGATGCGCCTTCAGGGAGACATCGTACGCCTTGCGGATGACGGCGCGATCCTCCTCAGAGAGGTAACTTTCCAGAATGCTTTCAACGCTGTTAACCATTGAGGGGAATCAGGGGATCGGGACCAGAAAGAATTGTCGAAGCCGTTTGCTGGCTGTACCGGTTCATTCATTATAGCGCATTGCGGAAGGGACGGCGGCTCGGAGCAAACGTTCGGGGCAAAGGGGCGCTAAGGTTTATCGGGTTAAGGATACTGAACCTGTCCCAGGGGTTCCTTCGCCCGCGACTACGCCACGGCGAGGGACGGCGCGGCGACCATTGAGGCCGCTTCCCCCGGCAGCGCCATCGCATCGGCGGGGAGGGAGTCCACCGCTTCCAGTTGAAGCGTCTCGCGCCCATTGAAGCGATTGATGGAGACCCGATAACAGAGAAGCCATTCGGAGCCGGGCGTGAAGTCGGCGTGAGCGGCGCCGTTCTTCCACCAGACGACATCGGTGGGAGGCAGCCCGTCTCCGCGCACGGTCAGCTTGAGATGCGCGCCGCCCGCGCCGAGGGTTCGAGCGGCCAGAAGGGTGAACCGGCTGGCAAACAGGGGCGCCGGATGGCCGTGTCCGAACGGCTCCAGCGCCGATAACTCGCGGCACAGGTTCAGGGAAAGGTCACGCGGCGCCAGCGGCAGGTCCACTGTGAGGCGGTCGTCCACGCCATCGGGCGGGAGGGCTTCGGCGGCGAGGCGCTGTATCCGCTCCCGGAAGGCGGGCAGGTTCTCCATCGGGATGTCGAACCCGGCGGCTTTGGGGTGCCCGCCGCACCGCCCAAGCAGGTCGCGGCACCCCTCCAGCGCCTCCATCAGTTGGAAGTCGCCGTAGCTGCGCGCCGAGCCGCGACCGATGACCCCGTTGTGCGCGATGAGGATGGTCGGCTTGTGGTACGCGTCCACCAGGCGGCTGGCGACGGGGCCGATGAGTCCGGTGGGCCAGGTGTCGGCGGCGAAGACGAGGATCGCGTCGGCGGAGAGGTCGCGGCCCGCGATCTGCTCCTGAATCTCCGCGAAGATGCGATTCTGCGCGATTCGGCGCTCCTGATTGGCGGCTTCCATGCGCCCGGCGAGGCGCTGCGCCTCCATCGGGTCGTTGGTGAGGAGGAGTTGGAGGGCGATATTGGCGTCATCCATGCGGCCAATCGCGTTGATGCGCGGCGCCACCTGGAAAGCGATATGCTCA
Organism: Armatimonadota bacterium; assembly: GCA_038240635.1. GTDB lineage: Bacteria > Armatimonadota > DTGP01 > DTGP01 > JAHWJO01 > JBBRGS01. The sequence continues at coordinate 7,121 of JBBRGS010000018.1, forward strand.
GTGGTGGGAGTGACATCGGGCGGGACGCAGCCGCCGAGGAGCGCGCGCAGTCCAGGCTTTTTGGTGTGCGCGAGGGCCGCGAGTCCCATATGGACCATGGCGCGGTTCTCGTCCACGAGGGGCATGATATCGGCGACGGCGCCCAGGGCCACGAGGTCGAGGAAGGCGCGGGGCAATCCCTGCTCGTTTTCGCCCAGTTCGCGGGTGACGGCCTGAAGCGTCTTGAACGCCACCGCCGCGCCGCTAATGGCGGGGAAGGGGTAGGCCGATCCGGCAAGTCGCGGATTGACAATCGCCCAGGCGGGCGGGAGTTCCGGCCCCGGCTCGTGATGATCCGTTACGACTACGTCCAGGCCGAGTTCACTGGCGCGATGGATCGCTTCGTGGGCCTGGGAGCCGCAGTCGGTGGTGATGACCAACCGGATGCCGTCGGCGTGAGCGGTTTCGATGATGCCAGGGTGCAAATCGTAGCCGTCGGCGTTCCGATGGGGGACGGCGGCGGTGACGTTTGCGTTCAGGGAGCGGAGGCCACGCGCGAGGAGGGCCGCGCTGCAGACGCCATCCACGTCGTAGTCGCCATAGACGAAGATCGGCTCGCTGTCGCGCACGGCGGCGGCGATGCGGCGGGCGGCGCGATCCATATGGGGGAGCAGCGAAGGATCGTGCAGCTGGGCGGCGTCGGGATGGAGGAATCGCCGGGCTTCCTGGGTGTCGGCGCAACCCCGCGCGGCGAGGAGGCGCGCGACCACCGGCGCCACGCCCAGCGCCTGGGTGAGGCGTTGGACCACGGCTTCATCGAGAGGGCGGAATCGCCAGGGAGAATCAGACATCGGCCTTATATCGGCGGAATGGAGCGCCATCGTCAGCGCCGTCAGAGCGAAACGCGCGATTTGCCTCTCCTCCATCACCCTCAGGGGAGCGGGACCCCATGATACCGCCTCGTCCCGCACAGGGGAAGCGGAGGCGACGATGGGGATGACACCCCTCCTGCGGCCTGCGGAAGGCCCCGCCGCGCGCTCGCTGAACACCGGGCGCGGTTCTGTCGGGAAGGCCGGAAGCGCTACAATCCGATGCGGCCACCGCCGCCCCGCTCCTTCATGGCAGGGCGCGCTCCCCTGCCTTCATTGATCCATGGCCCACCTCACTCCATAGCGTCCCCCAACGCCTTACTCCTTCCCGCCTCGCCTTTCTTTGACGGATTCACTCTTCACCCGAAACGAGGGTCCCTCGTGAGCGATTCGATCCCGGAAGCGTCGCCCTCCCACGCCTCCGTCCCCACCGATCCGTCGGTGTACCGCGAGATGGGGCTGACCGACGGCGAATACGCTCAAATCCGCGAGATATTAGGCCGCCGCCCCACCTACACCGAAATCGGGATGTACGCCGTCATGTGGAGCGAGCATTGCGGCTACAAGTACTCCCGGCCCATCCTCCGCCTCTTCTCCACCTACCGGGCCGCCGCCGACTCCGGCGCGATGGAGAACGCGGGCGTCATCCCCATCGGCGACGGCCTCGGCGTCGTCTTCAAGATGGAGAGCCACAATCACCCCTCCGCCGTCGAGCCGTTCCAGGGCGCGGCCACCGGCGTCGGCGGCATCCTCCGCGACATCTTCACCATGGGCGCTCGGCCCATCGCCAGCATGGACAGCCTCCGCTTCGGCGACCTGGCCGACCGGCGCACCCGGTTCCTCTTCAACGGCGTCGTGGAAGGCATCGCCTGGTACGGCAACTGCGTCGGCGTGCCCACGGTCGGCGGCGAGGTCTGGTTTCATCCCTCCTACGAAGGCAACCCCCTGGTGAACGCGATGGCCGTCGGCCTCGTGAGGACGGACCAGATCGCCACCGCCGCCGCCCAGGGCGTGGGCAACCCGATCCTGCTCGTCGGCTCCAGCACCGGGCGCGATGGGATTCACGCGTGCAGCGTCCTCGCCTCCGCCGAAATCTCCGAGGAATCGCTGGCGAACCGCCCGGCGGTGCAGGCGGGCGATCCGTTCACCGAAAAGCTGCTCATTGAGGCGACCCTCGAAGCCCTCGCCTCCGGCCACATCCTCGGCATTCAGGACATGGGCGCGGCGGGCATCACCTGCGCCACCTGCGAAACCGCCGCCAAGGGGTCCGTCGGCATGACGATTGACGTGCTGAAAGTCCCCCGCCGCGAAGACGGCATGACTCCCTACGAAGTGATGCTCAGCGAAAGCCAGGAGCGGATGCTCGCCTGCGTGAAGAAAGGCCGCGAGGACGAGGTCGCAGCCATCTTCCACAAGTGGGGCCTCAACGCCGTGCAGGTGGGCGAAGTGACCGACGACGGCTTCGTGACGGTGATGGAAGGCGAAGCCCAGGTCGCCCGCGTGCCCGCCAAGTCGCTCGCCGACGAGTGCCCGACCTACACGCTGGAGACCTCCGAGCCGTCCTACATCTCCAGCGTCCAGAATTACGACCTCTCGGACCTGCCGGAACCCGCCGATCTCACCGAAGTCCTGCGCCGCCTCCTCGCCTCTCCCAATATCGCCAGCAAGGCGTGGGTCTGGGAGCAGTACGACCATATGGTGGGAACCAACACCGTCGTCCTGCCGGGGTCCGACGCCGCCGTGCTGCGGATCAAGCCGCTCGACGCCGAAGCGACCCTGACGCACCGCGCCCGCGCCGCAGACCCCGCCGCCGCTGAGCGCAAGGGAATCGCCCTCACCACCGACTGCAACAGCCGCTACTGCTACCTCGACCCGTATCAGGGCGCATGGCTCGCGGTGGCGGAAGCGGCCCGCAACCTCTCGTGCGCCGGAGCCGAGCCGCGCGGCGTCACCGATTGCCTCAACTTCGGCAACCCGGAGAAGCCCGAAGCCTTCTGGCAGTTCCGCCGCGCTGTCGAAGGGCTGGCCGCCGCCTGTGACGCTTTCGGAACGCCGGTCGTCAGCGGCAACGTCTCGTTCTACAATGAAACCCCGGCCAGCGCGATCCACCCGACGCCCACCGTCGGCATGGTCGGCATCCTGGACGACGTGGAACGCCGCTGCCTCTCCATGTTCCAAAACGAGGGGGATCACCTCCTCCTGCTGGGGCCGCTCGCCCCGTCGGGAGACGCGCCGCTGGATGGCATCGGCGGCTCGGAGTACCTCTCGGTGATCCACAATCTGGAAGTCGGGCGGCCCCCGCGCCTCGATGTCGAGAGGGAGCGGGCCGTTCAGGCGACTCTGCGGCGCCTCATCAAGGCCGGGCTGCTCCGCTCCGCTCACGACTGCTCGGAAGGCGGCCTCGCTGTCGCCCTCGTGGAGTCGGCGGTTCGGGGCGGGTGGGGCGCGACCGTCCATCTGCCGATGATAACCGGGGAAGCCTCACCGGAGGAGGACGCGGCGAGGGCGACGGCGGTCTCGGCGACGTGGCAGCTGTTTGCCGAAGCGCAATCGCGGGTACTCGTATCTGTGGCGCCGGATCACCTTGAGGCGGTGGAACGCATCCTTCGGGAGGCCGGGGTCCCGTTCGCGGCCCTGGGGACGGTGGGCGGCGAGAACATCACGGTGTCGGGGCGGCGGTTCGCCGGGGGAGCCGACGCCGAAACGCTGGTGGAACTGCCTCTTGCCGAGGCGAAAACGATTTGGGAGACGGGAGTCTCCCGGTGGATGCGTTAAGGCGATGCGTTAAGGCGATGCGTTCAGGCGATACGCTAATCGGAGGCCGGAGAAACGGCGAGTGAGTCGCGCTCAGGGGCAAGGTCAAACCACCGACGGACCCCTTCAGGGCGCGACCGCTTCGTTCTTCTCCCCCCTCCCAACCAGGGGAGGACCTATGGGGTGTAGCGGCGGGGAGTGTCAGGATTGCGATGCGGCGGGGCGTCAGCTCGATGTCGCCTGGGATAACGAGGCGATCTACGGGCGCGCCGACGATGAGTTCGACCGCGCGCGCGAGGAGTGCGGCGTCTTCGGCATCTTCGCCGCCAACGAGGACGTGGCCCGCATCACCTACTTCGGCCTCTTCTCGCTTCAGCACCGAGGGCAGGAATCCGCCGGTCTCGCCGTCACCAACGGGCGCGGCATCGAGTGCCACAAGCGCATGGGCCTCGTCACGCAGGTCTTCGATGAGACGGTGCTGCGCGAGATGGAGGGATACGCCGCCATCGGCCACACGCGCTACTCCACCACCGGCTCCAGCGTCGTCCGCAACGCGCAGCCCATCGTCGCCCAAACCGAGTTCGGCCCGGTGGCGGTGGCCCACAACGGCAACCTCCTCAACGCCCTGGAGATCCGCCAGGAACTGGAGCGCGACGGCTTCGTCTTTGAATCCACCAACGACAGCGAAGTCATCGCGCACCTGATCGCCAAATATCATCGCGGCGACATGGGTGAAGCCCTCCGCGACACTATGCGGCGGCTCCACGGCGCCTACTCCCTCACCATTCTCACCCCCGACGCCGTGTATGGCGTACGGGACCCCTACGGCCTGCGCCCACTCGCCCTGGGGCGCCTCCCCGGCGGTGGCTACGTCCTCTCGTCCGAGACGTGCGCCCTGCACGTCGTCGCCGCTGAGTACGAGCGCGAAATCGAGCCAGGAGAAATCGTTCGCCTGGACCATCGCGGCCTGCGGGAACTCCCCGGCGTGGAACCGAAGCGCAAATCGCTCTGCCTCCTCGAATTCATCTACCTCGCCCGCCCCGACTCCCGAATGTATGGCCGCCCGCTCCACCTCTCCCGGCGCCGCATGGGGCAGGAACTCGCCCGCGAATATCCCGCCGACGGCGCGCACGTCGTCATTCCCGTGCCGGACACCGGCATCCCCGCCGCCATCGGCTACGCGGAAGCGTCGCGCATCCCGTTCGGCGAGGGCCTCATCAAGAGCCGCTACATCCACCGGACCTTCATCCAGCCGGAGCAGAGCATGCGTGACGCGGGTGTACGGATGAAGTTCACGCCGCTCACCGAAGAGCTCGCGGGCAAGAAGGTCGTCATGGTGGACGACAGCATCGTGCGCGGCACCTCCACCGGCAAGCTCGTACGCCTGCTGTATGAAGCGGGCGCCGCCGAGGTCCACGTCCGCATCAGTTCGCCGCCGATCAAGTGGCCCTGCTTCTACGGCATCGACATGGATAATCAGTCGCAGCTGATCGCCTCGCACAAGTCGGTGGAGGAGATTCGGCGCCACATCGGCGCGGCCAGCCTCGGCTACCTGAGCCTGCGGGGCCTTACCCGCGCCATCGGGATGGACCGCGAGTACTTCTGCGCCGCATGCCTCACCGGCCAGTACCCGATTGACGTGCCCAACGACCTGAAGCTGACCAAAATGGCCCTCGAAGCCGTGCGGTGAACTGGGGGGCTGACCAGGCGATTGAAATCGCAGCAACACGAACGCGAAGTCGGCCTTCGCCGACTCCTGTGACATGGAGGAGCCGTAACGGGTAGGTTTCAGGCGCCGATCCGGCTCTGCGCCCCGTTCCATCCTTCATCACGCCTCTCTGCCCGTTGTCCGCGCCTCACCCTCTGACCCTTCACCGGAGGTTATATGGACCGTCGCCAACTCCTCCGCGCCGCCGCAGGGACCGGCCTCACCCTGGCCGCCTCCCCCCTGCTGGCTGCCGACGCCCCTCATAAGTATCGCGTCGCGCTCGTCGGGGCGGGCTGGTGGGGCGGGAACATCCTCCGCGTGGCGATGGAATCGGGTCAAAGTCGTGTCGTCGCCCTCTGCGACGTGGACACGCGGCAACTGGATCGCATGGGCGCGCTCGTGAAGCAGGTCTCCGGCGAAACGCCCGCGCGCTACGGCGACTACCGCACGATGCTGGAACGCGAGAAGCCGGAGATCGTCATTGTGGCGACGCCGGACCATTGGCACCCGCTCATCACCATCGCGGCGGTGAAGGCCGGGGCGCACGTCTGGGTGGAAAAGCCGATCAGCCACACCATCGCCGAAGGGCGCGCTATGGTGAAGGCCGCTCGCGCCGCCGACCGGGTCGTGCAGGTGGGGCTGCATCGCCGGGTGTCGCCGCACAACCGTTCAGCGCGAGAGTTCCTGAAGGCGGGTAAGGCGGGCAAAATCGGCATGGTCCGCGCCTTCGTCCATTACCCCGGCGGCGCGGGTTACCCTGTCCCCGACTCGGAGCCGCCCGCCGGGCTGGACTGGGAGATGTGGTGTGGCCCCGCGCCGAAGCGCCCTTTCCACCGGGAGATGCATCCGAGAGGCTTCCGGCAGTTCCTCGATTACGCGAACGGGCAGCTCGGCGACTGGGGCATCCACTGGCTCGACCAAATCCTCTGGTGGAGCGGGGAGACGGCGCCGAAGTCGGTCTCTTCCATCGGCGGGCGCTTCATTCGTCGTGACAACACCGACGCGCCGGACACGCAGGTTGTCACCTACCAGTTCCCCGACTTCGTGGCGACGTGGGAGCATCGACTCTACGCCGGAAACGAAGCCGAGAAGCATAACGTCGGCTGCTACTTCTATGGCGCGGAAGGCACGCTGCACCTCGGCTGGCTGGACGGCTGGACCTTCTATCCGAGCGACACCCGCAAGCCGATCCTCCACGAGGAGGCTCAACTCCATATGCCGGACGACCAGAACATCCCGGAACTCTGGGCCGACTTCCTGGCGAGCATTGCGGCGAACCGGCGCCCCGTGTGCGACATCGAGATCGGACACCGCAGCACGACGATGGCGCTGCTGGGCATGCTCAGCCTGAAACTGGGCCGCAGCGTGGCCTGGAACGCCGACACCGAGACGATTGCGGGAGACGCCGAAGCGAACCGGCTCCTTCGGCGAGCGTACCGCGGCCCGTGGAAGTACCCCGAAGGCTGAGGCGAGGCGGACCTCCGCGTCCGGGGATCAGCCGCCGGATGCCACTTCCTCCGGGTCAGCCGGGGGGAGGATGACGGCGGAAGGCCGGTTCTCCGGCGTCGGAATCTCCAGGGTGAAAGTCTCGAACAGGGCGGGATCGGCGGCGGCGGCGGCGGCGTTCTCCTGCCGAATGGCGTCGAGCACTTCCCGGCGGAGGATGGAGACCTCGCGCGGAGCCTTGATGCTCAGGCGCACCACGTCGCCGCGAATCTCCGCCACATAGATTTCAATCGTGTCGCCGATCAACAGGGCCTGACCCGGTTTGCGCGTCAGCACCAGCATGAGAGTCCTCCGGGGATCAGGCGACCGAGTGCAGCGGCTCGGTAGAGTCGGAAACGGACTCCGATGTGGTGCGCATCATCGGCAGCGGATGCCGCGTCGTGTACCGGTCGCCGTTCAACACCAACTGCGCGGCCTGCCGTGAGTTTACCCCGATTACCAGGGGGCCGACAAGGTTCGCCGTCACTTCGCGCGGCTCGTACCGCACCGTGACCATGGTGAGAACCTGCGCCTCATCGGCGTCCCGGATACCCAGGGCCAGCGCCTCCTCATCGGTGATCACCATCTCGTAGGTGGGGAAGAAGAGGTGGGGATTGACGACGAGAAACGCCAGAGCCGGGTCCTCCAGCGATTGCAGCCACTGGAATGGCCCGTTCGGCTCATATTCGAAGAGGACGAACCGTCGCGCCTCCGGGAACCCGTAGAGGCCGCGCTCCACCTTAATGACACGATCCGGGTCCACGTCCACTTTACCAAATCGCGTGGTCTCCATCATCATCGCCTGCACTCCTTGTTTCGGCTCAGGGAGCCGGTCCGCTTTCCCGTTGTCAGTTTTCAGTGGCCAGGGATCACGCGACCGTTCCGGAGTTCCGCCGGGACGACCGCGCGATGGCCTCTGATCCTTTTATCGGCCTACTTCAGGTAATCCGCAAGACTCGATTGCGACATTCGCGCCGTCGCCAGCAGGGACGCCTGATAGGCGTTTTGCTCGGTTTGCAGTTGCACCATCGCCTCCGCCAGGTCCACATCCTCGATGTTTGAGACCTGGGCGTTGAGGGCGAGTTTCGTGTCGTCCAGGCGGCTGGCGTACAGTTCCACCTGCTGGCCGCGCGCGCCCATTTTGCCCCGCTGGAGGATGACGTTCTGCAGGCCGCTCTCCAGCTGTTTCATCGCTGCCTGAGTTTTCCCGGTGTCATTCGCCTTCAGCGCATCCCGTAAATTCGTGAGGACCGTCAGCGTGTCCGGGACGGCCGGGTCGGTCGCGCCGTCAAAGTTGAGGAGTTGTTTCGCCGTGACGCCGACTTCCAGCGTCGTGGTGTCGTTCACCTGAACCTGCGCCACTTTATCGTCGCCCTGGTAGGTGTACGGCGTCCCCAGCGACGGGTTGCCCCCGATGGGAGAGGCGCCTGTCGCGCCGCCGGAGAAGAGCTTGCCGTCCTTATAGGAGGTGTTGGCCTCCTGAATGACGTAGGCGATCTGCTGATCGAGTTGCTCAGCGTACGCCTTGCGCTGCGTGTCGTCCACGGTGCCAGTGGACCCGGCGAGGGCGAGCCGCTTCGACTCCTGGAGGGCGCGGGTGAGGTTGTTCAAGCTGGCGTCCACCGTGGCGAGACGGGCTTTCGCGTCGGCGGTGTTGCGCTGGTACTGCTCCACGGAGGAGACGGAGCTGCGAAGGTTCATGGACTGGCTCGCGCCGAGGGGGTCGTCGCTGGCCTGCGTGATCTTTTTGCCGCTCGCCACCTGATTTTGCAGGCGGTACATCCGGCTGGCCGAGCCGGTGACGTTCGCCGTCATCTGAGAGGCTAACATCTGATTGGTCACGCGCATGGCTCACTCTCCCTTCGCCGCGTCGGATCGCTCCAAACCGGCCCGTCGTCCCGGCGTTACCGTCCGCCCACGCCCAGCCGGTCCACCAGCGTGCCGATCATCTCGTCCATCACGTTCATCACCCGCGCGGAAGCCGCATACGATTGCTGAAACTGGATCATCTTCGTCATCTCCTCATCGAGGGAGACGCCGGAGACTGATTGCTGCTGCGTCGTGAGCTGCTGATGCACCTGCGTCTGCGTCTCCAGCCGGTTGGTTGCGCTGGCGGCGTCCGAGCCGATGCGGGCGACAAGGGAGGCGTACGCCTGGCCGAGGGTCGCTCCGTTGAGCGCGGATTGGGTTTTCGCGTTGGCGATGGCGAGGGCGATACCCGCGTCCCCCGCCGATCCATTGGAGGAGGCGGCCACTGCGGCGGGATTTCCCTTCAGTTGCGGGTTCACCGCGATATCGGCGGCGGCGCTCCCCGTGAAAAAGGCGCGTCCGGTGGAGTGGTCCATTCCGTAGCCGGACTGATGCAGCCCGTTCACCGTGGAGATCAGGGCGCCCGCCACCTGGTCCAGCCCGGCGCGGTAGCTCGGCAACACGTTGCGCGTCAGATCGAGCAGGCCGCCGACCTCTCCGCCGGAGATCGTCGCTTCCGAGCCATCGCCCTTCCAGATGATTGCCGTCTGCCCTGAGGCGTTTTTCCCCACCTCGACGGCTTCCGCGTGGATTCCCTGCACCAGAGCGTGACCGCCTATGCTGACAATGTCCTCAGCGCCGCCGCTGCCGCGCACGGTCACGTCGGTGAGTTGCGCCAGATTGGAGAGGAGGGCGTCGCGCGTGTCCAGCAGATCGTTGGGAGCGGCGCCGGACGACAGGGTCTGCTGGATTTGGCCGTTGACTTCGGCGATGCGGGAGGCGAGCGTGTTGATTGTCTCCACGCGTCCGGAGAGGTCCTGCTCGCCCTGGCGTCCCATCGTCTCCATCTGCGTGGAGAGGCGATTGAACGATCCGGCGAGGTTCCCGGCGTACTCCAGGAGGTTGTTGCGGGCCGGGACGTTCTGCGGGCTGAGGCTGAGCTGCTGCCAGGCGTTCCAAAATTGGTTCAAATCGTTGTTGAGGGCCTGATCGGACGGCTCATTGAGGACACCGACGACGCGGTCCAGCATCCCCTTGCCGGTTTGCCACTGGCCCAGTGCGCTCCGGGAGTCGGTGAGGCGGTTCTGGACAAACTGGTCCTGATACCGCCGAACCGTGGTGACATCAATGCCCTGGCCGAGTTGGCCGACCCTGGAGCCGTTGGCGCCGAGATACGGCCAGGCCGAGCGGGCGCCGAATACGGCTTCCTGCCGGTGGAAGTTGGGGTTGTTGGCATTGGCGACGTTGTGGCCAACCACGCTCATGGCGGTTTGCTGAGCCTGGAGGGCGCTGCCGGCGACACTGATCCCCATAAAGGTGGAAGGCACGGTCGGGTCTCCGCAGGGGGAGGGGCGGGCGCCGCATGACCGCATGACCTCCCGTTGGGGCTTACGCGAACTGATCCACGAGCAGGGCGGCGCGTCGGATTTCGGGCGTTCCCGCCACGAGGGGAGAGGCGTACAGTTGCGGGTTCGCCTCGCGCGGGGTGAGGATGTCGAGCGTGAACCGCACCATATCGAGCGCGTTCTCGAAGAGGGCCGCGTTGGTTCGGTTCGCCTGCGCCAGGCGTTCGGCGAGGGCGGCGATCTGATCGCGGCGTTCGAGCAGCGGGGCCGCCGCTTCCGAATCCAGATAACCGATGACGGCGGAGAGGGTCAACCCGTCGCGGGAGAGACCGAGCGCATCGCCGACCGCCTGAAGCGCGTCCCGCCCCTGTTGCTGCAATTCCCGTGCCTGATCGAGCAGCGTGGTCTCTTCCGTGGCGCAGCGGGTGAGTTGGGGTGAATCCCGGTCGAGGAGCGCCTGCCGCTGCGTCTCGGCGACGGTCATCAGCCGCTCATAATGGGCGCTCTCGGCATCCAGCGCCGTCACTAAGGAGGTTATTAGGGAAGGGGTCGCGGGGTTCATGGGTTACTCCCCAGGGTTACTCCCCGGCGGCGCCGAGGTCCGCGCGGGGGGCGGCGTCCCCGCTGAGGTACGACTGGGCGAACCGGGCCGCCTGCGCGCCCTGCTTTGCGCTTTCGATCATGGCCTGGGCGATGTCGTCGTCGGCCACGTGGTACGAGCCCTCTTCCACTCGCGCCGCTACGCCGCTCACCCGCGCCTCCCGGACATCGGGCAGGCTGTCGTACGCCTGACGCGCCTTCATCAACAGGCTCGCCCGGTCGGACACGCTCACTTTGTCCTTCGGGCCGGAGACGCCGCCGGGACCGGAAGCGGGCTTGCCGGCGCCCTGAATGTACGCGCCCACAATCTGCTGGATATGATTTCCACCAATCTTCATGATCTGTCTCTCCTCATCCTTAACCCCCGGTTAGCGGGATTCACGGCGTACAGCGCGGCGGCCTGACTGACTCCGCCCCGGTCATGGTGATGCAAAAGTCGGAAGGCGCGACGACCTCAGCGTTTCGGCTCGCCCGGCGTCCTGGTCATCGGGTCGGCGGGTCCGGCGGCGCCGCCAGGGGCTTCGACGGGCGGCGTTGGCTGAGTTTTGGCCTGGTCCTCCAGGGTCAACTGGCGGAACAGCATGGACGCCAGGCCCACGCCGCCGCTCGTCGCCATCTGTTTGGCCAGCTCCTCATCCAGCATCCCGCGATAGATTTGCTCCCCATGATCGGCGCCCATCAGGTCGTCCTTGGGAACCGTTTCGCGCATCTTTTGAAGCGTGTAGTTGAGGAAGACGGTCTCGAAGTCCTCGCAGACCTTCTTCAGCTTCTGTCGCTCCTTCGGGTCGTCGAAGGCGCCCGTTCCTTTCCTCTTAACAATATCGTCACCAGAGGCGGGCGGCTTAAGGTCCGGCAGGGCCGAAGGGAAGTCGGGGAGAGCCGGAGAGGGAAGTGAAGCGCTGAAGTGGTTGACAGACATTAGAGGATTTCCAGCTCGCCCTGAATGCCGCCCGCTTCCTTGATCGCCTGTAGGATGGCGATGATGTCGCGGGGGGTCGCCTTAATCGTGTTGAGGGCCTTGATCAGGTCATCCAGCGTGCTGCCGTTCAACATGACGGTCGCCGCGCGGGCTTCCTCAGTCGTCACGTCCACCTGGGGAACCACGGTCGTCGCTCCCTTCGATTTAGGCGTCGGCTGCGAGACGACCGGCTGCGTGGAGATGGCGACGGTGAGGCCGCCGTGCGCGATAGCGACGGGAGACAGCCGGATGGCTCCACCGATGACGATGGTGCCGGTGCGCTCGTTGATGACGATCTTGTTCACCGGCTCGGCCTCCACGGTCAGGTCGCCGATGGTGGCGAGAAAGCTCACCGGGTTGGCGCGATACTGTTCGGGCAGGTCCACCGTGACGCGGCCCCCGTCGTCGGCGGACGCGCTGGCGCCGGTGGACGCCTGGATCGCTTTGGCGATTTTTGTGGCCATCGTGAAATCGGGCCGTTGCAGCGAAAACTGAAGATGGCCGTTCGACGAGAGTTGCATGGGCACTTCCTTCTCGACGAGCGCGCCGCCGGGGATGCGCCCGGTGGTGGGGTGATTCTTTGTGACGGTGGTTCCCCCACCGCCCGCCGAGAATCCGCCGATGGAGACGCCGCCCTGCGCCACCGCGTACACCGCCTGATCCGCCCCCATGAGCGGCGTCTGGAGCAGCACGCCTCCCTGAAGGCTGTTGGCGTCGCCGAGGGAGGAGACGGTGACATCAATCGTGTCGCCGGAGCGGGCGAACGCGGGCAGCGAGGCCGTGATCATCACCGCCGCCACGTTCTTCACCTTCACCTGCCCGGCGGGCACAGCGACCCCATACCGGCTGAGCATGCTCGTCACGCTTTGGGTGGTGAACTGCGTCTGCTTCGAGTCGCCGCTGCCTTCGAGGCCGACGACGAGGCCGTATCCCACGAGTTGATTGGCGCGCACGCCTTCGAGCCGCGTGATGTCCTTCACCCGCGTCGTTTGCGCCCGCGCCGCGCCACAGAACGCCCCTCCCGCCGCGAGCGCGATCAGGGGAAGGATAACACGGAGACGGATGGGGTAACGCATGGCTCAACCTCGCAACGGGAGTAGGAAATTAAAAGATGGCCTTGAGCAGTTTGGAGAGGAAGCCCGGCTTCTGCTTGTCCGAGATGGGGCCTTTGCCGGTGTAGGTGATGTTCGCGTCGGCGACGGCGGTGGAGAGGACGGTGTTGTCGGGCGCCACGTCCTCGACGCGGACGAGGCCGGTGAGGCGGGTGATCTGGTCGTCGCTGTTGGTTTTCACGCTGCGGACGCCTTCGACGACGAGGGTTCCGTTCGGCTTCACTTCGATGACTTTCACGGTGATGCGCGCGTTGAGCGTGTTCGTGCGCGTGGTGCTGCCCTGCCCGGCGGACGTGGAGTCGCCGCCCAGGCCGAATTTGGGGATGAGGCGGAGGATCGGCCCCACGCCCTTCGCCACGTTGGTGGACGACTTTTTGGAGACGGTCGTCGTCGCCGACTGGGTGGCGTTCGAGTTCTCCGTCACGATGATGGTCAGCAGGTCTCCAACCGCGTGGGCCTTCTTGTCGGTGAACATGGAGTTTCCCGCGCCCGCCGCGCTCGGCTTCCACAACGAATCGGCGCGAGCGGTCGGTCCGGTCAGCCCCGCCAGCGCGAGAGTCGCCAGGGCGCCGGTGATCAGCCATCGGGTTGTCGCTGAAGTTCGCATCGTCTGTCTCCTGTGTCATTACTCCCGCGTCGGGCGCGGCGAGCGGTCAGGCCGCTACTGCGAGCAGTCCACGGTTTTGCCGTCCAGCAGGATGCCGCGCACTTCGGCGTTGCTGGTGGTGTTCTTCACGCGCACCGAAGCGCCCATGCGCCCGTCTTCCAGCGCAAGGCCGGGGGCGGAGACGGTGATGCCACCGCGCTTCACCTGAATCGTCACGGTGTCACCCCGGTGAAGGGCCGCCGGTTCGGAGGCGTTGCGGCGGGTGATCGGCGCTCCCGCCGAGATACTGTTCAGCGCCGTGAGGCCGTCCAGACCGTCGCTTTCGAGGAAGGCGTCGGTGGGGAGCGCGGCGCGGTCTCGCTCCTCATAGGTCACGCGGTCGGGCGTCACCGATTCCCCTCGTGGAATGGCGGCCTTGGCGACGGCGGCCTTCACGTACTCGCGCACGCGGAGGGAGACCAGCTCCTGCCCGGCGGGTTCGCCGTCCACGGAAAACTTCACCATCGCCTGCCGGGTAGGGCCGGAGGAGGACCCAAACGGCTCGACGGTGGTCGTCATCGCGCCATCAGGGAGTTGGCGCTCGCGGGGCCGGGAGATCGGCTCCACCACCCGCCGGGCATCGCCCGCCGGAAGGGAACTCTCCAGCCAGGTCCGCGCCGCGAGGAGGATAGCGTCGCCTGAAAGCGCCTGGGACGAGCGCGTCACTTTGCACGTGAAGGCGGAACCGGCGGCGAGGGCGGCGTCGGGGATGCCCTGCTGACGGAGCCGGATGCGGACATACTCCGCCGAGAGGGTGCGCGTTCCACCGGGCAGCGGCGCGGGGCCGAGTTCCACGGCGGCGAGGCGTTGCGCGGCGCTCAGTTCCCCGGCGATGCGCGCCACGTCGCCCAGGCGCGCTACCGAGCCTTTGGAGACTCCCTGCGCCTGAAGGGTGGCCGACGCCCCGGCGAACGCGGGCTTCCCGGTGGCTTTGGACGGCGCGCCCGGCAGCGGATGAGGCCGCGCCCCGCCGACCGCCGCGCCATATGCGACGGAAACGGCGCCGCCGAGCAGTAAGATGGTGAAGATGGCGTGAGCCGGGCGGGGAGTTCCGCCCCAAATTGTACGCATTCTCTCCCCCTTGGTGGGGCTTATCGTCGCAGGCGCTTTCGGTTTATCGTCGCAGGTTGTTGGCGATGCCGAGCATCTCGTCGGCGGTGGTGATGCTCTTGGAGTTCACTTCATAGGCGCGCTGGGCGACAATCATGTTGACCATCTCCTCCACGACCTTCACGTTGGACCGCTCGATGAAGCCCTGCGCGAGGGTGCCCAGCCCCTCAAGGCCAGGCGTTCCGGTCGCGGGTTCACCGCTCGCGGCGGTCGGCAGGGCGAGGTTGCGGCCCGTGCTGTTGAGACCCGCGGGGTTGAGGAATCGGGCGATCTGAATCTGCCCCAGCTCCTGCGGCTGCGTCTGCCCCGGCAGTGACACCGAGACGGTGCCGTCGCTCCCGATGGAGATTTGGGTCGCTTCCGGCGGGATGGTAATCTCCGGCTGGAGGGCGTACCCCTCCGACGTGACGATTCGGCCCTGGCTGTCCATCTTGAAGCTGCCGTCGCGGGTGTAGGCGGTCGAGCCGTCCGGGGTGAGGACCTGGAAGAAGCCGTTCCCCTCGATCACGAGGTCGAGCTTGTTGCCGGTCTCCTGAAACTCGCCCTGGGAGTACAGCTTCTGCACCGCCGCGCTCCGCACGCCGAGGCCGACCTGCGCCCCGGTGGGCACCTGCGCCCCTTTGGCGACGGTGGCGCCCGCCTCGCGGCTGGACTGATAGAGGAGGTCCTGGAAATCCACCCGGCTGCGCTTGAAGCCGGAGGTGTTGACGTTGGCCAGGTTGTTGGCCACCACGTCCATGTTGACCTGCTGGGCCGACATACCGGTGGCGGAAGTGAATAAGGCTCGCATCATGGCGGGAAGCCCCCTTGTGTCTTAGGCCTTGTGGCGGGAGGTGGAGCGGGTGAGTGTCGGGGCGGTTACGGAGCGGTGGACTGTTCAAAAAGAGCGAAAATTGTCGGTTAACCGGCCCTGCCGACTTCGTTGACGAGCTTATCGAGGGTTTCATCCTGCGCCTGCACGGCCTTCTGGCTCGCTTCGTAGGCGCGCAGGCCGGTGATCATCGAGACCATCTCTCGCACGGCGCTCACGTTGGAGCCTTCGAGGCCGCCCTGATGCACGGTCACGCCGATGGCGGCGCCGGGGGCGACTCCTCCGGGAGCGAGCCAGAGGCTTCCGCCGGTTTTGACCAGCGCGGCGTTGTCGGGAAATTGCGCCAGTCGCAGGGTGTCCACCACCGCCCGCTTCTGGGTGATCTGGCCGGTTCCGTCCACCGTGAAGTCGGTTCCGGTGAGGTGGATGGGGCCGCCCGCGCCCAGCGCGAAGTCACCCGACGCGGTGACGAGATAGCCGTCCTTGTTGAGGGTGAAGGCGCCGTTGCGGGTGTACGCCGTTCCGGCAGGGGTCTGGAGGGTGAAGAAGCCGTCGCCTTCGAGGGCGAGGTGGAACGGTTCGCCGGTCTCCTGAATGGCGCCCTGCTGGAAGTCCGCCGCCGACTGGGTGTCAATGGAGGTGGTGGTGGCCGCGCCCTGAGCGCCGGAGAGGAACGCGCTGAATCGGGGAGCGTCCCGCTTGTAGCCCGCGGTGTTGACGTTGGCCAGATTGTTCGCTGTGATGTCCTGCTGCGCGAGCTGCGCCAGCATACCGGACGCCGCGCTGGTGATGCCTCGTATCAACGTCGCTCTCCAATGGCCTGAGATACCCTGGCGAAAAGGGGGCGCTTCGGAACCGCCGAACGGCTCCATGTGGCAACCTGTTTCTGCAATTCGCGTGCCAGGGGATGCATCGACTGAGAGAGTACGATACACTGTCGTGGAAGAGGCGACACACTCCTGAACGCGCCGATCCTCTGGCCCTGGCGATCAGGACTTCGGCCTCCTACCTTTCTCGCGGAGCGAAAGTCAGCGACCATGGCCCGACAGAAAATCCTCATCGTGGACGACGAGCCGTCCATCTGCGCCATCCTTCAGGACCTGATGGAAGGCGCAGGATACGACACCGAAATCCGCCGGGATGGAAAATCGGCCCTGCGCGCCGCCGAAGACCGCTTCGACGCCGCTCTGGTGGACCTGAGCCTCCCCGGCGCGAGCGGCCTCGACATCCTTCTCGCCGTCAAGCGCCACCATCCCGACACGCCGGTCATCATCATGACCGCCTACGCGACGGTGCAAACCGCCATCAAGGCCCTGCGACAGGGCGCCTACGACTTCATCACCAAGCCGTTCGATCTGGATGAGGTGCAGCTGCTCGTGGAGCGCTCCCTCGAACGCAACCGGCTGATGGATGAAAATCGGTATCTGCTGGGCGAGCTGAAGAGCCGCTACAACTTCGACAACATCATCGGCCACTCCCGCGAGGTGCAGGAAGCCTACCTCATGGCCGCCCGCGTCGCCGACAGCGGCGCATCGGTCCTCATCCTGGGGGAGACGGGCACCGGCAAGGAGTTCCTCGCCCGCGCGATCCATTACCAGAGTTCGAGGGCGGAAGGGCCGTTCATCAAGGTGAACTGCGCGGCCCTGGCGGAGAGCCTGCTGGAGAGCGAGCTGTTCGGGCACGAGAAGGGCGCGTTCACCAACGCGATGGCGCGGCGCATCGGGCGCTTCGAGATGGCGGAAGGCGGCACCCTCTTCCTCGACGAGATCGGGGACATCAGCCCCGCCACGCAGATCAAGCTGCTCCGCGTGCTTCATGAGAAAGAGTTCGAGCGCGTGGGCGGATCGGAGACGCTGCGGGTGAACGTCCGCATCGTCGCCGCCACGAACCGCGACCTGGAAGCCGCCATGGCCGATGGCTCCTTCCGTGAGGATTTATACTACCGCCTGAACGTCATCACCATTCAGCTGCCGCCGCTCCGCAACCGGCCCGACGACATCCCCCGCCTCGTGGAGCATTTCGTCAAAAAGTACCGCCATGAGACTTCCAAGGGGATTACCGGCGTGTCCGACGAAGCGATGGAGCGCCTGAAAGCCTATCAATGGCGCGGCAACATCCGCGAGCTGGAGAACTGCATCGAGCGCGCCGTCATCCTCGCCAACCATGAAGTCATCCAGCCCGCCGATCTCCTGCTTGCTGAAATCCCCTCTGGCGCCGCTCCCCGGAAAACCGAGGCGAACAACGCCGCTCTTCGCAAAACCGAAGCGTCTCTCCGCACCAATCCGGCTGAGGCGGCCCCGGCTCCCTCCGATGAACCCGCGCCTCCATCGGCTGCGGCCGTCAACGGAACGGGCGGACGCAACGACTCTCCTCTCATCTCCCTGCGCGAGATGGAGCGCCGCCACATCGCATCCACGCTCGAAGCGTGCGACTGGAACCAGTCCAAAGCCGCCACCCTGCTCGGCATCGACCGTAAGACCCTGCGCACCAAAACCCGCGACTATGGCATCACCGCCGAGACCGACGAGGCGCCAGTCTCTTCTCCGGGGGACGCCGATGCCTGATCGCCTGGCGCCCCGGAACGCCGGGGAGTCCCCTCCCAAGAAAGTCACGAAAGGCGCCCCGACGGAACGACGCCGGGAAGCCCTGGAAACGCTCTACGACGTCAGCCGCACCATGGCGTCCACCCTGGACTTTGAGGCGGCGCTGGAAAAGATCATGACCCTCTCGATGGGGGCCATCGGCAGCGAAACGGCGTCGGTGGTGCTGGCGGAGGAGGGAACGGGGCGCCTGATTCTCGTCTGTTCGCAGGGGTTGCCGGAGCGGGTGAAGATCGGGTCCGAGGCGCCTCCGGGGGGCGGGATCGCGGCGTGGGTCTTCACGCACAATCAGCCCGTGCTGCTGGACAGCCACCCCGCCGACGACCCGCGCTTCCCGCTCGCCTCCAACCGGGGGCATATCCGTTCCGCCCTGTCCGTGCCGCTGGTCGGCAAGCAAGGCCCCATCGGCGTCCTCAGCCTCAACAACAGCACGCGGGGAGCCGCCTTCAGCGAGGACGATCTCAACCTGCTCACCTCCATCGGCACCCAGGCGGGCATTGTGGTGGAGAACGCGCGCCTGCACCGGGAGGCGACCGAGGCGAACCGGCAGCTGACCCTCACCGTGGAGCGGCTGCGCAACCTGAAGGCGTGCCTCACCAACATGACCTCCACCAGCCTCGAACTCTCTCTCCGGACGCTCCTCGATTCGGCGGCTGAAGGCACCAACGCGCTGGAAGGAACGCTGACCGTGCTGGATGAGGGGGACAGCTTTCACCGGATCGAGGTCGGCTTTGGCCCCAAACGCGCCGATCTGTGGGGAGCGGATGGCCAGGACGCGCTTCAGAAGCCGCCCGGACCGCCTCCCTTCGTTAATCCGTTCACGGTGCCCCCCACCGCAGACAACGCGGCGTACTCCATGGTCCGGGTGCTGTCGGCGGAGGGCAAAGCCATCGGCGTGCTCAAGCTGGTGGCCCACCCCGACGGCCCCGGCTTCGACGCCGACGACCGCGAGTACGTGAACGCGCTGGTCGAACACGCCTCCATCGTGATGTATAACAGCATGCTGTACCAGGAGGCAGAGGCTGGTCGCGCGGCCCTCCAGAAGGCGTACGCCGACCTGCAATCGAAGCAGGACCAACTCATTGAATCCGAAAAACTGGCGGCCATCGGTCAGCTCGCGGCGAAGGTGTGCCACCAGATCAACAATCCGCTCACGGCGATCTCCGGCTGCGCGCAATTGATGCAGCGCCGGGTTCAGAGGGACGAAGACGCCTTTGGCGACGCCAGCGACTACGTAAGGAATTACCTCAGCACCATCATGTCGGAGACGGAGCGGTGCGCCCGAATCACCGGCGGCCTGCTGCAACTCACCCGCGAGCAGGAGCCGACGTTCGTCGAAGCCGATGTCCATTACGTAATCATGAAAGCGCTGGACACCATGGAAGAGCGCTACCCCAACCGCTTTGTCGTCTCCGCCGAGTTCGATTTTGGCGCCCCGCCTCTCGTGGCGGACCCCCAGCTCCTCTCTCAGGTCTTCCACGCCGTGGTGAACAACGCCGCCGAAGCGATGAACGACGGCGACACCCTGACTGTCACGACGCAGTTTCTCCCCGACCCCGCGCAGGACCCCGACGGCGGGAGTCTCCGCATCACGTTCCAGGACACCGGCGTCGGCATGAACGCGGAAACGCTCCGGCGCGCCGGAGAGCCGTTCTTCACCACCAAAGGGAACGGTGTGGGGCTGGGCCTCACCCTCAGCCGCAATATCCTGGAGAAGCACCACGCCTCCCTGCGCCTCGACTCGGATGAGGGACAGGGCGCCACCGTCACCCTCCTGCTGACACTCAACTCGCGCAAGGCGGCGCCATCGCCTCCTGACAGTCCTTAAGCGGTCCTCTTCCGCCTCCCTTGTTCCTGATCCGAGCACGTCATGGCTCTCGGTCTCTCCCAGCATCAGCAACTCCGACAACAGCAACGAATGATTCCCGAACAGATTTTGTCCGGGGAGTTGCTGCAATTGCCTCTGCTGGAATTGGAGCGGCGCCTGGAAGAGGAGTATGAGAAGAATCCCGCCCTGACGCTGGAAACGACGCCGTCGTGCCCCGCGTGCGGCGCCTCCACCACCCGGTTCCCGTGCCCCGCCTGCGGCCATCGCCCCGTCCCGCGCGAGGAGATTCCCGTCACGCAGGCCGAAGACTGGGAGTCGTATCGGCAGGGCGTCCACGACTTCGATGGGGAGGACCGGGAGGCGTTCGCGGGGATCGCGGCGCGGCGCTCGTTCCACGATCACCTCATGGGGCAGTGGGCCTCCGAAGGGCCGGGAGCGGAGGGGCCGGTCGGCGCATATCTGATCGAGTGTCTCAGCGACGACGGCTACCTCACGGAGCCGCTGCTGGAGATCGCGGATCGCTACCTGCTCAGCGTGCCGCAGGTGGAGGCGATTCTGCGGCGCGTACAGGCGCTGGAACCGGCGGGCGTGGGCGCGCGCAACCTCCAGGAATGCCTGCTGCTTCAGGTCCCTCGCGCCGAAGGGATGGAAGACGTCCGCGAACTGGCGCGTCGCGTCCTCACGGAAGGCTGGGACCTGCTGACGACGGGGAAAACGGAACGGCTGCCCCGCGCGTTGCAGGCCGAAGCGGAAGCAACCGAGGTGGCGGTGGCGTGGATTCGGGACAACCTGGCGCCCTACCCTGGCCGAGGGTACCGCGACGACTGGGAGAGCCTGGCGCCCCTTCGTGAGCCGA
The DNA here is from genome assembly GCA_038240635.1 of Armatimonadota bacterium. Lineage (GTDB taxonomy): Bacteria > Armatimonadota > DTGP01 > DTGP01 > JAHWJO01 > JBBRGS01. Next base: position 27,751 of record JBBRGS010000018.1, read on the forward strand.
GGGTGGCCCCCGACGTGATCATCCGGCACGGCCCGGACGGCTTCCTCGTGGAGATTGTGGAGTCGTCGCGGTTCCGGCTGGGACTCGATTCAGCGTACACCCGGCTGCACCGCGCGTACGACTCGATGAACGGAGCGGCCCCGGCGGAAGCCGAACACGTGCGGCGGGCGGTGGGAAGCGCGCGGCTGCTAATCGAGGCGATGGAGCAGCGCCGCCGCACGCTGCACCGGGTGATGTCGACGGTGGCGAACGCGCAGGCGGAGTTCCTTCACAAGGGTCGGGCGCACCTGAAGCCGCTGCTCCAGAAGGCGATTGCGGTGGAGGTCGGCTGTCACGAATCCACGGTGAGCCGCGCCCTGGCGCACAAGCACGTGCGGCTGCCCTCCGGCGAGACAATCCCGGCGGATCGGTTCTTCGAGACGGCGGCGGCGGTGAAGGAAGCCCTGGCGGAGTTCGTGGCGAAAGAGGACCCGGCGAAACCCCTGAGCGATTCCCGGCTGGCGCAGCTGCTGAACGACGCCGGGCACCCTCTCGCGCGACGGACGGTGGCCAAGTATCGCGAGGCGCTCCACATCCCCACCGTGGAACTGCGGGCGCGGCGCGGATAGCCGATGCAGCGGAACGTTGGCGTCACGGAAGCGAGTCCTGGCGTCGCTTCTACACGGCGACCTGATCCGATTGGAGCGCGTTGAGGACCGCTCCCGCCATATGAGGCAGCGTCACCACGTCCTGCGCGGCGCCGAGTTTGATCGCTTCCTTCGGCATACCAAAAACGATGCAGCTCTTCTCGTCTTCCGCAAAGGTATGCGCGCCCCGCTCCTTCATCGCCAGCAGCCCCTTCGCGCCGTCCGCGCCCATGCCCGTCAGCAACACGCCCAGCGCGTTGCGGCCCGCCTGCGCCGCCACCGACTGGAACAGCACGTCCACGCTGGGCCGCTGATGATGCACCGGCGGCCCCGTCTTCACGCGCACGTGGTACTTGGCTCCGCTTCGTTGCAGCAGCAGATGGTAATTCCCCGGCGCGATCAGGGCCACTCCCGGCACCACCGGGTCGTTGTCGGCGGCTTCGCGGACCTCCATCGTGCAGATTTTGTTCAGCCGCTGAGCGAACGCCGCCGTGAAGTGTTCCGGCATATGCTGCACAATGACCGTCCCCGGCGTGGTGATCGGCAATCCCTGAAGCAGGACCTCTATCGCCCGCGTGCCACCGGTGGACGCCCCGACCGCCAGTATCTTGTGCGTCGTCGCCAACTGGGGAATTGGAGCGGGCGCGGCGGGAACGGCGACGTCGGGCAGCGGAGGCCGCGCGTTCACCTGCGCCATGGCCGCCGCGCGGATGGCTCGGATGAGCTGATGCGACACATCGGGGACGCTGAACGTGGAACCCGGCTTGCTCACGACTTCGATCGCGCCTAATTGCAGCGCCCGCAGCGCCGTTTCACTGTTTTTTGGGGTCAGTGAGCTGACAATGACGACCGGCAGCGGGTGATGCTTCATTAATTTGGCGAGGAACGACAGCCCGTCCATGCGCGGCATCTCCACGTCCAGCGTGAGGACATCGGGCTGGAGCTTCAGAATCTTCTCGCGGGCCACGTACGGGTCCACCGCCGTCCCGACGATCTCAATATCCTCGTAGCGGGACAGTTCACTCGACAGGACTTTGCGAACGATAGCGGAATCGTCCACGATCAGCACTCGGATCAAAGGAATCTCCTCTTCAGGCGGCGATGTTCTCCTGGAACGATCGAAAATCGGGCGTCCGGCCGCCGGTGTTACCCGTCTCCCGAAGGAGGGGGGAGGTCCGGCAGCTCTCCCCGCACGCACAGCAACAGTTCGACGCAGCCGCCCTCCAGGGTGAAGGGGACTCGCGCCTTCAGGTGTTCGGGTGGGGTTTCCTCGACGCCGCACGCCTCCATCCGGGGCGCCTGCAGACGAAAGACGGCCTTGTTTCCCGCAAGGCCGGGCAGCAGGTTGCCGCAGACGACGTTGGCCACTTCGCCCAGGGCGTCCCAGCGCTCGCTTTCGGGGCGCTGATCGTCCTCGCCGAGCATGTTGGCCGCCAGTTCGGGGAGCAGGTTTTCCGAGACGCGCAGGAGCAGCTGCCCGTCCAGGGGGCCGGTGAACACGATGGTCGCCTGAGCGCGCCCACACTTCTCCCGCGCGCCGGGGCAAGCGACGTCGGGGAGGTCCTCCCCCCGTTCGGTAAAGAGAAAGGTCAACTCCTCAAAAGTCCGGGCCGCTGACCGGAAAATCCGCGTCTCCAGGCTGGTCATTGCTCACCCCCGTGAGGCCGATGATGGTGTTGCGAAGGATTTCAGGCGTGAAAGGCTTGTGCACGAATCGCGCGCCCTGTTTCGCCAGGCTTTCAATGCGGGTTTCGCTGCTTTCGGTGGAGACGACGACGAGCGGGAGATCCGCCAGCATCGCGTCCGCGCGGATGCGGCTGATCATCTCCTCGCCGTCCATGACGGGCATATTGATGTCCACCAGCGCCAGGTCCACCCAATGGGCGTTGAGCGCCTGAAGCCCTTCCTGGCCGTTGGCCGCCTGGAGGATTTCGCCCAGGGGGACCCCGCTCAGGCGGAGCGTTTTGATGATCATTTGTCGCATGACCGCGCTATCGTCCACGACCAGCACATTGAGAGACATAGGTTATCCTCTTGCATGGGCGCCCGCAGCCGAGCGCTTCATCGGTTCCTTCTAACCTGGCGAGTGTGTTTATGGCGGGATCAGAGCGCGGTGATGACTCCATTGATTCGGAGCAGGGTTTCTCCGGTGGTCACATCGAGCGACATGGTGCGGGAGACACTGCCCCCCACATCCTCCGCCTTCAGCAGAGCTCCGTTTTTCCATAGTAACTTGCGCAGCATGACGACGTTTCGCTTGCCAATCTGGAAGTAGTCGTCTTCTTCATTCACGTGACTGGAGGCGCCGCCCGCCACCTTCACCACCAGCCGCTCCTTTCGCGCGCCCAGGGCGTAGGCGTCCCGGAAGAGGCGCGGCACGCCGGTGTCCACGAACATAAACGGATGAGTTTCCGCCTTCGCCGCGTCAATGCTCGACTGGGGCAGCATGACGTGGAGGAGACCGCCCACCCGCGCCACCGGGTCGTGAATGGTGACGCCGAGGCAGCTGCCGAGCGCGTGCGTGATGAGGAGTTCTCCCAGTCGCGCGGAGAGTTTCATGTCGCCCATGCCGACGATCAATCGGACCCCCGTTTGGGGAGGATACAGGCCGGTCACGCTACGCCCTCAGGTAGACGGCGGGGCGCACGTAGCGCACGATGGAGGACCACGCGGTGAGGCTTTCCGAGTGGCCAACGAGGAGCGGCGCGCCCGGCCCCAGCAGGGCGGCGAACCGGCGGATGAGGCGTTCCTGCGTCTCCTTATCGAAGTAGATCATCACGTTGCGGCAGAAGATCACGTCGAAGGGGCCACGCATGGGCCACTCCTCCATCAGGTTCAGCCGCGCGAATTGGATCAGTTTTTGGGTCTCCGGCCTCACCCGATAGCGACGGGGGGCGCCGGGTTCCTCCGTGAAGTAGCGGCTGACGAGCGTGGGCGGCGCCTCCGACAACTTATCCGCCTCGTACACCCCGGCGCGGGCGTGTTCCAGGACCCGCGTGGAGATGTCCGTGGCCAGTATTTTCACATCCATCTTCGTGTCTCGAAAGGCCTCCCGGAGCACAATGGCGAGCGTGTACGGCTCCTCCCCGGTGGAGCAGCCCGCGCACCAGATGCGCAGGGGACGGCGATTACCGGCGAAGGCGGGAAAGACCTCCTCCTGGAGATAGTCGAAGTGCTGCGCCTCGCGGAAGAAACTCGTCTTGTTCGTCGTCAGGACATCAATCATGGCGACGATTTCCCCGCCGCTGCGGTCGTCCCGAATTCGCTGAAGGTAGGCGTCGAAGTCGGGAAGATTCAGTGCGCGGAGGCGCTTCAGCAGGCGCGCCCTGACCAGCCCATTTTTCCCATCGGTCAGATTGATGCCGCAGAGCTGGTAAACCATGCGCCGTATGGTGTCGAACTGGGATTGATCCAGTTCCAGCGTGTTCAGGTTGGGGGACATGACGAGGGTCCAGGGGAAGGCTCCGAAGGGAGCGGGGGAGAGATGAAGAAGAGGCGGTTCCGCCAGGGCGGAATCAGCGCCTCAGCGTCGCGCGGTGGCCGGCGCCGTTCCGACCGTATCCGGGAAGAGGCCGCGTGATCCCCACGGACGCCTCCCAGGGTTCACGGTCTTCCATGCTTCTTTTCGGCGGCGCGGGGCTGAGGGTAAAGCTCCCCACCATGCTCCGCATCTCCTCCGCCTGGCTGGAGAGTTCCTCCGCCGCGCTCGCGCTCTCTTCCGAGTTCGCCGCATTCTGCTGCGTCAGACCGTCCAGGTGGCTCATCGCTCCGTTCACCTGATCAATCCCCACGCTCTGCTGCTCGGAAGCCGCCGCGATCTCACTCATCACCTCACTCACCTGAACCGCCTGGCGACCGATCTCGCCCAACTGCTTCACCACCGCTTCGTTCGCCGACACCCCCGCCGAAGCGTTGGCCACCGACTCCTCGATCAGCGTCGCCGTCGTCTTGGCCGCCTCCGCGCTCCGCATGGCGAGGTTCCGCACCTCTTCCGCCACCACCGCGAACCCTTTCCCCGCGTCCCCCGCCCGCGCCGCTTCCACCGCCGCGTTGAGCGCCAGCAGGTTCGTCTGGAACGCGATCTCGTCTATCGTCTTCACGATCCTGGCGGTCTCGTCGCTC
>JBBRGS010000019.1:0-32481 GCA_038240635.1 Armatimonadota bacterium
GGTCATCCCCAGGGTTTACCTCCATTGGTCCGCCGATAATGAGAAGTACTGGCCCGCCGACCTTACTCCCGGTGACTACACCAGCGATAAATTCAAGCGGCGGCTCGTCCGGCTCATCGGTCGGCTGGGGCAGGCGTGGGATAACGATCCACGCATCGCCTTCATCCAGATGGGCTTCATCGGGAAATGGGGCGAACACCACACGCCCGATGTCTCCCCTGAAATGCAAAAACTCCTGGGCGACGCCTTCACCGCCGCCTTCAAGCACAAACTCGTCATGGTCCGCCACCCGTGGGATTTCCGCGATTATCCGTTTGGCGTGCATCTCGATTCATTCGGCCACATTCAGCAGGAGTATCACGAGCAGGGCGTCCTCAAGTTGGGCGACCGCTGGCGCACGGCGGTGATGGGCGGCGAAACCGCCTTCGACTGGGGCCGCTTCCGCGAACAACCCGGCGCCACTCCCACTGAAGCCGTGAGCGACCCCGTCCACCGCAACTATCTCATCGGCTGGATTCGGCAGATTCACACCAATCATCTCGGATGGATCTCCGACTACGACCGCAAGAACGCCGCCGCGCGAGCCGGAGGGGAAGAAGTTCAGAAGGCGTTCGGGTATCGCTTCGTATTGGACGAGGCGCGGTATCCGGCGCGAGTGGAGCCGGGCGGGCCGATGGAGGTCGCCTTCACCGTTCGCAACACCGGCTCCACTCCGTTCTATTATTCATGGCCGGTGCAGGCTGCGCTCCTCGACCCAACGACGCGCAAGCCCGTCTGGAAGGCCGAGTTTCCAGGGCTGGACCTTCGGAGCTGGCTTCCCGGGGACTTTTGGCAACCTGATGGAAGTCAATACGCCGTTCCGCCCGCGCCGCACACCGAGCGGGGCCGCTTCCGTCTGCCTGGCGCTTTGCCCAAAGGCCGCTACCTCCTCGCCCTGGCGATCTGTGACCCGGCGGGCGGACTGCCGTCGGCGCGGTTCGCCACGGCGCAGTACTTCACCGGAGGGTATCATCCTCTGGGCGCCATTGCGGTCGGCGTAGAGGCGGGCAAGGCGGAACTCGATCCGGCTCTCTTCGATGATCCCATGAAGGATCGGACGCTGCATTATCTGGCGCCATGACGGCTCTGTCATGCCATACTGAAGCGGCAAAACCTCGCAACCCATGACGCCCTGTCGCGTGTCTCACCTTCGGGGATCGCGCGGGGAACCGCGGCCATTGAGGCGCCTTCGTTCGGCTGAATAGAGGAGATGCGTTGGAGTTGAACCCGTTTCTCGCCTGTCTCATCGCGTTCAAATACGCTTTCCTGCTGGTGATGGGCTACTTCATCCTCACGGCGCTGGGGAATCTCGTTCCACCGTATCGCCCGCCCGCTTCACCGCCGCGCAAGCGGTTCCTCATTCTCATCCCGGCGCACAACGAGGGCCGGGTGCTGGGCGATCTGCTCCGAAACCTCGCTCGCCTGCGCTACCCCCGCGACCTCTTCCGCATCGTGGTCCTGTGCGATAATTGCGTGGACGACACCGCCGCCGTGGCGCGCGCGGAAGGCGCGGAGGCGCTGGAACGCTCCTCGGCGGGCGCGAGCGGCAAGGGGCGCGCCATCCAGTGGGCTTTAACCCAGCTCCCCGACGACTACGACGCCCTCGTGGTCTTCGACGCCGACAACCGCGTGCATCTCGACTTCCTCCAGCGCATGAATGACGCCCTCTGCGCCGGGCATCGCCTCCTCCAGGGCTTCCTCGACACCAAGAACCCGAACGACAACTGGCTCACCAAAGTGCTCCACCTCCACCAGGCCAGCATCAATGTGATGTGGCACGCCGGAAAGCACGGCTTCGGCATGGGCAACTACCTCGTGGGGACCGGCATGGCGATTGACCGCGCCCTCCTCGACGCCCACGGCTGGAACTCCACCACGCTCACTGAGGACCTGGAGTTCACCCTCCGCATGGCCCTCGCCGGGGAGAAAGTCGTCTGGCTCCGCGACGCCATCGTTTACGACGAGCGCCCCCGCGACCTCCGCACGGCCTGGCGGCAGCAGCAACGGTGGCTCATCGGGACGTGGCATTGCCTGGGCCGCTACTTCTGGCCCGTCCTCCTCCACAGCCTCCGCACCCTCCGCCTCGACCTCGCCGACCTCGCTTTCTACCTCGTCACGCCGGTCTGGTTTGTCTTCAACGCGCTGTATGTCGTCGCCAACGCGGGCAACTCGGCCTTCCACTGGGTCTATTTCCCGCCCGATCCGCGCATGACGGCCCTCGGCTCGGCGTTCGGCATCCTGTACTTCGCCGTCGGGCTGAAACTCGCCAGGGAGTCGGTGCTGAAGAACCTCCCCTACGCGATCCTGTACCTGCTGGTGTTCCCCCTGTTCGGCACGGCGCAGATTTTATGGAGCCTTGTGAAGGTGCGGGAGACGCGCTGGTACCACACGCCGCATTCCGCCCGCCTGGACCCGCAGATCGAGGCCGCCGGGGAGTAGCCCTTCTCTCGGAGCGAAGGCGCTACGGCGAGGTCAGCGGCCACTTCGAGACGGTAACGCGCCGCACCAGTATCTCCTCCGGCCCCATCGCCAGCCGGAAGTCCGCGCCTCCATTCTGACGCCCGGCGAAGCGCGCGTCGCTCACCGTCCATGAACAGGTCTTCCACACGCCGGAGTTTGTGAGGGGGACCGTCGCGGCGTCCTTGTAGGCGCCTTCGAGGGGGGCTTTCGCGTCGGTGGAGTCGTATTGCAGGGTGAGGGAGCCGCTTCCCGCGTCAAAGACCTCCGCCTGGACGAACGTGTCGCCGGACGGGGGCAGGCTGTCCGCCACGTTGAAGTAGACGTAATGCGGCTTGCCGGGAATATTCGGAGTGGCGCGCCGCGCCGGAGCCTGGGGGCCGGTCACCGAAGGCGCGAGGCCGTCCTCCGTATTGACCCACTCCACGCCTTTCTCACCATCCGTCGCGCCGAGCGTCACAGTCGCCATATCCAGCGCGGCGGCGAGCTGCCGGTAGCCGCCGATTGTGAGGGTGGCGTAGGTCCGCCGCAGGTCCGGCGCCTCCGAGGGCGGAAGGGTCTGCCGCAGGGTCAGTTCCGCCTCATCCTTTAGCGTGAACGGAACCGGATCAAGGGAGGCGGAGCGGCCCGCCGCCGTTCGCAGCGTCACCGCGCCGGTGAGCGTTCGACCGGGGAAGCGATTGCGGAGATGGAGCGTCATCGTCCCGCGCTCGCCGAACGTGAAGCGGGTCTCCACCGGCCGCACCGGCGTGAAATCCGCGCTGGTGGCAAGGGTGAAGGAGGGGTCGGCGGCGCTTTTCAGGAAGACGAACACTGGGATCGGCCCGCCAAGCGGCGTCTGTTCCGCCACCCGCGCGCCCAGCGTGACACTGGCGCTCTGGTGGGGAGGAATCGCGTCGGGGAAGGCCGCTTTGGTAGCGCTCCACCCCTCCGGCGCCCACGCCTCGGCCCGAACGCCGCTCAGGGGGCGGTCTCCCGTGTTGCGGAGCGTGACGAAGAGGGGGAAGGCGCCATCGGGATACGCCAGCCACGCGCCCGGTTCCTCGCCGGGCCACTGCGACCGGAGGTCCACGCGCCACCCCGCGCGCGCCATCTCCGCGAAGGGGCTGTCGGGCTGCGCCAACGCGAACGCCTTCCCTTCCCAGAGTTGCGCCGTGGCGTCTGTGGGAACGGCGTAGGTGAACGGATCGTCGCGTCGCGCAGTCTCCCCGGAGTCGCCAGGAGGATTGGCGGGCGCCATGATGCGCCACGGCGTATTCGGCTTTCCTTCCACGAAGACGTAAGGCTCGACGGCGCCGGGGGCCTTCACGCGCAGGGTGGCCGGTCCCGCGCTTCGGTTCCGCACGCGCAGGCCGCCGCCGGGCAGCGTCTCCCACGAGATGCGCGACTCGGGGCCAGGTTCCACGCTCCAGCCTTTGGGCCAGCGCGGCGTTGGATCGCCCGCCTCGGTGACGGCGCGTCGTCCGGTGCGGAGCATGGCGGCGTAGCGCGCGGTGTCCCGGAGGAAGCGGTCACCGTACTCCACGCTCGGCTCGATTTCGCTGCCTTCGTGCCACTCGTTGAAGGAGCAGATGAGGACCCAGTCGGGCCGGGCGTCGAGGGCGGCGTTCCAGAGCCGGGCGTAGAGGCGTCCGTTCCCGCGCGGGGCGATGAGGGCCGTGGGGCGCCCGATGTGGCTGTCGTCGTAGCCGGGGATGACCGTGAGGAGAGCCGGGCGGTTCCGCTGTCGGGCGGCGGCGGCGATGCGCTCGTAGCGCGGCCTCATCTTCTCTCCGGCGACGACCGCGCCGACGGGGTTGTACTCGTGCAGGGTGTCGAAGGCGTCCAGCCAGGCGGGGTCCACGCTGTCGCCCACGAGGTACGCGGGAGTTTTCGCCTTCACTCGGCGGCTGACCTCGGTCCACTGCGCGCGGGTGAGTTGATTGACGGCGCGCGAGTAGATGAAGAGGACCGGCTTCCCCGCGTGGCGCAGGAACGCCGGGCTGCCTCCAAAGGTGTGAAGCAGGTAGAGCAGGTCATCGGTGGCGGCGGCGACCTGATCCGCAGCGTCCGGGACGACCTCATAGTAGAGGCTGAGGGTGACGGGGCGCGGCGTCGGCTGGCCTTTGGCGGGCTTCAGGTCGGCTTCGGCCTGGCGGAGGAGTTTGCGAAAGGCGATCTCGTGCCAGTCGTTGCGCGCCCACCAGGTGGAGATGAAGGTGTCAATTTTCGCGCGGCGCGCCTCGGCGAGGTGACGGCGGAGGGTCGCGGGGTCATTGGCGTCGTAGAGGACCGGCGGGTGATCGGTGGCGCCGATGTCGGTCAGGCCCGCCGCGTTGCGCTGGTCGGGATGATGACCGCCTTCGTCCCAGTGCCGCCATGCGCCGGAGGTGGCGGGCGCGCCGTACCAGGTGTAGTAGAAGGCGAGGACGCGGGGCGCGGGGGCGGCGGCGGCGGAAGCGGTCACGGCGGCGAGGAGCAGCAGCGCAGGGAGAAGGGTTCGGAAAGCCATAAGGGGAGTTTCAGCGATGGAAGGATGCGGGGGATATCTCCTTTTTGGCCTCAGGTCAACCGCTACACTTCAACCGCCAGGGTCACCGCTTACACGGAGGGCGCGGAGGAGCACGGAGGGCCACGGAGAAACCCCAGGGGACTGAGGTTACTAAAAGGGCTGAGGGACTGAAGGGGCGGCGTCCGCGAGTGACGGGGCCAAACTCTTTTGCTCGTTCCTCATCCCCTTCTCTGCCCCCCTTTTCTCATGGGTTTCTCTGTGGCCCTCCGTGCTCCTCCGCGCCCTCCGTGTAAGCCGTTGACCCTGGGGTTGTCCCTGAGTCAGAAAGAGTGAGGAGGGTCGGATGGAGCGAAACGGACGGCTGAAGGGGAAGATCGCCATAGTCACCGGCGCCAGTCGCGGCATCGGCGAAGGCATCGCGCGGATGTTTGCGGACGAAGGCGCCCGCGTCACCGTGGCCGCGCGCAACGGCGACCGGCTGGCGACCCTCGCCCACGAGATCGAGGCGGCGGGCGGCGAAGCCCTCCCCATTGTGACCGATGTGGCGCGCACGGAGGACCTGCGCCGGATGGTGGACGCCACCGTGGAGCGATTCGGCGGCCTCGACATCCTCGTGAACAACGCGGCGGTCGTCTTCTTCTCCAAACACATGGACGATCCCGACATGGAAGCCGAATACGACCGCGTGATGACCACCAACGTGAAGAGCGTCTGGATGGGCATCCATTACGCCCTGCCGTTCATGAAGGCGCGCAGCGGCGGCTCCATCGTCAACATCGCGTCGGTGCATGCGGTGGCCAGCGGCGGCCATATGTCGGCGTACGCGGCGAGCAAGGGCGCGCTGGTGGCCGGAACGCACGCCCTCGCCGTGGAACTCGCGCCGCACCTCATCCGCATCAACTGCCTCTCGCCCGGCCGCATCTGGACCGACGAACCCGGCGGGTGGCTGAAGCGGACGCTGGGGCCGGAGCTGTATCAGGAGTTTGAGGAAACCTTCGGCGACTGGGCGACCCACTCGCGGGGGTTGCAGCAGCCGCTCCCCGTGGCCGGCCTGCCGGAGCACGTGGCCTACGCGGCGGTCTGGCTCGCCTCCGATGAAGCGGCGTTCACCACCGGCGCCAATATCCTCGTGGACGGCGGCATGACGGCGGTCCTCGGCGACCCCGACGCCATGCACCCCGGCGCGCGGGAACTTTGGGCGCGCCGCCCCGAAATCCGCGAATGGATCGGCCACGCGCGCGAACGAGTGGAACAGGAACGCGCCGAGCGGGAGCGACAGGAGAGCGAGTAGCCGCCCTCGAAGCCTCCCCTGATGAGTCATCCCGCCTCCCCGACCGCTTCCACCGACCTCCCGTCGCCCCCGGACGCCCCATGGCCCTCGGACGCCCGGCGCATCGCGTGGCTTGGCATCGCCTGGATGTTTCTCTACGGCGCCCTGGGGACGGGGCTGGTCGGTCCCAACCGTCCGGGCATCGAGCGCGAGCTGGGGCTGAGTCACGCGCAATTTGGCGCCGCGTTCGCCGTCATCCAGATCGCCTGCTCGTTCAGTGTGCTGGCGGTCACCTCGCGGGCGCGGCGGCTGGATCGAAGCCGCGCCCTCTCCCTCAGCCTCCTCGCGCAAACGGTGGGCTTCGTCCTCGTCTTCATCGGGCCGGGCCGCGCGGGTCTGGCGGCGGGATGGTCGCTCATCACTTTGGGCGCCACGCTCGGCTTCGTCTCCAACTCGCTCAGCGCGAAACTTTGGCCGGACAATCCCCGGCGCGGCGTGCTGCTGCTCCACGGATTCGATGGAGCCGGTAAGGTGACGGGACCCGCCCTCGCGGCCCTCTGCCTCGGCCTGGGGTGGCGATGGAGTTTCGCTGTTGGCGGCGCGCTGACCGGCGCCCTGTTGATCGTCTCGTGGCGAATCCGCCTCCCTTCGCGCGCCGCTGTGAAGCCCGCCCCGGAGAGGCAGTCGCCCGAAACGACCTCAACCGGCTCCTCTGAGGGAGACGCGCCCTCGCCTGAGACGGCGCCCCCGGTGTCTGACCTGTCCCAGGATGCGGCGGCCTCGCCCGGCCCCTCCACGCGGTCGCTTCTGCGCGAGGGTGTCCTCCCGTTCGCGCTGCTCACCGGCGCCAATGTCTCGTTCGCCACGCTGGTCCCCACGTACAGCCGGACGGTTCTCGGCCTGGGGGCGTCGGCGGCGAGCCTCGCGCTCTCGGCGCACCTGCTGGGGATGGCGGTCGGACGGTTCGGACTTTTCTCGGCGAAAACGCCGCCGCCCCCCAACCGGGTGATCGCGCTCTGCATCGCGGCGGGGCTGGCGGTCTTCCCTTTGGCCGGTCGCCCGTCGCTGATCGTGGCGCTGGTCGCGCTGTTTGGCGTGGGGCTGATGTTCTCCGGCGTCTGGCCCACCTATTACGGCCTCGTGAGTCCCCGGTATCGCGCGGCGCCGCACCGGCTGGATTACGGGAGCGCGCTGGGCGGGAACCTCGGCGCCGCGGCGTGCGTATGGATCAGTAGCGCCCTGGCGGAGCGGTCGCTGTTCGCCTCGCTCGCGTTTGGCCCGGCGATGATGGCGCTGTTCGGCGTCCTCCATTTTGCGGGCGTGTTGCGGAGCGGGCGCCCGGAGGTGGGCTGAGGTCCCATACTGACAGGGTCTTTTGGTGGAAGAACCCGGCGGTTAAAACCGCTGCGACCCCCACACAAAACCCGCCTGCGCGGGATCAGGGTTTGCTGAGTAGGTTGGTGGAGGAATGATGTAGAGGGAGGGTGTGGAGGGAGATCATGATCTCACCAGCCCCTCTCCTGTGGGAGAGGGGTGGCCGAAGGCCGGGGTGAGGTAGGGGGATCGCACCTGGACGGAACGCTTCGGCAGGGCAGGAGTCGGCGAAGGCCGACTTCGTGCGGTCGTTGCAGCGGTTTCAACCGCCCGGACGCTCCTGAATGAAGTGACCCTGCCGCAGTGATGCGTCCTACGGCGCCCAACGCCCATTTCGAGTATAATGGCCTCACCGGCTGACACCGACGCCGCGCGTTTCGCCGCGCCTTCCTTCTTTTCAAACGTCGCTGAACCTGACTTATGGCTGTTCACCCCTCTGTCGCGCGCGCCCCCGCCGCCACCCGGCCCTTTGGATTGCCCGCGCCCCTCCAATGGCTCCTCTTCCTCGTCCTGAGCGCCGTCATCTACGCGGCCTTCTTCGTCGTGCCGCAGGCCATCGGGCTGAAGGAACTGACGCCCATCCTCTACTTCCACGTCCCCATGGCGTGGAACGGGATGATCGGCCTGCTGCTCGCCGCCGTCTATTCCGGCCTGTACCTGAAGCGCCGCGACCTGCAATGGGATACCAAAGCCGTCGCGGCGGCGGAACTCGGCCTCCTCTACTGCGTCCTCGCCACCGTCACCGGCGCGATGTGGGCGCGCGGCGCGTGGGGCGTCTGGTGGAACTGGGACCCCAAGCAGAGCGCCATCGTCGTCCTCATCCTTTTATACGGAGCCTACTTCGCCCTCCGGGGGTCTGTGGAAACGAGAGACTCCCGCGCCGCCCTGAGCGCCGTCTACGCGCTGGTCGCGGCGGTCACGGTGCCGCTCCTCATGCACATCATCCCGTACTACATCGAGCGGATGGGCCTCAGCCTCCACCCGTACACCGTCACGCGCGGCGAGATGGACCCCCGGATGCTCGCGCTACTCCTCACGAGCTCCGTCGCCTTCCTCGGCCTGTACGTCTGGATGTTTCGCCTGCGTGTGGCGGTGGGGCGCGCTGAGGATCGGCGGGAGGAGGCGGAATGACTCCCCTTCAGAGGCGCCTTGTGGCAGGTTTTACCTCGGTCATACCGGAGGCTGATGGATGACATGGCTCCCCTGGGCTGCGGCGACCGCCGTGAGCGGAGCGGCTCCTCCTTACCACGATGTGGCCCGCATGGCGGGGGACTCTTCCCCGCGCACGTTGAACATGCTGCTCGTGGCGGGCGTCACGTTCATCATCTGGCTCGGCGTCTTCCTCTACATGCGCCGACTCGACGCGAAGATTAAGGACTTGCAGGCGTGATCAAACCGAGATTATTTCTGGCGGTCGCCGCGATGGTGGCGTCCGGCGCGTTCGGGCTGACGGCGTTCCAGAAGTCGCTCACGCCCTACGTCTCGTTCCGTGAGGCGCAGGCGGCGAGCGGCATGGTGCAGGTGAGCGGCGACGTGCAGCGCGCCCAGGTGAGCTACGACCCCCGCACCGGCACGCTCCTCTTCCCCCTGAAGGACCACGAAGGCTCCGTGATGACCGTCGTCTCCCACGACGGCATGCCGAACAACTTTGATCGCGCGGAGAAGGTGGTAGCCGTGGGGCAGTGTCAAAACGGCGTCTTCCAGGCCGATCACCTGCTCACCAAGTGCCCCTCCAAGTACAAGGCCGAACCGGGGGCGGCTCCCGCTCCACCCAACTCCCCGGCGAACCGCGCAAACCAGGGCGGCGCCCCAGGTGTGACCCCCGTCATCGCTCAACGCGGAGGATAGGATGCTGTTCGGACTGCTGGCGGTCGCCCTCGCGCTCGTTGGAACTCTTCTCTCCACGGGCGCCTACTTCCGCTGGATGCTCGCCGAGCGCCGCGCGGAGGCCGGAATTCGCCTCGACGCCGACGCCCTCGCGCAGGCCGAAGCCCGATACGCCTCGCTGGCGCGCTGGGGATTCGCCCTCTCCTTCGTGATGCTGCTGCTCGCCATCCTCCAGGTGGAGACCGCCGCCTACCGCCACGACTTCAGCCTCAGTTACATCGCCCGCTTCAGCAGCCGCGACGAACCGAAGGATTATCTCTTCGCCACCCTGTGGGCCGGTCAGGAGGGGACCTTCCTCCTCTGGTGCACGTACATCACCCTGCTTGGCCTCATCGTGCGGCGGTACGCCCGCAACTGGGAGCCGTCGGTGATGTTCTTCCTCAACCTGATCCGGTTGAGCCTCCTCATCGTGCTGGTGGGGAAAAGCCCGTTCGCGCCGACGCCGCAGATGTTGCCCGCCGCGCTTCAGGCCGCGGGGATCAGTACCTTCCAGCATTCGATCTGGGCCTTCCTTCATCCCGGCGGCCTCAACTTCGCGCAGCTCCCCGCTGACGGCCAGGGCCTCAACCCGCTGCTTCAGAACAAGTGGATGAGAATCCACCCGCCTACGCTCTTCTTCGGGTTCGCCGCGACGGCCATTCCGTTCGCGTTCGCCATGGCGGCCCTCTGGAAGAAGGAGTATGAGACCTGGGTGCGCCGCAGCCTCCCGTGGGCGGCCCTCGCGTTCACCGTGCTGGGCGGCGGCATTATGATGGGCGGCTACTGGGCCTACGCAGTCCTCGGCTGGGGCGGCTTCTGGGGCTGGGACCCCGTGGAGAACTCCTCCAAGGTCCCCTGGCTGATGTGCGTCCTCCTGCTGCACGGCATGCTCATGCAGCAGCGCCGCGACACCTGGCACCGGACGGTGGTCCTGCTCGGTATGCTGCCGTTTCTCATGGTGATGTTCAGCTCGTTCCTTACCCGAAGCGGCATCCTGGAGAATTTCTCGGTCCACAGCTTCGCCAAGGAAGACGACCTCTTCCCGTACCTCATTGGCCCGCTCTGCTTCTTCTGGCTGATGGGCGTGGGGACGTGGCTCGCCCGGTGGAAGACGTTCCCGTCGCGCCCCGACGAGCCGAAGCCGTTCACCGTGCCCGCCATGCTCCACTGGACGCTGGGCGTGGTAGGCCTGTTCGCGTTTCTCGTCTGGGCGGGGATGTCGTCGCCGCTGCTGACGGGCATCGCGGCGGGCCTGCGGGAGAGGGCGCCGTTCCTCACGTTTCTCCCTTCCGCCACCAGCAACGTGACGCAGGGGTACTACAATTTTATCGCCACGCCCATCGCCATCCTCGCGGCGATCCTCATGGCGTTCGTGCCGCTGCTTTCATGGCGGGACACCGATCTCCGGCGCAACTGGCCCAAAATCCTCACGCCGCTCACGCTCGCGCTGTTCGTCATCGCGATGGCGATCATGTGGGGCGTGGGGCGCAACCGCCCGCCGTATGAGTTGTGGAGCTGGGGCGCCGGCGCCGAGCGGTACCGGCTCGTCCTCCCGGCGGCGGTCCCGCTGCTGTCGCTCATCTTCGCGGGTTCGATGGCGGTCTTCTCCAGCCTTCAGGTCCTCTTCCGCGCGCCGAAGAAGGTGGGACGGCTGGGCGGCTACCTGAGCCACGCGGGGATCGGCGTGCTGCTCATCGGGGTTGTGACCGCCGAGCTGAGCGGCGGATCGCAGAAGGCCGGGCTGGTGAAAGGCGAGGCGCAGAAGGTGATGGGCTACTCCGTCCTCTATCGCGGCCTCATCCCGACCCCCGACGGAAAGACGGCGCTGGACCTCACGTTCACCAATCTGCGCCGCGACGAGACGTTCAAGGCCCCCGCGCCGGTCTACTTCAGCCAGCAGACGCAGCAGACGATGGTGGCGCCCTATATTCATAAATATCCTGGCATGGACCTCTATATCGCGCCGGAAGGCCGCCCCATGTCGAGCGCCGATATGGCCAAGCGCGAAGTGGAACTGCAAGCCGGGCAGAGTTCGGACCTGGTGAACGGGGTCAGCGTGAGGTTTGACCGGTTTGAGGTGAAGCGGCAGCCGGAACAGATTCGCGTGAGCGCCCTCCTCACGGTGACTCGCGGCGGTCAGACCGAGGTCATCACTCCGGGGTGGGAAGCGGACATCCACGAGCAGCAGAAACGGAACCTTGTGGCGCGCACGAAGGACGGCGCCGTCTCCGCCGAGATTGAGGACCTGGTGGCCGAGACGCGCGCGGTCAAGCTCGTGATGGGGGGGGCCGCTCTGGGCGAACCGACCGGCCCTCCGCAGGAGATCGCGCTCATCAGCGTCAGCGCCAAGCCGATGATCAACCTGGTCTGGCTGGCGACCCTGATGGTGGTGTGCGGCGGCCTGCTGAGCGTGCGACGGGCGTTCAGCGAGATGCACCGAGGGGAACCTCATCCCAGAGGCGACTACGCCGAGCGGGGGGAACGGCTTATGGGAGAAGAATCGGCTTCCGGGGAGGCGGCGGCCTCCCCCTCCGCAACGCCGCGCCTGGAAGAGGCGCTCATCCGCGCCCAATCGAAAGGCGCGTGACGGGGTCGCTGTCGGCTCCTGGATGCTGAGCGCATGACGCTTCGCATCCGTTTCCCGGCGAAAGTTGGGAAATTGCTGAAAATCCGCGCCGAAAGCCTTGACATCCGGGTAGGCGAGCCTCTACACTACCAGTAATCGCGTAATTCCAGGCGTCCTGCGCGAGACCGAACCATTGCAAGTTTAGATCAACAGGTGAACCAGGGGCTACGCGCTTCTCCACCTCGGCTAAACTGCAAAACTTGAGGAAAGGGTAATCCGCATGGCAACTGGCACCGTGAAGTGGTTCAATGAAGCGAAGGGCTACGGCTTTATCGCCAATGATGATGGCAGCGGCGACCTCTTCGTCCACTTCTCCAACATCGAAGGCTCCGGGTTCAAAACTCTCCGCGACGGCGAAGCGGTCGAATTCGAGGAATCTCAGGGTCGCAAAGGCCCCGAGGCGACCAAAGTTCGCCCTCGCTAACGCCGTTCGATGAACACAGCGATGCAAATGTCCCCGACTTCCGTGAGGAGGTCGGGGACGTTTGTATGTCATCCTTCAACGCTTCGACGCTATAGGGCCTATCGGTTCACTTCCACCCGATCCGCGACAAACATCCCGTTCGATGCGGGCCGCGCTCCAATCACCTGAACCGTGTCGCCCTCGTTCAGATCGCTGAACCGAATGCGGCGACCTCGGTCATCCAGGAGGGCTGCGCCGGACGGCACGCGCACCAGCACCGACATCAGCGAACTGCGAAGCCGGAACGTGCGGCGAACGGTGTCCATACTCTCCACGCGACCGCCCAGCGTGCTCGCGTTCCCATAAGGGGCGCTGTCGTCGCGGCCCCGGTAATTGTCTGACCGCGCAGAGATGTCGGTGACGACTCGCTCCGCCACCACTGTGCGACCTCGGCTTTCCCGCACTATCACCCGCACGTGATCGCCCTCCCGAAGGTCCCGCAGGCGCCGGGTTCGACCGGCCAGCAGGAAGGTGGCGTCGCTCGCGTCCACTGTATAGACCCCGCTTCCATCGGCGCGGTCGGCGCTCAGTCGGAATCGCTCGTTGCGGGTGTCCACCTGCTCCACCGTGCCGATGAGGGAGCGTCCCGTTGAGTTGTAGCGGTCGGAGTTGGAGTTATCGTAGCGGCCTCCGTCATAGCGACTGGAGGAGAAGGCTTCAATCCGGTCGGCCTGAAGGCGATCCCGGCTTTGCCAGTTCCCCCGCACGCGGAGAGTGTCGCCTTGCTTCAATTCATGGATGCTCCTGGGTTCGCCGTCCCGCGTGACTCGGATTCCACGAGGCGTGTCCACCATGATTTCGCGTCCGAGGACTTGCACGCGGACGGTTCGGGTTGAGTTCCCGGTGTCGCGGATGAGGACACCCGTGAGGCCGTTGGAAGTGCGCTCCTCGCGCATATCGCCGGAGCGCCCTCGGTCAGACCCAGGGTAACGCCCGTCGTAGGCGGGATCGTCGCTGGAATTGCGGTCGTCCCACGCGCCGGAGCGGTCGCGGCTGGGAGTGAGGACGCGCGTGGCGCGGACGGTGTCGCGGTCCACCCATCGACCTTCGACATCAGCGGTGTCTCCGAGGTTCAGGTCTCGCAGGGAGAGAGTGTCGCTCCTTCTGCCGGAGCTGGATTCGAGTTGGGCGTCGCGAACCGTAATGGTGATGCGGTGGTTTCCCTGGAACGGTTCGAGGCGAAATTCGTTGTCGTTGCGGTCAATGTCGCGGATGGTTCCGGACAGGCTGACGGAGGCTCCCGCCCGGGTGTACGTCTGAGCGAGGGCGGCGCGAGGAGCCAGGAGAGCGGTCAGAAGGGCGAAGGTGGCGAAGGCGCCCGTTGTCCAGAGGGCCGCGCGTTTGTGAAGGGTCGTCATGGGGCTTCTCCAATGTTCATGATAAGGCGGGGCTGACCCGCTGCGCATCAACGGCGAAGCGTCTCCCTGCGTTCCGGCATTGCGCTCGACGACGGCCATGTCACGCAGGTGTGATCCGGACACAACCCTAAAGCGGCTTCATCGTCCTCCCTGGCATGTAGGGTTCCGGCGAGGGAACCGTCATCGGTCAGGTACTGAAGGGACAGCGAGCCGGCAAATCCGGTTCCGCGGCCAGGACGAGGCGGCTCCGACGACGAAGGGGGGAGGAATGGATCGCATTATTCTGGGTGGTGTTGAATTTCGAGGGTATCACGGCGTCTCCAGGGAGGAACAGGTCACGGGGGGGCACTACTCCGTGGACGTGGAGATGACGGCGGACCTGTCCCGCGCGGGGCAGAGCGACCGGGTCCGGGACACCGTGGATTACGGCAGGGTTCACCGGATCGTTCGGGAGATTGGTGAAGGGGAGCGGTTTCGGCTGCTGGAGGCCCTGGCGGAGCGGCTGGTGACGGCGATCCTGGGAGTGGAAGGCGTGCAGGGGGTGCGGGTGCGCGTCCTGAAGCACCATCCGCCGCTCGACGGGATCGTGGCCTACGCCGCCGTGGAATTGGAGCGGTGCGCGCCCTCACTCACCGAGTCGCCTGTCGAGTCGCAGCGCCGCGAGGACGTAGGATAAGGCGCCACTGTATGCGGGGAGACCTGCGCGAAACGGCTGAGTCTCCTCTCCTGCAACACCGGACGGACCCTCTGCAGGTTGAGGGTTTACCCAGGTCAGACCTCATTCCAGCTGGCCGAAACTCATCCCTCGCACCAGTTCCTTCCGCACCAGCACGGTGAAGACGATCACCGGCATCACGAACAGCGCCGCCGCCGCCGCGAACTGGCCCCACTCCAGCCCGAAGTACCGCTGGAAGTTCGCCAGGCCGACTGGCGCCGTCACCGCTTTGGTGTCCGTCAGCAACAGCGCGAGCAGAAACTCATTCAGGCTTTGGATGAGGCAGAAGACAGCGGTGGTGAGCAGGCCGCTCCGCACCATCGGCAGGCTGACCCGGCGGAAGACCTGCGGGGGCGAGTAGCCGTCCAGCATGGCGGCCTCTTCCAGATCGCGGGGGACTTCATCGAAGAAGCCTTTCAGGAGCCAGACCGCCAGCGACGTGTTGAAAATGGTGTAGACCAGGATGAGGCCGAGCCGCGTGTCCGCCAGGCCGAACCGATTGAAGAGGATCGTGAACGGCACCACGACGGAGATGGTGGGCAGCATCCGGAGGCTCAGGACCCAAAACAACAGGTTGTCGCCGCCTTTGAAGGCGCCATGCCGCGAGAAGCCATACGCCGTGAACGCCCCAAGGACCAGCGCCACCAGCGTGCTGGCCAGGGCGATAACGACGCTGTTGAGCAATTGTCCCGGAAAATCAGACGCCAGCACGGTTTGATAGTTGGCCAGGGTGGGCGTAAACGGGGCGAAAGGATGCGACGAGAAGACATCCACGCGCTGCTTCAGCGAGGTGAGCAGCATCCAGACGAGCGGAAAGGCAAACAGTCCCACCACCGCGAGGGCGGCGAGATAAGTCAACGTGTCCTTGAGGGGGGCGGACCTACGCATCGGCGGCTCCGGCGGGGACGGGTGAGGCGGCGGGGCGCTTCAGGGCGCTGATGAGCAGGGTGGCCAGTACGTTGATGACGATCACGAGGAGCCACGAGAGGGCCGCCGCTCGGCCCACCTCCGAGAAGGTGTAGCCGTACCGATACGTGAGGAGGGAGAGGTTCACCGTGGTGTCGGCGGGACCGCCCCCGGTGAGGATGTAGACGAGATCGAACAGTTTCAGGGTATCAATGGTGCGAAAGAGCAACGCCAGCAGCAGCGGGAAGCGCAGGTACGGCAGTGTGACGTAGCGGAATTGCATCCATGCGGAAGCGCGCTGAAGAGAGGCGACCTCATACAGGTCGGCGGGAACGGCGCCCAGGCCCGCCAGGGCGAGGAGGAAGACGAACGGCGACCATTGCCACACGTCCACGATGACGATGGCGGCGAGCGCGAGGCGGGGATTTGTGAGGAAGTCCACCGGGTGGCCAAGGAGTCGGGTGGCGGTGTAGCTGATGACGCCAAAGGTGGGGTCAAACATGAAGCGCCAGAAGTAGCCGATAACGAGCGGCGAGAGCATCATCGGGATGAAGAGGACCACCCGCAGCGCGCCCAGGCCGGGCAGGCGGCGATGGAACAACAGCGCGAGCAGCAGCCCGACCGCGAGTTCCAGCGAAACCGCCGCCCCGGTGATGATCATGGTGTTGAAGGCCGCCTGCCAGAAGCGGGGATCGGTGAGGAGGCCGCTGTAGTTCCGCAGGCCCACAAAGCGCGCCGTTCCGCCGAATTGATAGTCGGTCGCGCTCACCCCCAGCGAGAAGAGGAGGGGGAAGAGCGTCATCCCCGCGAGAAAGATCAGCGTGGGGAGGAAGAGGCTGAGGGTGAAGGCGCGGGAAGGCTTCATAACATGAGGGGACTGAGGGGGTGGGAGGAGTTCGGGCAGGAGTACCGTTCGAGGCGTTGACGCCGCATCCTCTTCGACGCGGCCTTTCCCCCGGCCTTTCCCCCGGCCTTTCCCGGCGCCGGAAGGTGAGGCTGAGACGGCGTCCCATCTCCCTGGCATGATCGTCAACCTTCGTCCTGTGTCTTCTTGAAGAGCGCCTGTCCATTTGTACAGGTTCTCCCCCGGACGAAAGGGCCAGGCCTCCCCTGACTGAACGACGGATGGACGAACGAACGTGTCATTGAGACAATGGAGCGTCACCCAATGGCGCGGCGCTCCTCCGACTTTCTCATCGCTGCGCTGGGCCGACCGGCCCTTTGAGGCCCCCATGGGAAACGGCGCGCCCCGGCTCCACGCAAAGATCGCCTCATCATACTCCAGGACGGCGTCTCGGAATCTCT
This sequence comes from Armatimonadota bacterium, assembly GCA_038240635.1. GTDB lineage: Bacteria > Armatimonadota > DTGP01 > DTGP01 > JAHWJO01 > JBBRGS01. The sequence continues at coordinate 16,871 of JBBRGS010000019.1, forward strand.
CCGGGGCGCCGTCCTGATTCTCCCACGCCGTTGACAGGTTGGCGACCGGCTCTCGGCGGCGGATCGGGGTGAGGTTCAAAGTTTTGCGAGCGGGAGAGAGGGAGCGTTTCCGCCGAGCGACAGACTGAAGTCCTTCGCTCGAAGCCTTCGGCTAAGCGTCCGCCTACGCGGACGCCTCTCTTCCTCACAATCCTGATGTTGCGGGAGCGGCCCGTACACAGGGAGTTCCTGTCTCGGAGGCTCAGAGGGCCGGGCAGTTGAAACCGCTGCAACGACCACACAAAGTCGGCCTTCGCCGACTCTCGCCCTGTCGAAGCCTTCCGTCCATGAGCGACTCCCCCCCTACCTCACCCCGGCCATCGGCCACCCCTCGCCCCCAGGAGAGGGGCTGGGGCGATCGTGAGCTCGCGCCCCATCAGTCCTCCCCGAACGCGCGCATCGATCCCCTAACCCGCGCAGGCGGGTTTCGTGTGCCTGTTGCAGCGGTTTCAACCGCCCGTCTCCTGCGGACTCCCTCACGGCGAACAGGAGCGCTCCGGTAACCGAGGCGTCCGCGACGGCGGGGTTCCCTGACCATGTGCAATACTTTGAACCTTACCCGGCGGATCGCAGGAGGTTGCCCCTCTCGCGCCTAACACGTATCATAGCAAGCGGAACCCCTTTGCCCCGTCCCGGAGACCCCGCCCTGATGACGACGAAACCGCTCCCCCCCGTCGAACCTGCGTCTTCCGTGCTGGCGCACCGGCTTCGGCAGGCGGTGGAGCGGAATCGCAAGGCGTATCTCACCCTCCTGCGCGGTGTGCCCGGATGGGACCGCCTCATTCTCACCGCCACCAACGACGCGCAGGCCGACAGCTACCGCGAAGAGCTCGCCGAGCGGAGGGCGCTGGGCCTCCTCCCCCCGTCCACGCAGGCGCAGGTCGTCACTGACCCCCCTGGCGAGCGGCCCGGCAGCGGCGGCGCCACCTTCCAGGCCCTGCGGGAGGCCGGATACCACCCCGGCGAGCGGGTCCTGCTGTTCCACTGCGGCGGCGAGAGTCGGCGGCTCCCGGCGTATGGCCCCCAGGGGAAACTGTTCGCCCCCCTGCCCTGCCCCCGCCCGGATGGCCGCGCCTCCACGGTCTTCGATGAGATTTTGGTCTCGCTGTCGCCGCTGGGGTCGCGGATGGAGCCGGGCTGGCTGATCGCCGCCGCCGACATCCTGCTGCTGTTCCACTCCGCGCGCGTCACGCCCAAACCGGGCGCCGTCACCGGCCTCAGTTTCGCCACCGACGCGCAGACCGCCCTCGGCCACGGCATCTATCTGCCCGGCAGGCACGGGGAAGTCGCCGGTTTTCTCCAAAAGCCGACGCTCAACGAAGCGGATGACGCCGGGATGCTGCGGCCGGATGGCTCCGCCCTCGTGGATACCGGCGTCTTCGTCTATCACGATGAGGCGCTGCGGGCGTTTGACGCGCTGAGTCGAACGGAAGCGGGTCATCGGCCTTCCGATATGTATCTCGACTGGGTGCTGCCGATGGTGCCGTCCGTCACCCGCGAGGCTTATCTCTCCGATGGCGACACCGCGCTGCGCGAACCCCTCTGGGACGCCCTGCGGCCCGTTCCGCTCGCCGTGAAGGTCGCCGACCCGTCGCGCTTCGTGCATCTCGGCTCAACGGCGCAGTGGCGCGAAACGCTCCTCTCCGATCCTGTGACCGCTCACGCGCTCGGCTTTCAGACGCCGTTCCGCTCTCACCTGGATGACGAGGAGACGCCCAGCGGCGCCCTCGTGCTGAACTCCATCGTCACCCGTGGCCCCGGCCCCTCCTCCGACCTCCCCGGCGATCATGTCGCCATCGAAACCGGGGCCGTGGTCGAAGCCTGCTTCCTCGGCGAGAATTCCCGCATCGGGCGGGACGCGGTCGCCGTGGGCGTCAACGATGCGCTGGGGCGGCTTCATCTCCCGGCGGGCCTCGCAGTGGACCAACTCCCCGTCACCCTCGACGACGGCGGGGGCGGCTGGGTCACGCGCGTCTACCCCGTCCAGATGGACCCCAAGGCCACCGGGGACCGCGTGATGTTCTTCGGCCTTCCCGCCGGAGACTGGCTCCGCCACTACGGCCTGCCCGCCTCCGAGGTCTGGGGCGATGCGGCCAGCCCCGCCTCCGAGCCGCCGTCCGCCGCATGTTCGCTCTGGAACGCGCGCCTCTTTCCGGTGGCCTCCACGCCGGACGAGTCGCTGGAACGGGCAATGTGGCTTCTCGAATCGGCCCGCATGACTCTCGGCGACGCGCCGCCGCGAGGTCTCGCGCGGGACGGACGCTACACCAGTCTCCCCGCCTGGCGCGACGGCTTTCGCCTCTCCTTCGAGGAGTGCCAGCGCCGGGTGGATCGCTCCCGCCTGAGGGAGTACCGCCGCGACCTCGACGAACAGGTGATGCTCGCCCAGGCGCGCCACGCCCTCGATCACGACGGCGACGCCCGGCTGCTCCGCCCCGCCGCCCACCATATCCCCCTTCTCCGCGAACTGCTCGCCGAAGACCTCAACGGCGAACGCGGCGCCATGAAGGCCGCTCGCGCCCACTGGCTTCTCGCCGACCTGCTCAAAACCCTCGATGAAGCCGACCTGCGCCGCGTTCGCCGGGACGCTGTCGGCACGCGGGGCGCCTTCGGGACCGCCGCCGACCATCAGGAACGCGCCTTCGCCGAAATCTCCCAGGCGATCAATCTCGCCGTGGACACGCTGGTGGAGACGCCGCGCTGGAACCTCGCTCCCGACGAATCGGTCGCCGCCGAAGCCCCCATCCGCGTGGACTTCGCCGGGGCGTGGTCCGATACTCCCCCCTACACCCTCGAACATGGCGGCGCGAACCTGAACGTCGCGCTCCTGCTGGACGGCCGGCGCCCCCTCCGCGCGGCCGTCCGCCGTCTGGAGGAGCCGGTTCTCCGCCTGCGATCCCTCGACCTGGGCGCGGAAGTGACGATCACCCGCCGCGCCGAAGCCCTCCGCTATACCGACCCCCGCGATCCGTTCGCGCTGACGAAGGCGGCCCTCTCGCTGCTGGGCATCGTCACCCCGGACGGCGGCGCCCTGAGCGGTCAACTGAAGCGCTTTGGCGGCGGCCTGGAGGTCACGACGGAGAGCGCCGTGCCCAAAGGCTCCGGCCTCGGCACGAGCAGCATCCTCGGCGGAGTCGTCCTCGCCGCGCTGGCTCGCACCATGGGCGTGGAACTCGACGGCCTCTCACTGTTTGAGCCGGTCCTCGCGCTGGAGCAGCGTCTGACGACCGGCGGCGGCTGGCAGGACCAGATCGGCGGCCTCACCGGCGGCTGGAAGATTACCACCACCGAACCGGGTCTGCGACAGGTCCCCAGCGTCCGGGCGTTTCGGCTGGGGGCGGACGTGGAGCGCGCGGTGGCGGAACGGACCCTCCTAATGTACAGCGGCTACGCGCGGCTCGCCAAAGGGATTCTTCGCAACATCGTCGGCGAGTATCTCTCCCGCAACGCCGACACGCTGCGGGTCCTCCACGGCATTCGGCCTCACACGGAGCGAATGCTCGCCCATCTGCTCACCGGCCATCTTGATGCGGTCGGCGCGCAGATGGACGCCTCCACCGAGTTCGTCGCGCGCATCGACCCCAACAGTTACCCGGCCCACATCGCCGCCATCGTGGACGCGGTGCGGCCTTTCCTCTCCGGCGCCAAGCCGACCGGCGCGGGCGGGGGCGGCTTCCTCGTGATGATGGCACGCAGCGCCGAAGATCGCCGCCGCGCGGAAGAGACTCTGGCTCGCCTCGATCTGCCGGACGGCGCCCGCGTCTACCCTTTGGAAGTGGACCCCGTGGGGCTGCGGATCATGGTCTCCCGCCCCCAGGTTTGATCTCTCTCCTTTTCCAGCCTCGCTGTCAGGTCCCATCGCATGGCCTCTTCCCCTCTCCCCGACTCCGGAACGCCCGGCTCCACTGTGGAGCGCGCCCTCGCCGCGTACGTCCGCGATGAGGATGTGCGGAATCTCGTTCCCACCGCCGCCGACGTGGCCGCGGTCACTGAAGCCCTGCGCGAAGAGATGGAAGGCCGCTCCGGGCCGCTGCGGGCCGCTCGGGCGCACTGGCTTGTCGGGGACCTGATGAAGGCGTCGGCGGACGCGGGGGAGAGCGTGGTTCACTCCGAGGATGTGCCCGCCGGGTCGGCTCCGGCCTGGGTGGAGCACGAGGAAGAAGCCTTCCGCATCATTGGCCGGGCTGTGGAGATGGGACATGCGCGCCTCCTGGTCACTCCGCGCCTCCGCCTGGCTCCTGATGAGGAGGTGATCGCTGAAGCCCCGGTGCGCCTGGACCTCGCGGGGGGATGGTCGGACACGCCGCCGTACAGCCTGGAAAGCGGAGGGGCGACCCTCAACGTCGCCCTTCTGCTGGAAGGCGCCATGCCGCTGCGGGCGAAGGTTCGCGCCCTCGCCAAGCCGGTGGTCCGACTCCACACTTCCGACCTCAACGCCCATGTGACGCTCACCCGCACGTCCGAGGTGTTCGATTACGCCGACCCCGGCGACCCGTTCGCCCTGCACAAGGCCGCCCTCTCGCTCCTCACGCTGGTGACGCCCGACGGTGGCCCTCTCGCCGAGCAGCTGACCCGTTTCGGCGGCGGCCTGGAGATCACGACGGAGAGCGCCGTGCCCAAAGGCTCCGGCCTCGGCACGAGCAGCATCCTTGGCGGAGTCGTCCTCGCCGCGCTGGCCCGCACCATGGGCGTGGAACTCGACGGCCTCTCACTGTTTGAGCCGGTCCTCGCGCTGGAGCAGCGTCTGACGACCGGCGGCGGCTGGCAGGACCAGATTGGCGGCCTCACCGGCGGCTGGAAAGTGACCACCACCCTGCCCGGCCTGCGACAGGTGCCCCGCGTGGAACGGCTGACTCTCCCCGAAGAGACCGGCGCCGCGCTGAAGGAGCGCGCCCTCCTGATGTACAGCGGCCACACCCGGCTGGCGAAGAACATCCTCCGCAATATGGTGTCGCGCTATCTGTCGCGGGACACCCTGGCTCTGGAGATGCTGCGCGGGATGCCCGCCCTCGTCACCGAGATGGCCGACGACCTCTTCCGGGGCGATCTCGACGCCGTGGGCGCGGGCCTCGACCGGAACAACGCCGCCGTTGTCCCGGTGGACCCCCAAAGCTGGCCGCCGCACATCGAGCAGGTGGTAGCCGCCGTGAGGCCGTTCATCTGTGGCGCGAAACCCGCCGGAGCGGGTGGGGGCGGCTTCCTCGTCATGCTCGCCCGCAGCGCCGAGGACCGCGCCCGCGCCGAAGAGGTCCTCGGCGGACTGAACCTTCCTTCCGGCGCCAGAACTTATCCCCTGGAAGTTTCGACGGAGGGTTTGCGCATCGTTGCGCGGCCCCTCACTCCCTAACGCCGCCGCTCGCGGGAGGCGGAGGAATCAGGGGAGGTTGGCGACCGACGAGCGGCTCGGCGCCACGATCCGGCGCGGGCCACAAACAGCATGACGATCATCATCATGGGCGCGACCGGCAGCACGGAATCCCACCACGCCTGAAGCATGAGGGTCGCGTAACCCAACCCCTGAGCCGGAGCCGTGGCGAACCGGATCAGCGTCAGCGCGGCGGCGGCGGGGATGAACAGCGTGAAGACGAGCAGCGTCAGCGTGACGCTCGCCAGGCCGTGACGCCCGCCATACCGCCCGGCGATCCAGGCTCCGACCGCCACCGGCAGCGCGGGCCAGACGCCGAGCGACTCCGCGCCCTGCCGCGCTGTAACCGCCGCCGCGCCCGACAGCAGCCCGATCATCAGCAGGGCCGAGAGAGCCGCGCGGCCGTACTCCTCTCGCTCCTCTGAAGGCGCACCGACCCAGTCGGGATACGACAGCGCGCTCCAGCGCCGGTACACCAGCGCGAGGATCGCCAGCGCCAGAACGCGCCCCAGGAGTTCCACCGCGCCTTCAGGACTCATCTCCCGCCGACTCCTTCAATTCGTCTCGTCAGGGCGGCGCGTGTCAGTTGCCGAACAGCTCCTCGTGCGGCGGATTCGCGTCGGTGAGGACGGACACATCGCCGGTGGGCCATGTCTTAAAGGGACCATGCTCCACCACGCGCGTCAGTTCGCGGATTTCCGGGCGACGCAACTTCGCCACGCGCGCTTTCCACACCGGCAGTGTGGGCAGCTTGCCCGATTTCAGCGCCACGTAGGTCATGTTCTCGTAATCGGAGGGGACCGCGTCGGGTTCGAGGGCGGACTGGATGCCGAAGACGGCGACATCGGGGAAGACGGCTTTCATCGTCTTGTACTCGGAGCGTCCGAAGCCGCTGCGGGAGCCTTCCCGCGCCGCAATCACATTGGCGACGAGCGCGCCCCTGTCCGTAAGGCGCGACTTCACGAGCCGCATGAACTCCACGGTGGTGAGCATGGGTGGCGCGCTGTGGGCGTCGTAGGCGTCGAGGAGGATGAGGTCGTACTTCGCCTTGCTCTTCTCCAGAAACGCGCGGCCATCTCCCACATTCGACTTCAGCCGAGCGTCGTCGGGCAGCTTGAAGTAGTCACGGGCGATGCGGGCGACCATCGGATCAATCTCCACCGTCTCGATTCGCATCTTCGGGTAGAAGTCGTGGAACTGGCGCGGCCCCATCCCCCCGCCAAGGCCGATGAACAGCGCCGAGGTCGCGCCGGGGACCGCCGCCATGCCGAGGTGAAAGCCGTCCACATAGCGCAGGGCGCTGCGGGCCGGGGTCTTCATGTCCTGGCCGGTCTGGAGCGAGTTACCGAACATGAGGTAGCGGGTGAACTGATCCTCTGTGACACGGATTTGGCCGTTGAACGTCGATTCGCCGGAGAAGACGGTCTTAAACCGGGGACCTTCGCCCACTTCCCACGCCTGCGCGCGCGGCGCCATACGGAGGGCTATCCCGCCCGCAACGCTCAGCGCGGTCAGGACGGCGAGCAGGCCCCACAGGAGGCGATGGAGGCGGCGCGGCGTCACGGGGTCTGGATTCATGGGGAAGGTCTCCTCGCAGCGAGGGAGTTGGGCCAGCCAACGACCTGGGTGTTTAGTCTTCGGCGTCGGGGGAGAGGGGGGCGGTAGGGTCGGCCTCGGTGAAGGCTTCGGGGCTGACTTCCACGAGCCACTGATTGAACCAGTTGATCGCCTCGTCCATGTCGTCGGCGGTAAAATTGTGCGCGCCGGGGCGCACGCTGACGGCGAGGCGATTGGGGACCGCGCGCTCCATCCATGCGGCGCCGCTCTCCCACTCGATGCGGCGGACGCCTTCGAGGGGCATACCGTCATCGCCGTCGCGGGTGAGGAGGAGGTAGGCGCGCGGCGCGAGGCTGGCGGCGATCTCCGGGTGATCAAACTGATCGAGGATGCCGGGGAGGTAGTAGGAGACATCGTGATAATCGGGATTGGCCCACCGCGCGAAGATGTCGAGGGAGCCGACCCCGCCGCAGACGGTGACGAGGGCCTTCACGCGGTCGTCGAGCGCCGCCGTGTAGAAGCCGACGATCCCGCCGAGGCCGTATCCCATGAGGCCGATGCGCTGGGGGTCCACATCATCGCGGGCGGCGAGTTGATCGAGGCTGGCCATCGCCTCCCAGGCGAAGGCGCCCATGAGGGTGCGGCCATAGAGCAGTTCGAGTTTGCCCTGCTCGCTCAGTTCGCCGGGGCGCTTGCCGAAGGTGCGCTGGGTGATTCCCATCGTGACGAAGCCCTGGCTGGCCAGCTCGCGGCCCCACCCGCGCAGCCAGTTGAGGCGGGTGTCGTAGGTGTATTCCGGCCCCATGACGGTTTTGCGGCCCTGATTGACCCCGTGCAGGCAGAGGACGGCGGGGAGGCGTTCGGTGGCGCCATCGGGTTTGGCGAGGATGCCGCTCACCTCTTCGCCCGGCTCCGCGTCGAAGCTGAACTCCTCGATGACGAGTCCGCCTTCGATGCGGCGGTCCAGCAGCGAGTAGTTCGGTTCCGTGGTGGCGCGGGGCAGCCCCAGCAGGCGAGCGAGGGCGGGGGCGGTGTCGCCGGGGGCGCGGGGGGACCAGACCTCCTCGTCGAGGGCCGGTTCCTCGGTCGCCGGGGCGGTCGCCACGTCGGCGCTATCGGGCGAAGCGTTCGTTTCCACAGGAATATACGGGTCCAGCGAATCGGCCATATGCGTCCAGTAATCTCCATTCTTCCCCGAACGGTTTCAGCATCAGTGTAGCGGTTCCGGGAGCGGGCGGCTATGCGCGTCGTGCGCGGGTGGAGGCGCCGGCTGGGGCGGGGCGGCATGGGTGAGGAGGCGCACCCGGTCGTTGCCGCCGTCCGCGACGAGGAGGTCGCCGCTCGACATCAGGGCGAGGCCGCGCGGGTACGCCAGCGAGGCGTGGAGCGGGGGGCCATTGTCGCCGTAGCCGTGGAAGAGGCGCCAGAGCCGTTCGCCGCCGTTGCCCGCGAGGGTGGAGATGACGCCGCGCGGGTTCACCTTGCGGACGCGGTGATTCGCCAGGTCCGAGATGAACAGGTCGCCCTGGGCATCCGCCACGACGCCGGAGGGGTAGTTAAGCCGCGCGGAGGTCGCCGGTCCCCCGTCGCCCGCCCACGCGCCCGCTTTGGGGTCGGCGGGACCGCTTCCGGCGACGGTGGAGATGACGCCATGGGAGTCGACCCGGCGGATGCGGTGATTGGCTTCGTCGCACACGAGGAGGCGGTTTTGGCGGTCGAAGGCGATGCCATCGGGGAAGCGGAGGGTGGCTTTCAGCGCCGGGCCGCCGTCGCCGGAGAAGCCCCATTTCCCCGATCCGACCACCGTGGTGATGACGCCGCGCCGGTCTATCTTTCGGATGCGGTTGTTGTAGCAGTCGGCGATGAACAGCTCGCCCGCCGGGTTAAACTTGATGTCGAAGGGAAATTGGAAAGCGGCGTTCAGGGCGGGGCCGCCGTCGCCGGAGAAGCCGGTTCGCCCGCTCCCGGCGACCGTGGTAATGACGCCGCGCGCATCGATTTTGCGGATGCGGTTGGCGCCACTGTCCGCGAACCAGAGGTTCCCGTCGGAGTCGAAGGTCATGCCGTTGGGCAGGTCGAGGTCCGCCTTTATTGCGGGACCGCCATCGCCGCCGTAGGCCCCGCGCGGGGTACCGTCGGCGGAGGGGCCGCGCGACCGCCCCGTTCCCGCGACCGTCGTGATGATCCCACGCGAGTCCACCTTACGGATTCGGTGATTCCAGTTGTCGCAGATGAGGATGTCGCCATGGGGGGCTACCGCAACGAATGACGTGGACCAACATTGAGCGAGGGGGGCGGGGCCGCCGTCGCCGGAAAAGCCTTCCTGGCCGGTCCCTGCGACGAGGCGAAAGAGCGAGGCGCCTGGGGGAGGGGGCGCGGCCCGTCGGCACCCCGCTCCGAAGAGGAGAACTCCCCCCGTCACGAGAGCGAGGCGCGCGCGCCACCTTTCGAGGGGTCTCGCGGGGCGCTCCGGCAGCCGATGATTGAAGGGCGCTCGCGGCCTTGACTCCCTCCGAATCGGCGCGTACCATGGGCGCACTCTTATGTCTCCTTCTTCCGACGATTTCCGCATCTGGTCTTTGGGGAGCGGCAGCTCCGGGAACGCTTTCCTCGCGCAGGCGGGGGATACCTGCGTGCTGGTGGACGCCGGTTTCAGCGCCGCTATCCTTCTGGAGCGCATCGCCTCCGTGGGGGTGAACCCCGCGAGTCTGGCGGGCATCCTCATCACTCACGAGCATTCGGACCACGTGACGGGGATGTCGCCGCTGGCCCGCAAGCTCAACATCCCGGTGTACGCCAACGCCGCCACCCTCGCCGCCGCGCTCGCCCGGAGCGCCGAGACGCAGGTTCGCCCCATTCCCACCGGCCACGAGTTCATGCTGGGGGCGCTGGAGGTCCGGTCGTTCCCGGTGCACCACGACGCCGCCGAGCCGGTGGGGTATCAACTCGGCTACCGGGGTCGGCGCATCTGCTACCTTACCGACACGGGCCGCATCTGCGACAACCTCATGCGCGAACTGGCCGACGCCAGCCTTCTCGTCCTCGAATCGAACCACGACACCCAGAAACTTCTCACCGGGCCGTACCCGGACCCGCTGAAGCGGCGCATCCTGGGCGACCGAGGCCACCTCTCCAACGATTCGGCGGGGCAGACGCTGGCTCGCCTTAGCGTCGGGGACCGGCCGATCTGCGTCTGGCTCGCACACCTCAGCTCAAAGAACAACACGCCGACCCTCGCCAAGCGCGCCGCTCAACTCGCCCTGCTGGATGGCGAGCCGCGCAACGTCCGCCTCTCCGTGGCGAAGCGCGATCAGCCCAGCCTCCAGTGGCGCGCGAGTGAAAATTGGTGGCAGCCGTCCCTCTTCTGACGCGACATCGGGCGCATGGCAGGAGCGCCAGAGCGAGAGGCGGAACTATTCTCCATCTCTCCTTCACCTGCGAGGCCCGCCACCGCCCATGACCGCTCCCGCGCCTTCACCCGCTCCCTTCAGCCCCGCCGACGCCGCGCCGATCCTCGTCATGACGGGGATCAGTAAGGCGTATCCCGGCGTGCAGGCCCTTCAGGATGTGAGTTTTGAAGTGCGGCGCGGCGAGGTGCACGCGCTGGTGGGGGAGAACGGCGCCGGGAAGTCCACCCTGATGAAGATTTTGGCGGGGGCGGACACGCGGGACGCGGGCGAGGTGACGCTCGACGGGAAGCCGCTGGGCAACCTGTCGCCGCACGAGGCGCTGGGGCTGGGCATCGGCATCATCTACCAGGAGTTTAACCTGGTCCCGTACCTCTCGGCGGCGGAGAATATCTTCCTGGGCCGGGAGCCGCAGGGCATCCTCCCCGGCTTTGTGGATTTCCGCGCGATGTATAGCGAGGCTCAGCGCCTGCTGGACGACCTGGACGCCTCCTTCGACGCGCGGCGCCCGGTGGCTTCTCTCTCCGTGGCGCAGCAGCAGATGGTGGAGATCGCCAAGGCCACCAGCCAGAACGTAAAGGTCATCGCCATGGACGAGCCGTCCGCCACGCTGACCGATCACGAGCTCGCCGCCCTGAACCGCCTCATCCGGCGCCTGCGGGACAGTGGCGTCGGCGTCATCTACATCTCCCACCGGATGGAGGAGATTTTCGCCCTGTGCGACCGGGTGACGGTGCTGCGCGATGGCCAGCGGGTGGGCGTGCGGGACGTGAAGGACGTGAGCCGCGACGAGATCATCCGCATGATGGTGGGCCGCGAGCTGACCGAGGCGATCCCGAAGGTTCCCGCCGTCGTGGGGCAGCCCGCCGTGGAGATGCGAAACCTGACGCGGAAGGGCGCCCTCACCGACATCAGCCTCACCGTGCGGTACGGCGAGATCGTCGGGCTGGCCGGGCTGGTGGGCGCGGGCCGCACGGAACTCGCGCGCGTGTTGTTCGGCGCGGACCCGTTTGATTCGGGGGAGATTCTACTGGAGGGTCAACCCGCGCGCATCACATCGCCGCAGGACGCCATCAAAAAACGGATCGGACTGGTGACGGAGGACCGCAAGCAGCTCGGCCTCATTTTGGGCATGACGGTGCGGGAGAACACGACCCTCGCCAACCTGGACGCGCTGACGCGGTTCGGGTTCATTCAGGGGGGGAAGGAGCGCGAGGTCGCCCGAAAGTACATCGAGGACCTGCGGATTCGCACGCCGTCGGAGGAGCAGGAGACGCGCAATCTGTCCGGCGGCAATCAGCAGAAAGTGGTGCTGGCGAAGTGGCTCTTCACCGACTCGAAGGTGTTGATCTTCGATGAGCCGACGCGCGGCATTGACGTGGGCGCGAAGAGTGAAATCTACCAGCTGATGAACCGACTGGTCGCGCAGGGCGTGGCGATCCTGATGATCTCCAGCGAGCTGCCGGAAATCCTGGGGATGGCCGACCGAATATACGTGATGCACGAAGGCCGCATCGCCGGGGAGGTCGCCCGCGCGGATGCGACGCCGGAGCGGGTGATGAGCCTCGCCACCGGGGGGCGATAGCGTCGGAGTGGGCGTCTTGTTCATTCCGGGATGTACACAAATCAGGGTGGAGAAACCGTTTGGGTCCTCCACCCTTGATGTGGCTGCTGAGACCGGGGGATCGCCTTACCGGGCGGCGGCCATGGCTTTGAGCTTTTCGGCCTTGCGCTCCAGGTCAATCCTGCGGCGGATGCCCGCGATTTGGCAGGCGCGAGAGGAGCGGCCCAGCCAGTCGCCATCTTCGAGGTGGGGGAGGCCGGGGCAGCGATCACCATGACACAGTACCCAAACGCTGTAGAGCGATTAAATTCGCCAATCTTCCAGCTTCAAGGCGTAGCCGAGATCACGGATGCGCTCGTAATGGGAGGTGTTTCCCGTTGCCAGTGTCAGGCCGCGTCGGAGGGCTATAGCGGCGATCATGGGGTCAATGGAGCCAATGGTCTGACCGGACCTCTCCAGACTCGCCATGATACGTCCCGCAATCTCGGCGGATATTTCATCGAAATTTAGAATAGTTTGAGCGCGGAGGTAAATCAAAGCTCCCTGGAGTTGCTGAAAACGTCCGACTCTCTCATGGCCTTTAACGATTTCCAGGATCGAAAACACGCTTGTAGTAAGCGCCCCATAAGTTGCAACATACGCTTTCATTCGGAATGCAACCTGCGGATTCCTGCCTTTCATCACTTCGGATAGAATGTCCGTATCGAGCAGCGTTTCATCCATCGGGCATCCTCAAGGGAGCCGTAAGGCGATCTCTCAGGGCCTCCTCCACGAGTTGGTCGAGAAAGTCGGCTTCGTCCGCCAGGCAGCCCAGGATCGCCATCGGATCGAGAGGGGCTTCGATGCGGTCGCGGACAACCTCTGTGACCGCCTCCCCTACCGTCACTCCTTTGCGGAGAGCCAACCGTTCCGCCAATTCATAGGTTTCGTCGTCCACCGTGATCTGTTTCATCAGTTCTCCTCGCGCGTATTGAGCAGACCCTACCGAGATCACCGCTTCAATCACGTCTTCAAAGGAAGGATGAACGCCCATTGCCAAAAAAGGGAAGGCCCGGAGGCCCTCCCCTGTGATAAATATCCGGTGTTCGACGACGCCAGGTCCGCCGTAATCGCCGAGATTACCGGGCGGCGGCCATCGCCTTGAGTTTTTCGGCCTTGCGCTCCAGGTCAATCTTGCGGCGGATGCCCGCGATCTGGCAGGCGCGGGAGGAGCGGCCCAGCCAGTCGCCATCTTCGAGGTGGGCGAGGCCGGGGCACCGATTGCAGTACTTCTGCAACTTGCAGGTCGCGCAGTGCTTCAGGTCCTGCACGCGGAGGTTGCGGAGCTGGTGCATCACCGTGGCGTTCTCCCAAATTTCGCGCAGGGAGCGGTCCCGGATGTTGCCTGAGGAGAGTTGCAGCTGGATGCAGGGGTAGATTTCGCCGGTGGGGGAGATGCCGATGGTGTTGCGTCCGGCCTCGCAGATGGGCGATTCGGCGCCGGCGGGCTGCTCCTGCGGGAAGAGCTGGCGGTCGGAGAAGACCTCATAGAGGGCCTTGGCGTCGATGCGGAGCGGCAGGGTGTCGGTGTTGTGGTCGTCCATCGCGGCGATGGTGGGGTCCATGCGGCACTCGGCGCCGATCTCTTCGGCGACCTGCTGGACCTCCTTGTACTCATTGACGTTGAGGGTCATCAGCGGGAGTTTCATCACGGTGCGGACGCCGCGCTCGCGGAGCATGCGGACGGCGTTCATGCTGCGCTCCCACGTGCCTTTGGCGCGCGTAACCTGATCGTGGGTGCCGCCCTTGTTGCCGTAGATGGAGATGTCCACCGTCATCGGCATGATCTCGGCGATCTTGTCGGCGATCTGCGGCGTGACCAGCGTGCCGTTGGTGAAGATTCGGAGGGCGAACCCGCGCTTCTTGGCGTAGCGGGCGACCCGGAAGAAGTCGGGCCGGAGGAGGACTTCGCCGCCGGTGAGGGTGAGGTAGAGGCAGCCGAGGTCCGCGAGTTGATCAATGACGCTTTCGATCTCCTCGGTGGTGAGTTCGTCTTTGTGGCGGTTGACTTCGGGGATGTAGCAGTGCTGGCAGCGCAAGTTGCAGCGATAGGTGATCTCGAAGATCACATTGAAGGGGATGAACTTGGTGAGGGTCGTTTCCAGCACGCGAGTCAGGATGGGCTGAGTGTTGTCTTCCATCTGAATGGCGCAGGCATCCGTTAATGACACGCGGTCCTCCTTAGCTGACAGCCGGCCCGTAAGCCACATAAGCAACAGTGGGGCGCCGCCGGATTCGGGCGCCGGACAGGAACAGTGGAACGACTTGAGACAGGATCCCCTGAAACGGCGCCGAGGGACAGCGAACGCCCAGGATGAGGCTCACCAACACCGCCGGGTCCTCCTTTAGAGGGAGGGGGCGGGGGTACTAAAGTACGGGGTGAGCGGTGCGGTATAGTACTTTAGTACTGGGTAGCCAGGTTGCCTCTCAGTATAGTCGGTTCAGCCAGGCGTTGCATAGAGGCGCGTGTCATGGGGTGGGGTTCAGAGTTTTGCGAGCGAGAGAGAGGGAGCGTTTCCGCCGAGCGACAGACTGAAGTCCTTCGCTCAGAGCCATCGGCTCAGCGTTCGCCAGCAGGAACGCCTGTCTTCCTCACCCTCCTGATGTTACGAGAGCGGCCCGGACACAGGGAGTTCCTGTCTCGGAGGCTCTGAGGTCCGGGCGGTTGAAACCGCTGCATCAACCACACAACGTCAGCCTTCGCTGATTCCGCCTCTTCCGGGCTGTTGTGAACCAATAGGCCGTTGTTGCAACGACCGCATAAAATCGGCCTTCGCCAACTCTCACCCTGTCGAACCCTTATGTCCATGAGCGATCATTTACCCGCGCAGGCGGTTTGTGTGTCTGTTGCAGCGGTTTCAACCGCCCGTCTCCTGCGGACTCCCTCACGGCGAACAGGAGCGCTCCGGTAACCGAGGCGTCCGCGACGGCAGGGTTCCCTGACCATGTGCAAATCTTTGAACCACACCCGCGAGGCATGGGGACTTTTCAGGAGTTCATGGCGACTGAAGTCGCGGTAACAGAAGCGCCAAGTCCGCCTTCGCGGGCTGGAGCGACGTTGATATCCAATACCCGGCGCAGGCTGAATTTGCGAGGTTGTTGACTCGACATATGGAAATTCACCATTTATTAACTGTGGTTTAGCAGTTTTTGAATCCTAACCCGCCTTCTCTAAAGCGTGCATCCAGCAGGGGTGGGATTATTGTTGTTTTTTACCGCTGATCCCCGAACGGCTAATAAACCTGATAGGCTGTTCCTGAGTATAAGAAACGACAGTTGCAGGCGTGAACAGGGTCTCAGGCCGTATGATACATCAATCAAAACCGAGAAACTACAGTGATGGAATCACTGTTGACCCCTGAATCAGTTACCATTAGGGAACCCAGGGGGAACCCTGATGTGCATGGAGTCTCGGCGCAAAACTCCATAGATTGGATGGAGTATGGACTGGAGTTAGCGTATTCATAAATCAGAGTCTGATTCAGATGTGGTTCACTCGCACACTAACTCCTGTCCATATTGGTTCCAGGTGTTTGGAAACGCGAAAGTCGTTCAACCTCTATGGTTCAAGTCTCGAATATCGTATCAGAATTTATACGTCTATTTCAGCCGGGACCAGCCGGGCGTACCGCTCCATGAG
>JBBRGS010000020.1:0-31988 GCA_038240635.1 Armatimonadota bacterium
GTCGGGGACCTTATCGAGGTAGAGCGGCGGGCGCCGGAGCTCGGCCACGCGCGTGCGGAGCGCCTGAGCGTGTTCGCCGTCCAGGTACAGGTGAAGGCTCAGCGCCTGCTTCACTTCCCACTCCGGCGTCGGGTTGAGGAACGCCGCGCTGATTTCATATAGCCGCCGCTCTACGTAACTGATGCGGCGCATCCTCTCCACAGCGTCGTCCACGCTCAGGCCGGGCCGGGCGGCCTCCTCATACGTCGCCAGTCCCGCAAGCGGTGGGATACTGTTGGTAGAATGAGCACATTTGGATTGTTTAAAAATATTCACTTTGTCTGCCGCGTTATCAGAAATCATATGTTTTCTCCTGTATAATCTCCGAATAACTGCTGCGGGAATCCGAAAGACTCGTCTTCCTGTAAATAATAAGGATTCGCTACGTCCGCACTATTGGACCGATGAAGACAGGGCCAGAATGCTCGAACTAATGCTATCATACCGGAAAGCAGTGGAATAATCTCTTCCGCTTCCTAGGGTGCGGTTCAAAGTTTTGCACATGGTCAGGGAACCCCGCCGTCGCGGACGTCTCGGTTACCGGAGCGCTCCTGTTCGCCGTGAGGGAGTCCGCAGGAGACGGGCGGTTGAAACCGCTGCAACAGACACACGAAACCCGCCTGCGCGGGTTAAGGGTCGCTCAAGGACAGAAGGCTTCGACAGGGCGAGAGTCGGCGAAGGCCGACTTTGTGTGGTCGTTGCAGCGGTTTCAACCGCCCGGACCTCTGAGCCTCCGAGACAGGAACTCCCTGTGTCCGGGCCGCTCCCTCAACATCAGGAGGGTGAGGAAGAGAGGCGTCCGCGCAGGCGGAGGCTTAGCCGAAGGTTCCGAGCGAACGACTTCAGTCTGTCGCTCGGCGGAAACACTCCCTCTCTCCCGCTCGCAAAACTTTGAACCACACGCGTTATGGGATCAGATAGATCAGGACGACGCTGAGGGTGACAAAGCTGAGCAGGGTGGATAAGAAGACCGTCGCGGCAATGAAATGAGGCCGGTTGTCAAACTCCAGCGCCAAAAGCGAAACATTCACGGCGGTGGGCGCCCCAGAGAGCAGGATGATCACTTTGCGCGTCAGCCCCTCCGCTCCCATGAGCCCCGTGAGGGCCACCGCCAGCGCCGGAGACGCGATGAGCCGCAGGCCAACCGCCCCGCCCAGCCGGGAGATGTCCATGGCGCGGGGCGCGCGGGCCATTTGACGCGAGACGCGGACGGTTTTGCTGAGCTGCGCGCCCAGCAGCAACTGCGCCACGGGAATCATCGCGTAACCGATGCTTCTCACCGGCTCCAGGATCACCGGCGGCGGCAGGAAGCCCAGCGCCCGCATCCCCAGCGCCAGCGCAACCGTATAGAGAAACGGCAGCCGGAACACCGCACGGAACGCGCCTTTCGTCCCATGAGTGTCGCGGGCGGCGTACCAAATGGCCAGCGGGAACAGCAGCGAGTTTTGCATGACCACCCAGATCACGCCCTGCTCCACCCCCTGTGGCCCAAACGCCCTGGCGCACATCGGGATGCCAAAGTTCCCGGCGTTCATGAAGAGGACGCAGAGCATGAGCGCGCCCTCCTCGCGATACGGGACTCGCCCTATCCAGAGGTACCCCTTCACCGTGAGCCAGAGGCCCGCCGTGAGCATGGGAAGGAACAGCGCCAGCTCGGTAGCGTCCCGCGCCGCCAGGTGAGTGGTGAGTAGAGAATAGAAGACGAGGGCGGGAGTGAGGAGATACAGCGTGAGGGTGGAGAGAGTACTGGTATCCACGGGCCTCAGGCGTTCCAGAAGAGCGCCCAGGGCGATGGTGAAGAGGATCGGCAGGAGGATGGAGGCGGAGATGATCATACGCTTCGGGTTCGGCCTGGCTTCCCGTCCTCCCTTTGGGACGCCCCACCGGCTTCACGAAGGGAGCGGGTGGCGCCTGCCGTGACGCCGTTCCGCCGCGAGGTAGTTGCCCCCAGTGGGTTATCGGCGCGCCTTCTGAACCCTCCGGTCGGAGGATTTCATCCTCCTGCGAAGAATGGAGAATTGTGCGATAATGCCCTTACCCCCGGACCGCTTCGTCGTCCGGGCGCGTGGCTTCCTCGGTTCATGGCGCCGCTTCGGCTTGCGGAGCGTGTTGGACCCCCAACAGGACTCTCACCTATGACTAGTACATTGACGCTTGCGGGCCATGCGCCCGGTTTCTTTTTGAAAGGAGTCTCATATGCCTTCTGCCGCATCCGGCTCGGTGATTCTCGGTTGTTTCAACTTAAATGATGGCTCTGACGGCTACCTTGGTATCACCACCAAAAATGATCTTAAGATGGACCTGGACATTCTGGCTGGTCAGGAGGGCGTCCGACAGGTTTATAATCGCAACTTTGACTACGTGGTTTGCCATACGCCCGACCTCCAGTCCCTGGGGTACTACGATGACCGCTCCTTCAATCCCGAACAGCGCAAGCGACGCGCCCGCGAGGAACTGACCAACCGCCTCATCCTGTGCCGCCACTGGCTCAATCGGGATATGTACGGCCGCGACTGGCTCAACCCGGCGGAACTGATCATCCCCGCCATGCTGCTTTCCGCCGAAGCCCGCCCCGAAGCCGCCGCCCACCTCATCTATACCTACCAACTCCCGCTGGACTTCCTCCCGACGTCGGAACGTCGGAAACTGCGCCCGTTCGCCTCCCTCAACGAAGGGAAGGACCTCGTACCCGAATATTTTGGGTTGACCTGGCGCAACCTGCTCTTCGGCCCCCTCGTGCTCGATTCCGAGGGGAAGAACCTGATTGTGCCCGACGACACGGACCTGCTTCAGGTGACCGACGCCGCCAATCTCGTCTACGAGTTTGAAAGCGCCATGTCCGACCCTCTCCACCTGTGCGACCATCGCCTCTTCGACACCGACGCGTATCGCCGCGAAGCGTTCCGGTTTGTCCGCCAGGAACGCCTGGGCCGCTGGGAATGGTTCTGGTGCCCTCTCGTGCGCGAAATTCCCGACGAGCTGACCTCCTTTAATGAAGCAATCCTCCTCGTGGACGAGCGATACCGCTGCGCCCTGACGGAAGAACGCGAGATCGGCCTCTCCGACGGGGCGCGCATCCTGGGGCCGTATCGCCACCGTGACACCAAGATCGGCCACGCCCCGATTGACATGCTGAAAACTCTGCCCCCCGACAGCCTCCTGAATTTCGGCGGGCACGTCGTCGTCCGCAACGATTGCCGCGAACCGATGTGGCGCCTGCGGTCCTTCGTCGCGCCTCCGCCTCCGCCCGCTCTGGTCCTCCCCGATCCCGCTCCCCAGTCCCCCCAGGCTCCCCCGGAACTGCGCGCCGCCCCTCCGGAGGCGGTGGCGAGTCCGGCCCGCGAGGAAGCGCTCCTCTCACCCTTTGCCCATGAATGGGAGCTGGTGGAGCATATCATTGAGTATGTCTCCGGGCGACGGTTTCACTTCACCCCCGAAGAGATCATTGACCTGCATATTTCGCTGAAGACCGGCGGACTGGTCATCCTCTCCGGCGCGTCGGGCACCGGGAAATCCCGCCTCACCGAACTGTACGCCGAAGCCCTGGGCCTCACCAGCGACAACGGGCGCTTCCTCTGGATTCCCGTGCGGCCTCGATGGACCGATGATGACGATCTCCTCGGCTTCTACAACAGCCGCGAGCGCCGCTACGAGCCAGGCGAAACCGGCCTGGTGGAACTGCTGGCGCGGGCGCAGCGGGAGCCGGATCACCTCTTCGCATGTCTCTTTGATGAGATGAACCTCGCCCGCGTCGAGCATTACTTCTCTCAGTTCCTCAGCCTGCTCGAACGCGACCCCCAGGACCGCCGCCTCACGCTCTACTCCCCCGCCTTCGAGGAGGAGAGCCAGAACAGCGACCGCTTTCCCCCTCAACTCACCATCAGCCCCAACGTCCTCTTCGTCGGCACCATCAACGTGGATGAAAGCACCCATCACCTCAGCGATAAGGTGCTGGACCGGTGCAACTTCCTCCGCTTCGAGGATGTCAACCTCTCCGCATGGTGGTCCCAGCGCACCCGCGAGGCGGAGCCGGTGAATCCTCGACTTCTCGCGTGGAGCAACTGGCTACAGTTCATCAACCGGCGGGCCAGCCTTACCCCGGAGGAACTCGGTCTGCTGGAGCGGATAAACGCGCTGCTGCGACAAACCGGGATGCAGTTCGGCTACCGCGTGGTGGAGCGGATGGACGCCTACCTGGGCAACATCCCTCTGGGTAAGGACGGGACGCCGATGATTGACCGACAACGCGCCCTCGACCTCCAGATCGCTCACCGCATCCTGCCCAAACTGCGGGGCACCTTCGAGGAACTGCGCCCGATCCTCGGCGGCATGGGCGAAGGCGCCTCCCCCCTGGAACGCAGCCTCCTCGACAGCGGTTTCTTCAGCCCCGGCAACTCACCCTCCCTCGCCCTCATCGAAACGAAGAAGCGGGCGCTCGAACTCCACGATCATACGCTCTGACCCCGTTGTCCGGCGGATTGCGCTGTCCGGCGCCGCTTCGAGTGGACCTTAACCTCCCATGACCGGCCTGCCCTTTGAAGTCTATGTCCGCCATCGCGGGGTGCGCCTGCCGTACCCGCTCCACCGCTGGCACGCCCCGGAGGAGCGGGAGGGCTACAGTCCCCCGGAGGAGTTTCGCCCCTCGGAGTTCGATCCGGTCGGCCTCATCCTGATGCGGGTGGCGCCGGAAGGGGCGATCACGCTAAAGATTGAGGGGTCGGAGTGCGGCGTGACGCTGGAGGAAGGGAAGAGTTATCGGGAAGTGGCCGCGTGGGCGCCCCCGCACGATGAAGACGCCCTCTCCCCGGAAGCCCTCTGGGGCCGCGCGGGCTTGTATCGCCTCCGCGTCTCCCATGGGGACCGCGCATGGGTGACGACGCTGGAGGTGCAGCCGCATTACCTGTCGTTCGATCAGATGGGGCGGATGTGCGCGGACATCGAACGTCTTTCCACATGGGTCGCCTGGGACGTGCTGCCGTACGCTCCTGTGGTGGCGAACCGACTCCCCCGCTTTGAGCGGGCGGGAACGCTCGATGATGATCCCTCCCTGGAGTTCGTCCTCCTGAAGGAAGCCATCCCCGAAGCCCTGCGGGCGCTACGGGACCTCACCGCGTCGCCCCGCCATCAGTTAAAGCCGACGTATCGCCCCACCCGCGCCGGAGTCACCAGCCGACAGGACCGCAGCTCCCTCCGCCTGGAAGACCGCCTCAACGCGCGCGAGGAGGGCTGGGCGGTCCAGCGCGTGGGGGAACTCAACTACGACACCTATGAGAATCGGTTTGTGAAGCGGCTTCTGCGTGACCTGGAGCGGCGCCTCGGCCAACTGCAATCCCGCTTCATGGATGCTTTGTACGAACTGGAATGCCAGGAAGACGAGGTGCGCCGTCGCCTCCGGCGTCAGTTTGGCGATCAGCGCCATAAAATCCAGCGCGAAGAACCGATCTGGACCCGCCCCCTGCGAAACCGTCGCGCCGGGATGCGGGAACGCATCACCGCGTGCGGCCGGATGAAGGACTCCCTCGCGCAGGTCCTCCAGAACGACCTGTTCCGCGAAGTCCGGTCGCTACAAGGAATCGTCCGGCCCACCAATGTGCTTCAGCACGACCCGCGCTACAGCCGCCTGTGGGCGATTTATCGGCTGCTGAACCTCTCCAACCGCACCGAGCCGTCGCTGGCCGAGCGGTTCCATCGCCGCAGTCGTCCCTCGTGGGAATTGTATGAGATGTGGACCGCCGTGCAGGTGATGGAGGCGTGCATGCGCGACCTCCGCTTCACGCGGATGGTGGACCAGACGGTGGCGCACGGCCACGAGACGGGGACGACGCACCTGTATGACACGCCCCGCCCCGCCATCCTTCGACTCGCTCACGAGACCGACCTGATCGAGGCCGAAATCATCTATGGGGGCTTCATCCCCATGTCGCGGAGGGCGAGCATCCTCCAGCGCGCCCATGCCCCCACACCCGCGCAACTGCGCCTCATTGGAGACTGGCCCGCCGCGCCGCCCCCCGCCGAAAGCGTGTCCGATTCCCAGCCGGGCCTGGCGCATCCAGAAGCCCCTCCCAATGCGTTCCCTGATGGGGGCGCCGCCCTTGAATCGGCTTTAGAGGAGGCTGCGCCCATGGGTAGCCCGGCCGGCGCCCCAAAGACGGGGGCGGGGAAGAACCTCTCTCCACGCGCGCCGGTGGATGACCTCGGCCTGCCACCCGCCGACCTGCCGCCCTGGTTCGCGCCCAACGGGGTGGCGATGGAGGAGCCGCTCCCGCCCCCGGAGGCGCCTTCTCCGCCCTCCGGGGAATCGGCGCCTGAACCGTACTACGAGGACTTCCTGCGCGGCGACTCCTCCCGCCAGGATGACCGACTGCTCACGCGCGGGGTTCAAACCGCGCCCGACATTCAGGTCCGCTTCATCGTGCCGTCCACCGGGGAGATTCTGGGGGTGGTCGTGCTGGACGCCAAATACAAGGGCGCCAAACGGCTGTGGGGGGAAAACCCTCAAAAGCCGACCAAGGACCGCATGGCCCTGGAGAGCTACCTCCTCGATGTACACCGCCGGGAACACGAAGACCTCGCCGTGGAGCGGTACGCCGAACCCGCCGACGATGTGGTGCTCGGCGCCTACGCGCTCTTCCCCGGCGAACGGTATGGCAGGGAACTCCGGCTGGAACAGCGCCACTGCCACGACGGTCGCATGGGCGCCCTCCTCATGACCCCCGACGACGATCCGACCCGCGAGCTAACGGAAATCCTTATGGAAGCGTATCAGCAGGTGCAACTGCGGTACTGCCACCGGCGTATCGAGGAAGACGAGGAGTTCCCCCCGGAGGAGGAGTAAACTCTTCCCGACCGGCGGAGGTGGGCTAAACTTTTCCCGACCGACGGACGCGGGCTAAACTTTCCCCGACAGCGTGGGGGGTTCCCCGGCTCGGTCGCGGCGGAGTTGCTTCTTCTCCAGCGGGGTCAGCACGGGGAGGAACATCAGCGCGGCGATATAAGCGCCCAGGCCGCCAAACGCCATGCCGGTGTTCCCCTGCGAAGCCCCCAGCGCCAGCCCCGCCCCGGTCGCCGCCACGCAGCCGAAGGCCGGAAGCAGCGCGCTCCAGCGGAACGGGGCGATGTGGCGCCGGGTGAGCCATAACGACCCCGTCAGCAGCAGCATTTCGCTGACAAGGACCGACGTGGCGGCGCCCAGCTCCTGATACCGGGGGACAAGAATCGCGGCCAGAACCGCCTGAGCGACGACCGCCGGGACGTGCGCCAGCGCAATCAGGCTCTGCTTCTCCACCGCCATCGCCCCGAAACTAAAGAGGCTGTTCAGAAACAAGGGGACAATCGCCAGCGCGAGGAGGCGCAGGGCCGGGACCGCCCGCGCGAACTGATCAGTGTAGACGAAGCCAATGAGCAGGTTGGAACTGGCGACGAGCACCACAGCAATCGGAAGCGACGCCAGCACGAACAATTTGGCGGTGAGGACGTAACGCTCGGCGAAATCCTCCCGCGAACGGGCGGCCTGTCGCGTCAGCGCAGGAAAGAGGGCCATGCCGAGCAGCCAGGGCATCACGCGAATCGCGTCCACGAGTTTCGTCGCGGCGCCGTAGTAGCCGAGCGCGGGGCCGAGCCGGTATCCCTTGAGGAAGAAGACTTCCAGGCGGGAGTGCAGGATGACGAACAACGCGCTGATCCAGAGCGGCTTCGTGGAGACGACCAGGTCGTTGAGGCGCTCCCGGTCCACGCGAAACGGCGTTCGCAGTTTGCGCCACGTGGGCGCCAGCAGCAGGATCATCTGAATGCCCTGCGTGACAGCGTTGGCGGAGAAGAGCGCGACGAAGCCGGCGTAGCTGCGGTCCTGCACGTGACTGATAATCCAAACGACCGCGCCCATGTAGAGCCCCCGCTCCAGCATGGTCGTCCAGAATTCCGGGGCCATCTGGTCGGCGCCGCGCTGCACGGCGACAGCGACATCACCCACGAGGCGGAAGACCGAGACGAGGACGCTGAAGACAATGGCGGGAACGATGCGGTCGCCGCCACCGAGAATCATCGCGATGCCGAGACTGACCCCCAGGAATATGACGCTGAATCCCGCGTGCAGGATCATCGCGGGCCACCAGTATTCCGCCGCGTTCCCCGCCTTCTGAGCCACTTTGTGCGTGACGACCAGGTTGAGGCTGCCGCGCATCGTCGTCTCCAGGAAAGTGGTGATGGAGAGGACGAGAATCATCTGGCCAAAGAGATAGGGCCGGAGGTAGACGCTGGTCAGCTTGGCGAAGACGAACGCCACGACGAGACTCATGCCGTTGGTGGCGGCGAGGTAGGCGGCGTTGCCAAAGATTTTACGCGAACTGCTCATGCGGCGCGGTGTATTCCGTTCCGTGAAAGTGATACGACAGTGGCGATACGCGCGAAGCGTTCTTCGGGGCGGGACAGAGGCCGGGGCGGAGGGTTATCCGGGACGGCGCGCCACCACGAAGAGATGATCCCGGCCCAGCAGGCACGGCGGGCGTCGGAGAAGCAGGCGGTGGAGCGGCTTCACCCACGACGCGCCGCGCGCTTCTCCCCGGCTGACCGCGCGATACAGAGCGGCCTTGGCGGGCTGGAGGAGGGTGCGGAGCGGGGTGTCACGATGGTGGCGGGTGAGGGTGATGGCGGGCGCCTCGAACCCCGCGCGCGGGAGCAGGCGGCGCATAGCTTCCGGCGTGAAGAAGCCGCAATGTTCCAGTAACGCGACATACCACCAGTCGCTGCCCATGAAGCGCGCGACCGCCGCCGCCGCGTTGCCGGTCTCCAGGGCGAGCAGTCCGCCAGGCTTCAGCCAGCCCCGCGCCCGTTGAAACGCCGAGAGGGGATCGTGCAAATGCTCGGCGACATCCCACAGCGTCACGAGGTCAAAGGCGCTGGAGGGATAGTTGGCGTCGTCGAGCGCTCCCTGAAACACGGTGACGCCGCGCTCGCGCGCCACGCCCGCCGCGTAAGGGATCGGCTCCACGCCATGCCGGTCCCACGCGGGGCCGAGGTGGTGGAGGAAGTCGCCGGTGTAGCAGCCAATGTCGAGGGCGGTTCCGGCGGGGGGCAGGTGGGGGGCGAGGCGCCTCAGGTGGTCGTTCCAGTCGCGGCCCGCCGCCTCCCAGTGCGTCGTCTCATTCTGTCGATAGAGCGCGATCACGGCGTCCATGGAGTAGCGCGGATCGGTCCACTGATAACCGCAGTCGTCGCACGCCACGAGGTCCACACGCCCCAGCCGCGCCACGAGGTCCGCCGCCGACTGATCGGCCACGAGAGCGTCCTGCCCGTAGCGGACGGGTCCCAGGGTGCGGCGAGAGGCGCCGTCGCAGGCGGGGCAGCGCGACGGGGACGGCCGCAGCAGTGTGGGATCCGGAGCGGTGAAGGTCATGAGTGAGGCTGAAGGAGCGGAGGGCGGCGCCAAAGGCGCTTTCAACGGCGCCTGCTTGCTTGGAGTGGCGCGAGAGAGACGGTACACCCAATTCGAGGCGCGACGGGCGACTCCCTGCATGAGCCGCTTTGCGCACGCCCCGCTCATCTTCGCACACATCAGCCCTTAACGAAAGGAACCAGGCCATGCCCAGCAATGACGAACGACCCGGCGCCGTCACCTTCAAAGGCGCCCCGATGACTCTGGTCGGCCCGGACCTCCATGTCGGCGATTCCGCGCCCGACTTCGAGGCCATCGGCAAGGACCTCTCCCCCGTCACACTCGGCACAGACGCCGGGAAGACCCGCCTCTTCATTGTCGTGCCGTCTCTGGACACGTCGGTCTGCTCGCTGGAAACGAAGAAGTTCAACGACCGCGTGAAGGCGCTGCCGGACAGCGTGGTGGCGTACGTGATTAGCGCCGACCTCCCGTTCGCACAGAATCGCTACGCCAGTGCGGAAGGCGTGGACAGCGTGAAGACGGTTTCCGATCATCGGGACCTCTCGTTCGCGCGCAATTACGGCGTCCTGATCCAGGAGTTGAAACTGCTCGCCCGCAGCGTCTTCGTCGTCAGCCCGGACAACACCGTGACCTACAAGGAGATCGTGCCGGAAGTGACGAATGAACCGGATTACGACGCCGCCCTCGCCGCCGCCAAAGGGTAGAACGGGCAGCCGTCTCCCTGCCGATGGACCGGCGTGAGCGTCATCGTCGAGCGACCGGTGTGAGAGACGTAAGCTGATAGCATCCCTGTGACCCCGCCGAGGGGTTCAGCCCCATGGCGGGGTCACAGGGACGCTTCCGTTCTTGCAAAATTGGGGAGCGCCTGGTCGCTCGGCGGGAAGGCGGTTCATCGGCGGCGCCCCTCCCCGCCGACAGGACCGCCGCCGCACGCCTTGATCTCTGCCCTCAAGTGAGACTCTTCACGTTCCAGAATCGGTTTGGAATCTGACGTGGCGGGTGTGCTAAAACAAGTAGCGTCTCCAGAAGATGCGGCCTCTCACCGAAAAGGGATTGCCCGCCTCACGCTGAAGATCAACCCTCCTTCGCCGAACCCTTACACAGCCCCGACCTCATCCCCTGTTCCGCGCCAGAACGCCTTTGCCACCGCTCTTTCCGCCCGCCTTCATGCTTTCGGGGACCCTCCACCCGCCCATGGCTCACAAACGCTTTACCCAATTCGCATGGGGACTGCTGATTTACAACCTGATGGTCATCCTCGGCGGGGCGTATGTGCGCGCGTCGCTTTCCGGCGACGGCTGCGGTGACCACTGGCCCAGCTGCCAGGGCCAGATCCTCCCCATCGGCGGGGCGCTCAAAACGATCATTGAGTTTTCGCATCGCATCTCCACCGCGCTGCTGCTCCCGCTCATCCTCGTCCTCATCGTCTGGGCCTTTGTGGCGTTTCCCAGGGGGCACCCGGTGCGGCTGGGCGCGTGGCTCATCTTCCTCGGCACATGGATGGAAGCCCTCATCGGGGCCGCCCTCGTCCTCAACAAATGGGTCGCCCTCGACCGCTCGACGGAGCGGGCCATCGTCATGCCCGCCCACCTGGTCGCCACGTTCCTGTTGCTGATGGCCCTCGCCCTCACCGCGTGGTGGAGCGGCGAAGGCGGGCGGATCAAACTCAAAGGCCAGGGCGCCATTGGGGCCGCGTTGCTCCTCGGATTGATTGGCGCCATCCTGCTCGGCATCAGCGGCGCCATCACGGCCCTCGGCGACACCCTGTTCCCCTCCGTCTCGCTCCTGGAAGGCCTGAAGCAGGACCTCGCGCCGGGGGTTCACTTCACGGTGGGGCTGCGGATTTACCACCCCCTCATCGCCATCTCGCTGGGCCTCTACATCGTGGTGGTGGCGGGTCTCGCCGCTCGCCTGCGCCCGTCGCCCAAAGTGACGCGGTTCGCCCGGTGGACGGTGATGCTGTTCCTTCTCCAGATGGGCGTCGGGCTGATCAACCTGCTCGCTTTAGCGCCGGTCTGGCTCCAGATGATCCACCTCCTGATGGCCGATCTTCTCTGGATTGCGATGACGCTGCTCGTGGCCGCCGCGCTGGAGGAAGGGGTGCCGCAGGTCGAGCTGGAGTCGGTGGACTGGGAAGCGGAACACGCCGCCTATCCCGCGCCGAAGACCCCCGCCGCCCACTCCGCAAAGGCTTCCGGCGACATCCCCGACGCTGAACCCGCGCTCCCGCCCGCCACATGGAAAGAGTATGTCGCGCTGACCAAGCCGCGCGTCATCAGCCTGCTGTTGCTCACCACGCTCATGGCGATGTTCGTAGCGGCGGCCAGCGAGAGTTTGCCCGTTCCGCGTCTCTGGGTCTTCCTCGCGGTCGGCGTCGGCTTCTACATGGCGGCGGGCGCGGCCAACTGCATCAACATGGTGCTGGAGCGGGACCTCGATCTCCGGATGGGCCGCACCGCGAAGCGCCCCACCGTCACGCACAGCATTCCGCCCGCCAGCGCCCTCGTGTTCGCGTTCGCGCTCATGCTCGGCTCCTTCGGTATCCTGTGGGCGGCGGCGAACATGCTGAGCGCCATGCTCGCGCTGGCCGGGCTGGCGTTTTACGTCATCATCTACACCATGCTGCTCAAGCGGCGCACATGGGCCAACATCGTCATTGGAGGCGCGGCGGGCGCCTTCCCCCCCCTCGTGGGATGGGCCGCCGTCACCAACGACCTCAGCCTCCTCGCGTGGACGCTGTTCGCCATCATTTTCCTCTGGACCCCGGTGCACTTCTGGGCGCTGGCCCTCCTCATTAAAGAAGATTACGCCCGCGCGGGCGTCCCCATGCTGCCGGTGGTGCGCGGAGAGCGCGCCACGGTCATTCAGATGGCGTTCTACACGGTCCTCACAGTGGGTGTGACCGCGCTGCCGCTCTGGATGGCTCGGCAGGATGGGCAGGCGTCCGTCGGCGGGGTTTACATAGGCGCGGCGGTTCTGCTGAACCTGGTCCTCGTCATCCGCATGGTCCAGCTGTTCCGCCACCCCGAACGCCAACAGGCGAAGACCCTTTTTACCTACTCCATGCTGTACCTGGCGCTGCTCTTCATCGCGATGGCTGTGGACACGGCCCGCTGGTTGTAGAAGCGCTCGCGGCTCACAGCGGCCCAACGGCTCGCGGCGCGGCGGAGGTCCTCTGACGTCCTCTTCCTCGCGATGCGGCTCTGAACTCCGGGAGAAAGAGGAACGAACGGCGGGAAGGTGGAACCCCTTTCTCGTTGTCGGCGGCGACCGCACCCTCGAAGATTTACCCGGCGACCATCCTGCGTGAACGTTTCTCCCTCGGTTCCCTGAAAGGACCGGTAATGGCTCAGGTTTTCCATCCGAGTACCAACACCATCTCCCGGTTGAGCATTGTGGGGGTTCTGGTGGGCGTCCTGGCGGTTGGCGTCGGATGGTACGCCGCCAATATGACCTATGGGCTTCGGTTGGACGTTCCCATCGAGCAGCCGGTGCAGTTCAGCCACAAGCACCACGTCCTCGACGACGGCATCGACTGCCGCTACTGCCACACCTCGGTGGACAAGTCGTCCTTCGCGGGCATCCCTCCCACCGAGACGTGCATGACGTGCCACTCGAAAATCTGGACCGACAGCCCGCTGCTGGAACCTGTCCGCGAGAGCTTCCGCACCGGCAAGCCGCTCGAATGGGTGCGCGTTCACGATATGCCGGACTTTGTTTACTTCAATCACAGCATCCACGTCAAAAAAGGGATCAGCTGCGTGAGCTGCCACGGGCGGGTGGACGAGATGCCGATCACCTGGCGCGCGGAAACGATGTCGATGCGCTGGTGCCTCAACTGTCACCGGCATCCGGAGAAGTTCATCCGCCCCCGCGAGCAGGTGTTCAACCTCGCCTGGAAGCCGGACGAAAACCAGACGACGATGGGCCTGCGCCTCATCAAGGAATACAAGGTGCTGCCCGAACGCCAACTCATCAACTGCTCCATCTGCCACCATTAAAGGCGGAACCGCTCCAGGCAAGACCAGGGGCGCCCAGGGCGCCGTCAGGGGGCGCCTCCTGCGGCCCGCGACACCGAACCGACCATCACCCCCGCGAGTCGGGATGGGAGACCGCATTTGAAGGACGAGCATCAGGACCCGTTGAGCGACCCAAAGGCCACACCGGAACCGTCCGGCGGGAGTTTCATTCCGCTCGCGGCGGTGCGTCCGGTGGCCAAATCCGCTCTCGACCTGTCGGCGGTGAAGGCGACCTTCCGCAAGGCGCGGGGCCGCGACTACTGGCGCAGCGTGGACGAACTTGCGGAGACGCCGGAGTTCCGCGAATACCTCTCGCAGGAGTTCCCGCACGGCGCTCCCCGTGACATGGAGCCGCTGGGCCGCCGCACCTTCCTCAAACTCATGGGAGCGAGCCTCGCCCTGGCCGGGGTGGCCGGGTGCGGCTATCAGCCCCAGGAGAAGATCGTCCCGTACGTGAAGCAGCCGGTGGAACTGGTCCCCGGCAAGCCGCTCTTCTTCGCCACCGCCTTCACCCTCGGCGGCTACGCCCTCGGCGCCCTCGCCGAAAGCCACATGGGCCGCCCGGTCAAGCTGGAAGGCAACCCGGACCACCCGGCCAGCCTCGGCGCCACCAGCGCCCTTATGCAGGCGTCGCTCCTCACGTTGTATGACCCGGATCGGTCGCAGACCGTCCGCCACATGGGCGACCCGTCCACCTGGGAGAGTTACGCGGGAACGCTCACCGCGGAAGTCAATCGGATGAAGGCGAACGGCGGCGCGGGCCTTCGCATCCTGACCGAAACCGTCACCTCGCCGACGCTGGCGTATCAGCTGCAAACGTTCGCCACGATGTACCCCGCCGCCCGGTGGCACCAGTACGAGCCGGTCAACCGGGGTAACATCCACGCCGGGGCGCGCGCCGCCTTCGGGGTGGATGTCCAGCCGGTGTATCGCTTCGATCTCGCCGCGCGAGTCGTCGCCCTCGACTCCGACTTCCTGATGGAGGAGCCGGGAAGCCTTCGCTACGCCCACGACTTCATGAGCCGCCGTCGCGTCCGCAAGGGCGTGTCGGAGATGAACCGGCTCTACGCCGTGGAGAGCGCTCCGACGATCACCGGGGCCACCGCCGACCATCGGCTGCCCGTGCAGAGCCGCCGGATTGAGGACTTCGCCCGCGCCCTCGCCGAGAATCTTGGCGTGGAGGGCGTTACCGGCTCCTCCGCCCCCGAAGGCGTCCCGGAAAACTGGATTCCCGCCCTCGCGAAGGACCTTCAGGCCCACCGGGGCGCGAGCATCGTCCTCGCCGGGCCGCACCAGCCGCCGGTGGTGCATTCCCTCTGCCATGCGATCAACGCGTGGCTCGGCAACAGGGATAAGACGGTTTTTTACATTGATCCCGTGGAGGTCTCCCCCACCGATCAGAACGCCTCCCTCCGCGCCCTTGTGACCGATATGGAAGCGGGCCGCGTGGACACGCTCGTCATCCTCGGCGGCGCCAACCCCGCCTACACCGCTCCGGCGGATGTCGCCTTCGCGGCGGCCACAAAGCGGGTGCGACTCAATATCCATCACGGCCTCTACGACGACGAAACCGGCGTCCTGTGCCAGTGGCACATCCCCGAATCGCACTACCTGGAAGGGTGGGGCGACGCTCGCTCGTACGAGGGGACGGCGAGCCTCGTCCAGCCGCTCATCAAGCCGCTCTACGAATCCCGCTCCATCCACGAGATGATGGCGGTCCTGCTGGGGCAAGGCTCCCGCTACGGCCTCGACATCGTGCAGGAGTACTGGCGCACGCAAAACCCCGGCGCCGAGTTCACCAAATGGTGGAGCGCCACCCTCAACCGGGGCGTGGTGGCCAACTCCGCCGCCCAGCCGAAGACCGTCACCCTGCGGCCCGACTACGACACCGGCCCGTCCCCCGCCCAAAGCGTTCCCGGCGGCATGGAACTCGTCCTGCGCCCCGACCCCACCGTTTGGGACGGTCGCTACTGCAACAACGCCTGGCTTCAGGAGATGCCCAAGCCGATCACCAAACTGACCTGGGACAACGCCGCCCTGATCAGCGCCGCCACCGCGCAGAAACTCGGCCTGAACGACCTGAAGTTCACCGAGGACCGGGGCGTTCCCGGCGTGAATGGTACGATGGTGGAGCTCGCCGTCAATGGCCGCAAACTCGCCGTCCCCGTCTGGATCGCGCCGGGCCACGCGGACGACTCGATCACCCTGAGCCTGGGCTACGGGCGCCAGCGGGCGGGCAATGTGGGGAACGACACCGGCTTCAACGCCTACACCCTCCTCACCTCCGCCTCCCCGGCGATCATGGGCGGCCTGGAGGCGAAACCGACCGGCGACCGATACCTCCTCGTCTCCACGCAGACGCACTTCAACATGCACGGGCGCGACCTGGTGCGCGTCGGCACGCTGGAGGAGTGGAACCAGAACCCCGCCGAGCCGGAGTTCATGAAGGTGGGTGAGGAACACGAGGGAGAGAACCCCACCATCTACGCCCACGAGTGGCCCTCCGACCGCAACACGTTCACTCCCAAAGGCGTCCCCGACTACAAGGCGAAGGGGTACAACAACGAAGGCATCCCCGCCTGGGGCATGGTGATTGACACCAGCGCCTGCATCGGGTGCAACGCGTGCATGATGGCGTGCCAGGCGGAGAACAACATCGCCACCGTGGGCAAGGCCGAAGTGAAGAACTCCCGCCAGATGCACTGGCTGCGGATTGACACCTACTTCAACGGGGAGGACACCACCAACCCCGAAACCTACTTCCAGCCGCTGCCGTGCATGCACTGCGAGAACGCCCCGTGCGAGCCGGTCTGCCCCGTGGAAGCGACGAGCCACAGCGTGGAAGGCATCAACGAGCAGACCTACAACCGCTGCATCGGCACGCGGTACTGCTCCAACAACTGCCCCTACAAGGTGCGACGGTTCAACTTCCTCCAGTACTCCGACCAGAAGACGCCCTCCATCCAGATGATGCGTAACCCCGACGTGACCGTTCGCAGTCGCGGCGTGATGGAAAAATGCACCTACTGCATCCAGCGCATCAACGAGGCGCGCATCCAGGCGGAGAAGGAGGAGCGCCCCATCCGCGACGGCGACGTGGTGACGGCGTGCGCGCAATCGTGCCCCACGCAGGCCATCGTCTTCGGCAACATCAACGACAAGGCGAGCCACAAGGGCGCGGGCAGCCGGGTGCGCCAACTCAAGGCCGAGCCGCTCAACTACGGCATCCTGACCGAGTTGAACACCATGCCCCGAACCACCTATCTGGCGCGGCTGGTGAACCCAAACCCCGACCTGCCCAGGGCCGCGGCCCCCGGCGCGCGCACGACCAAAGGAGAGGGCTAGATGATCCAGGGTCAGTACAACGAAGAAACCCAGGAGATCATGGGTCCGGGCCACTCCTACGAGTCGGTAACGGAGAAGATCAGCAAGATTGTCCTGAACAAGCGCATCTCGGTGGCGTGGGTCATCAGCGTCCTCTTCTTCGGGTCGCTCGCGGGGATGTTTGGCCTCGGCGTGATGGTCGTCTTCCTCTGGGGGATGGGCGTCTGGGGGAACAACATCCCCGTCGCGTGGGCCTTCGACATCATCAACTTCGTCTGGTGGATCGGGATCGGGCACGCCGGAACCCTCATCTCCGCCATCCTGCTTTTGCTGCACCAGAACTGGCGGACCTCCATCAACCGGTTCGCCGAGGCGATGACGCTGTTCGCCGTCTTCTGCGCGGCGCAGTACCCTCTGCTGCACATCGGGCGACATATGTACGCCTACTGGATGTTCCCCGTCCCCAACTCGATGGCCCTGTGGCCGCAGTTCCGCAGCCCGCTCATCTGGGACGTGTTCGCCATCAATACCTACCTGCTCGTCAGCGCCATGTTTTGGTACGTCGGCCTCCTGCCCGACCTCGCCACCCTGCGCGACCGGGCGCAAACGAAGATGCCCCGGGTGATCTACGGCATGCTGGCGATGGGCTGGCGGGGCTCGGCGCTGCACTGGCGGCGCTACACGATGCTGTACCTGCTGCTGGCGGGCCTCAGCACGCCGCTCGTCCTCTCCGTGCATACCATCGTCAGTTTCGACTTTGCGGTGGGGATCGTGCCGGGGTGGCACAGCACCATTTTCCCGCCGTACTTCGTGGCGGGCGCGGTCTTCGCCGGGTTTGCGATGGTCCTCATCCTCGCCATCCCGCTGCGGGCCGTGTGCAACCTGCGCGACATGATCACGATGAAGCACCTCGAAAACTGCGCGAAGGTGATGCTGGCCACCGGCCTTATCGTCTTCTACGGGTACATCATGGAGATTTTCTTCGGCTGGTACAGCGCCAGCCCGTATGAGAAGTACATGACGTTCAACAACCGGATGAACCCCGCGACTGGGCCGTTCGCGTGGTCGTACTGGATGCTGATCCTGTGCAACGGGCTGACGCCGCAACTCCTCTGGTTCAAAAAAGTCCGCACGAGCATCCCGGCCCTCTTCATCATCTCACTCGTCGTCAGCGTCGGGATGTGGCTGGAGCGGTTCGTCATCATTGTCACCAGCCTCGCGCGGGACTACCTGCCGAGTTACTGGCACAATTACAATCCCACCATCTGGGACTTCGCGCTGTTCATCGGGTCCATCGGGGTCTTCTTCCTGCTGTTTCTGTTGTTCGCGCGGGCGCTGCCGGCGATCTCCATCGCGGAGATGCGGGAGTTGGTGCTGCACGAAGGACACAACGCCAGTTTCGTTGAGCATGAGGCCGAAACCACCGAATCGCTGGCCTGATGGCCCTGAAGGCGTGGAGCGGCCTCCGCCGCGAAAGGAGCGAGGCGTATCGTGAGTGTTGCCATGGAATCGAGAGTCGCAGAGCGAGAGGTCCCGCCGGGGGCTGAGGTGTACGGCATCGTCGCCGAGTTTCTGGAGGCTGACGACGTGGTGCGGGCCGCCGGTCGCGTCCACGACGCCGGATACCGGAAGATAGACGCCTACACCCCCTTCCCCGTGGAAGGGCTGTCAGAGGCGCTCGGCTTCCGGGACCAGTGGATTCCGCTCATCATGCTCATTGGCGGCATTTTGGGGTGCGCGGGCGGTTTCTTCCTCATCTTCTACTGCGTGGCCCTCTCGCTGCCGCTCAACATTGGCGGTCGGCCTCTCTTCAGCTGGCCGATGTATATCCCCGTGACTTTTGAAATGACCGTGCTGGTCTCCGCCGTCACCGGCGTCCTCGGAATGTTCCTCCTCAACGGGCTGCCCATGCCGTACCATCCCGTCTTCGACGCCGAGCGGTTCGACCTCGCTTCCAGCACCCGCTTCTTCCTCTGCATCGAAGCGGAAGACCCGCAATTCGACCGCGACCGGACGCGCGACTTCATGCACCAACTCGGCGCGGTGAACGTGTCCGAAGTCGAACTGAGGAAATAAGTCTCGATGACCTCTCCCCTTCAACGAAGCCTGCTGTGCGGCTGCGCCCTCACTGTCGCCCTTACCCTCACCGGGTGCGACCGGAAAGGCCGGTTCCAGGCGATCAGCATGTGGAACGAGTCGCGTCTCAAGCCGATGGAAGCCAGCCCAATTCCCGGTCAGGCATCCTCCGCCCAGCCAATCCTCCCGGCTACGGTCCCGCGCGGGATGGACCGTACCGATACCGCGCTGTATGAAGGGCGCTCCGGCGGCGCGCTCGTCACGAAGGTCCCTTACCCGGTGACGAAGGAGTTTCTCCTGCGCGGCCAGGAGCGGTACAACATCTACTGTTCTCCGTGCCACAGTCGTCTCGGCGACGGCAACGGCATGGTCGCCCAGCGCGGCTTCCCGCACCCGCCGGACTACGGCCTCGTGCGGCTGAAGCAGTCCGCCGTCGGACACTTCTACGATGTGATGACCAACGGGTACGGCGCGATGTACAGCTACGCCTCCCGGATCGAGCCGAAGGACCGCTGGGCCATCGCCGCCTACATTCGCGTGCTGCAACAGTCGCGCCCCACGGTGACAGTGGACAAATGGGCGAAGGAACACTCGCCGCCTGGCCAGGGCCTCCACGGCCCGAACGCTCCCACCGGCGCGAACGACATGACCCCCTCCAATGGCGGGGCCGTGATGCCGGAAAACACCGGCGCGAACGGCTCCATCCTCCCCGGCGGCGGCAGTGGCGTGATGGAACGTCCGAGCGGCGCCAACAACACAATGGGACAGCCTGGCGTCAATGGCGGCGGAACCGAACGCCCCGGCACAATGATGGCGCCGTCTCGCTCGACCGGCGGCGGCCCGAACAGCCCTCTCCCTCCGCGGAGCGCCACGCCGCCAGGGCCGGGAGAAGCGAGAGTGCGCCGATGAGGCGCGTTTGTGAACGGTTTTACGAAGCGCTACACCGGGGTAAACATCTGTTTGAAGACGTGATGGGGGAGACCCAGGGCCACCTATGACGACGACTGAGTTGTACGGCTCCAGACTGGTTCGGCTGAAGAGCATCGCGGGGATCATGGCGGTGTTCGGCCTCGCGTTTTGCGTCCTGGGCGCGTTGATCAACAAAGGCATCCCCTGGTCGTCGTACCTGTTTGGGTACCTCTTCTGGTTCGGGGTCAGCGCAGGGTCGTTGGGGCTGCTCTGCCTCCATCACTCAGTGGGAGGCGGCTGGGGCTACATTATCCGTCGGCCCCTGGAGGCGGGGGCGCGCCTGATTCCTCTGATGATCGTCCTCCTGATCCCGATCTTTCTCGGTCTGCCACACCTCTATCCGTGGGCGCGGCCCGACGTGGTGGCGCACGATCCTCTGCTGATGCAGAAAGCGCACTACCTGAACACTCCCTTTTTCATCGCGCGGCTGGTCGTCATCATGCTGGCGTGGTGGGGGCTGGCGAGCCTCCTCATCCGCAACGCCGCCGTCTTCGAGACGCGCAACGACTCCCGCGTCTTCGACCGGCTGAACAAGTTGGGCAGCGCCGGGATGGTCTTCTTCCTCCTCACGATGACGTTCGCGGTGGTGGACCTCGTGATGTCGCTCGAACCCCGCTGGTTTTCGTCCATCATCGGCCTGTTGTGGGTTGCGGCGCAGGGGTTGAGTACACTGGCGTTGATGCTGCTGCTCACAGCGCGGCTGGCGGGCGAAACCCCACCGGCGCAGGAGGTCCCCACCGGGTACTTCCGCGACCTGGGGAACCTACTGCTCGCGTTCGTGATGCTGTGGGCGTATATGTCGTTTTCGCAGATGCTCATCACCTACTCCGGCAACACTACCGAAGAGGTAACATGGTACGTGCAGCGGTTCCACGGCGGCTGGGAGTGGGTGTCGCGCATCCTTATCCCGTTCCACTTTGCGCTGCCGTTCATGCTGCTGCTC
Source organism: Armatimonadota bacterium (assembly GCA_038240635.1). GTDB lineage: Bacteria > Armatimonadota > DTGP01 > DTGP01 > JAHWJO01 > JBBRGS01. The sequence goes on from JBBRGS010000020.1 coordinate 20,762, forward strand.
GTCGGCAGTGGGATCAAGCGCAGTCCCCGTCGCCTGGGCAACGTCGCCGCTTTCATCCTGCTGATGCGACTGGTGGACATCTACTGGTGGGTCGCCCCCAGCTTCTCCGATCACTTCGGCTTTGGATTCGCGGACCTCGGCGCCCCAATGCTCATCGGCGGCGTCTGGCTCACCCTCTGGGCGGGACTCGTGGCCGGGAAGACCGTCGTCCCGCAGCACGATCCGCGCGTCGAAGGGTACTGGCCGGTCCCGGAAGGCGCGCATCATGGTTAACCGACCCCTGAACGCTTCCCGAACGATCCGGCGCTCCCGCGTGGAGGTCTCTCATGGCTCATAACGAAGTCGCCCCCGATCAAACGACGCCTCAGGGCACTCAGGCGCATGGCGTGCTGCACGGCCACGAGGACCTGGATGTCAACTTCCGCGCGCTGTTTGGGTGGTTTTTCACCCTCGGCGTGGTCGTCTTCATCGCGCTGGCGCTCCTGCGGGGAATGTTCCTCGCGCTGATGTGGGTAAACCGCTCCCGCGAGGTCGTCGCGTCGCCGGTCGTGGCCGTGCAAAGCGCTCCGCCGCTGCCGCGCCTCATCCCCAACCCGATTGACAACCCCTACAACTCTAAAATCCCCCTGCCAGGGCCGTGGGACGTGGGCCAGGCCGAGCGGGACCGCGAAACCAAAGCACTCGAAGGCATCGGCCTCGTGGACGCCAAAACCGGCCAGGCCACCATCCCCGACGCAATGATTAACGCGGTCATCGCCCAGGGCGCTCCGGCGGCGAACTCCCCTATCGGCATGGACGGCGGGCAACGGGTCGTCACCGAGCTGCGCTACTCCGAGTCGAGCGGCGGCACCGCCGTGGAGGACAGCCTGCATTGAAACCCTTCAGCCCCCTCCTCGCTTCCCTTGGCGCCCTTCTCCTCGCGGGAAGTGTTGGATGTCTCGGCGCCGCGCCCCTGCCCGTGGCGACTCCCTCCTCCACGGCGAAGCCCGCCGTCGAAGTCGTCCCCGACGATCCGAACCTCGTGAGCAAATCGGACGTGTTCGACAAGCCGGAGAACATTGGCCCCATCCCCGCCCTCAATCCCGACGCCGTGGTGAAGGCCAAATATGTGGGACTGGATCAGCGCCTCAAGTCGTATATCCCGCTCGATTTGAGGTTCCGCGACGAGAATGGCCGCGCGGTTCGGCTGGCCGACTATTACGGCGCGAAGCCGGTCATGCTGATCATCATCCAGTACCGGTGCCAGATGCTGTGCGGCGAGGAGGTGATCGCCCTCTCCAAAAGCCTGAAGGAACTGGCGTTCACCCCCGGCAAGGATTTCACCCTTCTCACCGTCAGCATTGACCCCCGCGAAGAACCCGGCCTGGCGCTGGAGAAGAAGAAGACCATGCTGGCCGACTACAAGCGGCCCGGCGCCGAACAGGGCTGGCACTTCCTCGTGGGGGACCTGGCGAACATCACCGCCCTCACGAAGGCGGTCGGCTACCGCTACCTCTACGATCCGAAGACGGACCAGTTCGCGCACCCGGACGGCGTGATCGTCACAACGCCCAAAGGGGAAATCGCGCGCTACTTCTTCCGGCTGGAGTATCCGGCGTCAGGGCTGCGGCTCGCCCTTGTCGAGGCGTCGAAGGGCAAAATCGGCAACCCTATTGACGCTCTGGCGCTCCTCTGCTACCACTACAACCCCACTACCGGAAAGTACGGCCTGGAGGTCGTCAACCTCGTGCGGATGGGCGGCGTTGTCACCCTCCTTCTCATGCTGGGCGGCTTCGGCCTTTTGACGCGCAAGCGGGACCCCCAGACTGAGGCGCCGCCCGCTACGACCCTTTCTTCCGATCCTCCTGATCCCCGAACACCTTAGACTCGCCTGACCCCTGCCCCTCGCCGCCGACTTCCTCCTGCGCGGCGAGACCCGGCGGGAAGACTTCGCGCAGAAGTCCCCCGCGCTCCATCGCCAGAGGAGAGTAGCTGACGCCGTGTTCAACCTCATTCCCTTCCTGCTAGAAGAAGCGTCCGAAAACGCCGGTCGCTACGACGCCCTCTTTTTCGGCATCACGGCGATCACCGGGGTCTTCGCCGTCATCGTCGCCGTCGCCATTATTGCGCTCACCCTCCGATATCGGCGGGGTCAAAAAGTGGACCGCTCGAACGCGCCCCTCTACGGCCTCACCATCGAAATCATTTGGACCGCCGTGCCGCTCGTCGCCGTGATGGGGATGTTTGTCTGGTCCACCACCCTCTTTTTCTCCAACAAGAAGGAGCCGGCCAACGCGCTTCAGGTGTATGTGGTGGGCAAGCAGTGGATGTGGAAGATACAGCACCCTGAAGGCCGCTGGGAGATGAATGAACTTCATATCCCCCTCAACCAGCCGATCAAGCTCACCATGACGAGCGAGGATGTCATCCACTCCTTCTTCATCCCGGCGTTCCGTCTCAAGCAGGATGTCTTCCCCGGCCAGTACTCCACCATGTGGTTCAAGCCGACCAAAGCGGGGACCTACAATCTCTTCTGCGCGGAGTTTTGCGGCACCAATCACAGCGGCATGGTCGGCACCGTGACGGTGATGCCCCCGGCGGATTATCAGCGCTGGCTCTCCACCGGGACCTATCAGCCTTCCATCGCCGCCCAGGGCGAGAAGTTGTTCCGCCAGTTCGGGTGCAGCGGCTGTCACGGCGCGGCGGCGAGCGTTCGCGCTCCCCTGCTCGATGGCATCTACGGCAACCCGGTGGCGGTGCAGATTCCACGCGGCGATGTCCCCCTGGAGCGCGTCCCGGCCACCACCCTGACCGCCGATGATCGGTACATCCACGACTCCATCCTGCTGCCGGAGCGCGAGATTGCGGCGGGCTTCAAGCCGATCATGCCGACCTACAAGGACCGGCTCAACGAGGAGCAAATCCTCCAGATCATCGCCTACCTCAAGTCGCTGGGGCGGAGCAACGGCACCTCCAACGGCGGCGCCTCCACCGATAAGACCAGTGAGATGTCGCCGTCCGATTACAAGGCGCGAGTCGGCTTCACGCCTGCCAATCTGCCCACCATCACGAAAAATTTGAAGCGCAACAGCCCCGCCGCGAACAATGCCCCGGCGGCGTCTCTCCCCGGAGGCGGAACGCCAGGGAAAGTGACTCCGAACCGCAATACCCCGACCACGACCCCAGGGAACCGAGGAACGAACCGATGAGAACCGACGCGATTGAACAACCCCCACCTCCGGGGAAACCCGACGTGACCTCGGTCGCCTACGAAATCCCGCGCGAGCATTACCTCAACCGCGATTATGGCTGGAAATCGTGGCTGTTTACGCTGGACCATAAGCGCATCGCTATCCTGTATCTCTTCTCCATCACCTTCATGTTCTTCCTGGGGGGGATGGCGGCGACGCTGATCCGCCTCAACCTCATCACGCCTAACAGCCATCTGCTGCGCCCGCAAACCTACAACAAGATGTTCTCGGCGCACGGCATCATCATGGTTTTCTTCTTCCTGATCCCGTCCATCCCGGCGGTGTTTGGAAACTTCCTCGTCCCGATGATGCTCGGCGCCAAGGACCTCGCCTTCCCCAAACTGAACCTGCTGAGCTGGTACCTCTATATGCTGGGCTCGCTCATCGGGATCGGCGCGGTTACATTCGGCGGCGTGGACACCGGCTGGACCTTTTATGCGCCGCTCAGCACGCAGTACGCCTACGGCAACGTGGCCATCACCATTGTGGGGGCGTTTTTAGCCGGGTTCTCCTCCATCCTCACCGGCCTCAACTTCATCGTCACCATCCACAAAATGCGGGCGCCGGGTCTCACATGGTTCCGCCTGCCGCTCTTCATTTGGAGCATGTACGCCACCAGCATCATCCAGGTGCTGGGCACTCCGGTGCTGGCGATCACCCTCCTCGCCCTTTTCGCCGAGCGGGTCTTCCACCTGGGCATCTTCGACCCGAAGATGGGCGGCGACCCCATACTGATGCAGCACCTGTTCTGGTTCTACTCGCACCCGGCGGTCTACATCATGGTGCTGCCGAGTATGGCGGTGGTCAGCGAAGTGATCGCCTGCTTCTCGCGCCGCCCGGTGTTCGGTTATCGGTTTGTGGCGTTCTCCAGTCTCGCCATCGCGGTCATCGGCTTTCTGGTGTGGGGGCACCATATGTTCTCCACCACCCAAAGCCCCTACGCGAGCATGATCTTCTCGTTCCTCAGCTTCCTCGTCGCTATCCCTTCAGGGATCAAGGTCTTTAACTGGACGGCTACGCTCTACAAGGGGTCCATCCGGCTCACCACGCCGATGTTGTACTGCCTGGGTTTCATAGGTTTGTTTGCCGTGGGCGGCCTGACCGGTATGCACCTCGCCGCCGTCGCCAGCGACATCCATCTTACGGACACCTACTTCATCGTGGCGCACTTCCATTACATCATGGTCGGCGGCGCAACGATGGGGTATATGGCGGCCATGCATTTCTGGTGGCCCAAAATCACCGGACGGATGTACAACGAGTCGCTCGGCAGGGCGGCGGCTATCCTGCTGTTCGTCGGATTTAACCTCACCTTCTTCCCGCAGTTCATCGCGGGCTACGAAGGCATGCCCCGCCGCTACGCCACCTACGCGCCGGAGTATCAGTTCCTCAACATCATGTCGAGCGCCGGGGCCTCCATCCTCGCCGTCGCCTTCTTACTCCCGTTCATCTACCTCATCTGGTCGCTGAAGCGCGGCCCCATCGCCGGACCCAATCCCTGGCGGGCGACGGGGCTGGAGTGGCAGACGGCCTCGCCGCCGCCGTGGTACAACTTTGATGTGGTCCCGATTGTGACCCAGGGACCCTACGCCTACTCGCCGGAAGCCGATGAACTCGCCGACGCCCAGGCCGATATGACCCGCGCCCAGGTGGAGTACGAACTGACCCGACGAGAGATTGAGGGACACCATCAGAAGGAGGACTCCACTCGTGGTGTCTGAGACCCAGAACACGCCCGACCCGAACGCGGCGTCCGTCCCCGCTCCCGCCGTGGAAGCCGCGTCCCTGACCGCTCACGCCCCCGACGCGCCGCATGGCGACGGGCACGAGTCGCACGGCCCGCTTCACCATCATTTCGATGATATGGAGCAGCAACGCGAGTCGAACACCCTGGGGATGTGGCTCTTCCTTGGCACGGAAGCCATGATGTTCGGCGGACTGTTTCTCGCCTACAGCCTGTACCGCTGGATGTATCCGTGGGCCTTCCACGAAGGCAGCAGCCACCTCAACATCACGCTGGGCACCATCAACACCTTCGTCCTGCTCTTCTCCAGCCTGACGATGGCGCTGGCGGTGCGCTGCGCCGGGATCAAGGACCGCAAATGGCTGGTCCGGTTCCTCATCCTCACCTGGATTCTCGGCGCGGCGTTCCTCATCGTCAAGGGGTTCGAGTGGACCGCTGATTACCACGAGGGCCTTGTCCCCGGCATGAACTGGTTCTACTACAACGAACATCCCGCCGCCCTGCCCCGCCTCGCCGAGCATGGCATCAGCCAGCAGAACGTGATGATGTACTTCGTTGTCTACTTCTGCATGACGGGGCTGCACGCCGCCCACATGATCGTCGGGCTGGCGCTGGTCGGCTGGTTCACCTTCCTGGCCGCGAAGGGCCGCTTCGGGGGCGGCAACGATCAGCCGGTGGAAATCCTGGGCCTCTACTGGCACCTCATTGACATTATCTGGATTTTCCTGTTCCCCCTCTTGTATCTGATCGCCGGGTTCCATCCGGGTGGAGGAGGCCATTAGCGTGACGCAATCCACCATCAACGACCATCTCGACAACCCGCCGGGCGACCCGGAGCATTCCACGCACCACATTGTGCCGGTGGGGACCTACCTCATGGTCTTCGCCGGACTGATGGTCCTGCTCGTGATGACCCTCGTGGCGGCGTCGTTCGATCTCGGCGAGGCGAACCTCATCATCGCCGTCACCATCGCCGTGCTGAAGGCGCTGCTCGTCATCCTCTATTTCATGCACCTGCGTTGGAGCACGAAGCTGACGCAGGTCTTCGCGGGGGCGGCGCTCGTCTGGCTCCTTATCCTGTTCGTGCTAACGCTGGCGGACTTTTTCTCGCGCAGCTGGATTCATATGCCCGCCTGACCGTTAAGCAAAGCCCTACGAAGCGGGGGGAGTCGGTGATGCGGACTTCCCCCGCTTCTGTGTCCAGGAGAGGTTAAACCGCTAATTTTTTCAGCAGGCGGGCTGCGTCGTCCACGGCGATACGGCCTTCCGCGATGTCTCGCAGGACACGCAGGCGCTGCCCCCGCGCATCCGGTTCCGGCGGTGGCGGAGCGAACTGCGGGATGGGCGGAATGGGCGGCATAAAGGGAGTAGATGGCACAGGAGGAACGTCCGGCATTGGGGGAATGGGCGGAGGGTTGAACGGGAATTGACCTCTCCGCGCCGCACGTTCCATATGACGTTGCTCCCTAGCGAATTTGCGTTGTTCCCGCTCAAACTTGCGTTGTTCCCGTTCCATTGTTCGCAACATCTCCCGCGCGGCGTGGCGGGCGTCCCGATGGCCGGGGTGGCCTTCCTGCCCTGCGGCGTTGGCGTCCATGCCAAAGTGATTGTCATGTGGTGTGTTGTGGGGGGGGAGCGCGGGCATGGCGGACTGAGGTTTCGCCGCGCCGTACTCCTGGGTCAGTTTCGGCAGAGACTCCGCATACAACTCCCGCGCGGTCGCCACGTCGCCGGGGCCGTGGTACGCGAGATATGTGAAGCGCGTCGCTTTTCCCGGCGACAGACCGACTCCGTAGACCACCGGCTGCAACACCAGATGCGTGTCCACTTTGGGAATGTAGATTTCCAGGCGGTCCATGACGCCGGGGGGAAGCATCTGCGCGAAGAGGCGGTCATTATAGGTGAGGGCGGACCAGCCTTCGCTGGGCGTGAGGGACTTGCGGAAGCCCGCTTCGGTGTAGCGGCCCTCCTCCAGCCCCTCCGCGAGGGTGACGGCGTACTTCAGGCTTCGATGATCGCCGCCGAGGGTGAGTTCCGGGTGGATGCCGAAGGTGAACCGCGCGAAACTGGCCGAATAGTTGGAGAGTTCGTACTCCACGCGAAGGAGGATCGGATCGCCCACCAGCGAGATCGTTTTTTGAACGAGGGTCTGATTGCTCCAGGCGCTCAGGGTGATGCGCTCTCCCTCCGTTTGAGCATCCCAGGGGACGCCCCAGAGGGCGCCGGGCGCGCCGCCAACGTGTTCTTCGATGCCGCCGTACTCGGTGTACGGCCCGAAGTTGTAGCCTTCAGGATACAGGTTGTGGAGCGCATTCACGGCTTCATACGAGAGTTCGAGGATTCGCCCGCCTTTGTCCGGCGCGATTCGGGCGCGGACAGCGCCGCGTTCAAGAGTGATGACGTTGGACGGCGTTGAGGAAACGCAGGGATCAGGTTGCATGGTTCGGCTCCGCGACGAAGCGAGGGATAAGCCTGGCTCCATCGCCACAAATCGGGCAAAGGTCTTCGGTGAGTTAACGCCAGACGGAGGTCTCGCGCTTCACTCCGGCGGCGGTCAGCAGCGACTCCATTCCGGCGGTGGAGGGCGCCTCCATCGGCTTCAGCCACTCCTCATCCACGGTCACGTTGGGCATCTCGGCCTTTTCCAGGACAAAGGTATCGTAAGCGCCGAGCGGAATGGGCACACTGACGAGTCCGGTGTTCTCATGGAGCGAGTACGCCATACGGAGGTAATGATCGGGGTCGGCCAGGTACGGATCGAGGTTGGGGGCGTCGCACTCGCGCTTCAGATACTCATAGACTGTTTGAGCGACCTGTCGGAACTTCTGGCCGGAGAGCGGGCGCGGGAACGCTTCGGCGGGAAGGATGAAGTGGGGACTGGTGTTGCCGCTGAACTTGACGCGGTGCGGCGTCCCGTGCGCCTCCAGCAGATTGAGGATGCGGCGGCCCTGCGCGAACGCCTCCCGGAAGTTGTCCTTGATGTCCACGTCCAGCACGAGGTCAGCGGCCCCGATCCGGGAGAAATCGGCGGGGAGGTGGGTTGTGTCTGTGGGAGCGCCCCGTCGGATGCGCGAGATACAGGCGTGGACGGCGGGATATTTCCTCGGCACGGCGGAGGGAGACGGTTGCAGGCTCGCCTCGATCATCTCCTCCAGGCGCCGCGCGGTTTCCAGGGGCGTCCCACGCCGCCCGTAGATGTCGGCCTCGGTTCCTGCGAGGGTTCGTCGTTCGCGCCCCCAGGCGAGGAGGGCTTCACGGATGTCGGGGCGGTCGAGGTAGTATTCCTTTACCTGTCGCGCCGTCAACACATAGCCAAGGGACATGCGGGTCTCCTTTGGTTGGCGCTGTTATGGGAGGTTGACCATGGGGTCAGGATCAACTCTTAACGCAGTGGACTGGAGAGAAACCCAGGATCAAACCGCTGACACGGAGGACGCGGAGGGTCACGGAGAACCACGGAGAACCCCACGAGGACAGTGAAAACTCAAGTGATCGAGAGACGAAGTAACCCAACACGCCTCAATGAACGACAAAGCGAGGAAGGCAGCATGGGGTAGAATATACCTCTGCGCCCTCTCCTCTTTCCTTTCACTCCCCCTGGACCCCTGGGGGTTCTCCGTGGCCCTCCGTAACCCTCCGCGTCCTCCGTGTCAGCGGTTGACCCTGCAGTGATCCCCTCAGACCGACGCATCAGGACGAGAGATGCGATCCGGCGCCGATCACCCAGTCGTTCCACTGAAGGGGCGCTTCGGCGGGGGCGGACTCGCGCAACTGGAGCCACCCATCCACGGCGGCCCGGCGGAACCGCACGTCGCCGCCCAGGGCGATGTGGGGGATTTCGGGCAGCAGATCGCGGACCTTCTCCGGCGTGACGTGGAGGTAGAGCGCCAGCTCGTTCACGTTCATGAGGTCGCGCTCCAGGCGTTCGGCGGCCTGAGCCGTCTCCAGCGCCCGAATCCGCGTAGCCATCTCCTCGGCGATCTGCCGCAGGAGCCGAATCTCTTCGGTGGCGGCGCGCATCTTCAGGTCGCCGAGTTTGGCGGTCAGCGCGAGGTCCCATGTCTCCGACGGCTCCGGAGGCGGCTCCTCGTGACACCACACATTAATCTGGCGCAGGGCGTCGGCCTCGGCGCGGCAGGATGGGCACTCGGAGAGGTGGAGATGCGCCGCGTCCACCTGTTCAGGCGACGCTTCTCCATCGTGGATCAGGACCAGCGTGTCCTGGGTTTCCATGCAGTTCATATCGATATCTCCGGGTTCCCGGAATTACCATCGCCGGGAAGGAGTGAAAGTTCATGGTTAAAAGGGTCAAATCTCATCCGGGACCCTCCGCGCCGACCCTCGTGGGGATGAGGCGGGTGCGGAGATGTTTCACCGCCGCGCTCTTGCGGGAGGCGACGGTGCCGGGAGGACAGCCCACCACCTCGGCGGCCTGCTGATAGGTGAACCCCTGGACCTCGGTCAGCACAAACACCAGCCGTTGGTCTTCGGGAAGGGAGAGCAGGGCGCGTTCCAGTTCCGCCGCGCGCTCCCTGCGGCTGATTTCGCCGTATGGCCCCGCGCGGGTGTCGGCAATCTCATCTTCCAGCGTGCGCGGCGCCCCCTCCCCCGCGCCCAGCTCCTGGCTGAGGCTCGTGAGAGGCGGCAGGCGGCGGCGCTTGTCGAGGTGATCGAGGCAGAGGTTGCGGGCGATGAGGTAGAGGAACGTGGTGAAGCGGGCCGTCGGGACGTAGGTGCGGGAGGCCGCCCAGAGCCGGACGAACACGTCCTGGGAGACATCCTCGGCGGTTTCCCGATTGCCCAGAAACCGATACACGAAGTTCAGGATGGGCTTGCGGTGGCGGTCCACCAGCCGACAGAAGGCGTCGTCGTTGCCGTCGCGGACGCTCATCATCAGCTGCTCGTCCGTCCATTCGGTTCGTTCTTTCAAACCGTCGTCTCCCGGTTCAGTCTCTGGGGACGGTTCCCCAGGGTGTTCCCTGTCCTCGGCCCTGAAGCGTCCCTTACCACCTATGATAACGGCTGGGCGCGCCCTCAATTCGCCTGGATTTTCGGTCTCCGATCAAGGCGCCTTCCGTTGCTACCGGCGCCTCAACCTGTTACAGTACTTGTGGAGGCGGTTCGCCGTCGCCCACGAGAGTGGAATCAGACGTCTTAGGGGAGTAGCAGGAACCGAACACGGCGAAATTTCAACACCGCCGCCCGGCTCTGGAACGGATCGTCAAGACGCGGACTTCGCGCCCGGAGACGGGACCCCGTGAAGCCGCCGGTCCTCCCGCCGCAGCAGTCTCGCTCGGTTGCAAGACCTTTGCACGGACCCACACCTCGGAAAGGGGAAAGTCCCCTCGCCGAGTGGCGTCCGTCAAAGGTCTTTTTTTATGTTTCCCTGCCCCTCCGCCGTTCCTGCACGGATCGCCTTATGAATCATCCGATCATCTGGATCGCGTTCACCGCCGGCATCCTCCTCCTGCTGCTCCTCGACCTCGGCGTCTTCCATCGCCGGGACCAGCGAGTGACGATGCGCGAGGCCGCCCTCTGGAGCGTGGTCTGGGTGAGCCTGGCGATGGCCTTCAACTTGTTCCTCTACTACTGGAAAGGGCATCACGCGGCGCTGGAGTTTTTAACCGGCTATCTCATTGAAGAGACCTTGTCGGTGGACAACATCTTCGTCTTCGTCATGCTCATGTCGTACTTTGCGGTGCCGGAGACGTTACAGCATCGCGTGCTGTTCTGGGGCATCCTCGGCGCCATTGTGATGCGGGCCACCTTGATTTTACTGGGCGGCGCGCTCATCCACCGTTTCGAGTGGGTGCTGTATGTCTTTGGCGCCTTCCTCGTCTTCACGGGTTTTCGGCTCTTCTTCCACCGGGACGAGGAACTACACCCGGAGAAGAATCCGGTGTTCAACCTCGTCCGGCGCTTCATCCCAATGACCGACACCTACCGCGACGGCCATTTCTTCGTGAAGGAGGCAGGGCGGCGGATGGCCACGCCTCTGCTCCTCGTCCTCGTGATGATCGAGACCACCGACCTGATCTTCGCCTTCGACTCCATCCCGGCGATCTATGGGGTCACGCGCAACCCGTTCATCGTGTATAGCTCGAATATCTTCGCCATCCTGGGCCTGCGGTCGTTCTATTTTCTGCTGGCGGGCGTGGTGGGGCTGTTTCGGTATCTCCATTTCGGGCTGGCGCTGGTGCTCGTCTTCATCGGCGTGAAGATGCTGCTGTCGCACGTCTACCCGATCCCCATC
>JBBRGS010000021.1:0-31522 GCA_038240635.1 Armatimonadota bacterium
TGCCGCTCAGTTCTACCTGGCGTTGTGCTATGTGAATGGAGAGGGCGTCGCTCCGGACGCGTTCGAGTCGGTGCGGTGGTATGAGCAGGCGGCGAAGCAGGGACATGCTGCCGCTCAGTCCAACCTGGCGAGCCGCTATGAGAATGGGGTAGGCGTCGCTCAGGACCTGAGGGAGGCGGTGCGGTGGTATCGGCAGGCGGCGGCGCAGGGACAGGCACACGCTAAAGCTGCTCTCCAGCGGATGAGACGTTAGTCAGCTGAGCAAATGATGACGTGAAGGCAGGCGCCCTCCTACAGACTGAATGGGGTTGATTTGACATAGGTCAGCAGCCCGGCGGCCTCTCCCGCCGGGTGAATCCCTCCATCCGGGGCGCCGGTGGTAAGGGAGAAGCGCCTGTAAGTCCTCCCATGTCATGGCCTGCTATACTGATGCCGTGACGCGCCTTCGCGTCGGAAAGGACCACACGGGTATGGCTGACGGACGAATCGCGGTGATCGAAACGAGCAAAGGAACCATTCGCTGCCAATTGTATGAACAGGAAGCCCCTGTCACCACGGCCAACTTCATCGGCCTGGCGCAAAAAGGCTTCTACGACGGGCTGAACTTCCACCGCGTCGTGCCCGGCTTTGTCATTCAGGGCGGCTGCCCCCAGGGCACGGGGACCGGCGGATCGGGTAAAAACATCCGCCTGGAAGTGTCGCCCAAGCTGAAACACACCGAAGGCGCGCTCGCCATGGCGCGATCCCAGCAGCCGGACAGCGCGTCGTCGCAGTTTTACATCACGCTGGCGCCCCAAACCAGCCTGGATATGCAGTACGCCGTCTTTGGGCAGGTGACGGAGGGGATGGAAGCGGTGAAGGCGATACGGATGGGGGACACCATTAAATCCGTGACGATTGAACCCGCCCTCGCCGACGGCTGATCGTCCTCCCCAGGGAACGCTCGCCCGGCGCTTTTCCCCTCATGTCCACCCCAGCGACCGCTTCAGGTCGTCGAGCTGTCGGCGGGCGTACCCCGCGACGTCCTCCGCACTCAGGCCGTCCGGGGGGGGCGCGGGAGACGGCTCCGGGTCGCGCAGCGTCTCTCCGCCCCAGGCCGCCTGATACTCCTGGGGCAGTGTGTCGGGGAGGGAGACCTTCGCCTGCGCCGCGTACACCATGGCCCAGACTCGCGGCACGGCGTCCATATTGTATCCGCCGCCGCCCAGAGCGAGCCACGGGAGATCGAGGCGGTCCCAGTATCCCAGCATCGCCTCGTAGGCGCGGGTCGTCAGCGCGAGGTGCGCCAGCGGGTCGGAATAGTGGGCGTCCGCGCCGAACTGTGTCACCACAACATCGGGCCGAAACGCCTCCACCGCACGCGGGACGATCTCGTGGAAGGCGGCCATGAACAGTTCGTCGCCGGTGTGGGGCGCCAGAGGGATGTTGAGAGCCGTTCCCACGCCTGCGCCGCGCCCGGTGTCGCGGGGGAATCCCGTGCCGGGGAAGAGCCACTCGCCCGATTCGTGCATGGATACAGTCAGAACGCGCGGATTGTCGTAAAACAAGGCTTCCACGCCGTCGCCGTGGTGGGCGTCAATATCCACATAGGCCACCCGCTCCACTTCATCCAGCAGGCGATGAATGGCGATAGCGGCGTCGTTGAGCACGCAGAAGCCGCTCGCGTGGTTCGCCATCGCGTGGTGCAGGCCGCCCGCCACATTGAAGGCGCGCTGGCCCTGGCCGGAGAGGATGAACTCCGCGCCCTGAAGCGAACCGCCGATGCAGTCCCGCGTGGCGTCCCAGACCCCCGCGAAAGCCGGGGTGTCGCCGGGGCCGAGGCCGTGTGAATAGCGCAGGGGGCTGTCCGGTTCATCGTTGAGGCGCTTGAGAGCCTCCACGTACTCCGCCGTGTGCGCGCGTCGAATGGCCGCTTCCGGCGCGGGTTCGGCTTCCACTACCGACTCGCGCTCGCCAAAGACGCCGTAGCCCGCGAGGAGATCGTGCGTCCGGCGGTAACGGATCGGCTTGAACGGATGGCTCGGTCCGAGAGAGTAGCCCTGAAATCGGGGAGTGTAGTAGAACGGTACCACAGGCGCCTCATGTGAGGAGAGTGAGAACTGGAACAGTTCAGGCTCCGAACGGATCCGCTCCGAAGCATGCATGAATCAGGAGGGCCGGACGCGGAATCGCAGGGTTATCCGGTCGCATCCCTCCCTCACGGTGAGGCGGCCGCGTTCTCCCGCAGCCATGTATCGAGGTCTTCGGGGGTGGTGAAGTCGAGCAGCGCCTCGGCCAGGGATTCCACCCGCTCCACCGGAAGACTCCGCACCACCGCCTCCTGCGCCTCGCTGACATCCCCCAGTTTCCGGCGCAACATTCGAAGGCTCAGATTCAGCGCGGTATTCAGCCGCCCCTTCTCCATTCCAATCCGCTCAAAACTCAGCACGTAAGGCATCTTCGTCTCCTCCTCATACGACGCCATCTCGCTCCGAAACGATTGTTCCCTCTCCTCGGACAGCCCGATCATCCACTCCAGAAACCGAAACCGCTCTCGTACCTCTTCCGCCGTCAGCCCCATCGCATACAGCCGCTTCGCCAGTTCCACCTTCACCCGCAGCCGTTTGTTCCCCTTCGTCCCCTGCGCCGCCCGGTGCGCCGCCACCACCACCGTGAACAGGTTCCGGGGTTCCTCCGCCAGTAGCCGCTCCACATCCAGTTCGAGCAGTTTCACCACCGGGAACCGCAGGCGAACCTCGCAGCCCAGTTGCTCCTTCCGATACTCGTCGGGACGCCACTCCGGGTGAGGGTCTCCCAGCACGGCCAGGCTGGTGATGGGGCGGTGGTACCGGTCCCGGATACGGATATGATACTCAAACATCCGCTCCTCGAAGGAGGGGTCCTTCTGCGACTGAACCTCAATGTGGATGTGGACCCACCGGGGTTCGCCGGAGAAGGTTTACACTTCCACTAGGCGGTCGGCGTGGAGAGGACCGGTCATGGACTCGGCGCGGAGGCGCCTCAGTTCGGCGTCGAGGAAGCGGGGCGGCTCGGAGAAGTCGAGTTGCAGGCCGATTTTGGGGAAGAGGAGGTGGAAGAAGTCGGGGAGGGCCACTCCCAGCGCCTCCTTCCACGGGTGATCCAGCGTGTTGGGGGCCTCCGCCATGCCGCTCCCTCCCAGGGTTATCAGGGTCTCAATGTGGAAACAGTCGTTCAGGATACCAATACGGCGCCATGAAGGCCATCCGCCCGGGAGGACCGCCCGATGGCGCCGCTACACCAGCGTTTCCACCGGAGATTCGTCTTCTTCTTCCTGCGTCCATTCCTCTACGGCGTCGCTGACCACTCTCTCCACCACTTCGAGGAGTCGCGCGCGCGCCTGGAGATATTCGGCGTCGGAGACCGCTTCGTCATGCGGCGGATTGTAATGCACCATGAGCGACAGGGGCACCTGGTTCGGGTCCTCGCCTTCGTCCAGGGGCACAGTAACCTGCGCCATGAGGAGGTCGCCGGGGAAGTGCGGGGCCAGCGCCACCTGGGAGGCTCGCGTCATCCGCATGAAGTCGGCCACATAGCCATCGAACACCAGCACATCGAACGCCTGGAGGTAACGGTTCAGTTCGGGATCGGGAGTCTCATCCTCCTCCTCGACCACCAGAAATCCGGTGCATTCACACCACGGAAGGTCGTCCAGCAGGTCGGCGATCCGTTGAGCCTGCGCATCCAGAGCCGCGTGAGTGGTTTCTTCCGCCATAGTTCTCCTCGTCGGGAAGCAAAAAAGGGGATGCCCGGAGCCAGAGGCTTCCGCACATCAGTCTATCGCGGTCCGAGGTTGGGGTCAACGGGGGATCACGCTATCTCCGGCGACAGGAGATGGGTCCTCACCGGCGGGCAGTCGCACCGTGAAGACGGCCCCCTGGCCCTCCCCGGCGCTGTGGGCGGACACCTCGCCTCCGTGCAGGGTGACGAGGCGCTTCACGAGCGACAAGCCGATGCCCAGCCCGCCCCGGGAGCGATCCAGCGATTGGTCCGCCTGCGCGAAGAGATCAAAGATGTGCGGCAACGCCTCCGGTAGTATGCCTATGCCGTTATCGCGCACGGTGAAGACGACTTCGCAGCCGTCGCGTTCGGCGCTCAGCGCGATATGGCCGCCGGGATCGGTGTATTTCGCGGCGTTGTTGAGCAGATTGACCAGAATCTGCTCCAGCCGATCCGGGTCGGCGATCAGGCGAAGCGGCGGGCGCGGCGGCGTGACCGTCAGGGTGTGGCGGCGGCGTTCCATCAGGAAAGCGACTCCCTGCGCCGCTGTCTCAAGGATCTCCGAGACTTCACAAGCGCGCGAGCGGATTTCGATCTTCCCCCGATTGAGCCGGGATAGATCAATCAGATCGTCTATCAGGCGCGCCATATGAAGCACCTGACGCTCAGCGATGTCGCGGGCGCGGACACACGACGGCTCGCAACTGCCTTTCAATTTCAGAATATGTATCGCGTTGAGCACCGGCGCCAGGGGATTACGCAACTCGTGGGCCAGCATGGCGAGGAACTGATCCTTCCGGCGCGTCTCCTCCGCCAGTTCTTCGGCGCGCTGACGGAGCGCTTCCTCAAGGCGAGCGCGCTCGGTCACGTCTCGCGCGATGACGGAGGCCCCCATGACGACGCCCGCCTCATTTCGTAACGGAGAGATCGCCAGCGAAATCCGAAGCCGACGGCCGTCGCGGGTCATGCGGGTTGTTTCGTAATGCTCGATGCGCTCGCCGCGACGGAGGCGCTCCATGATCTGCGGGATTTCGTCCACCCGTTCCGGCGGCGCAAGAAGCGCGACGGACTGCCCGACGACCTCTTCAGCGGTATACCCGTAGAGGCGTTCGGCGCCGCGATTCCAGCTCAGGAGGCGTCCGTCCAGGTCCTTGCTGAAGATGGCGTCTTCCGACGATTCGACGATGGCGGAAAGGAGGAGCGGGGCGGGCGCGAACCGGGGCACAGCGAGCGCAGAGTCGGTCTCTGCGTCGGGGGAGAGAACCTCTGGGTCGAAGGAGGCGGCGTCGGGCGCGGTGGAGAGCAGAAGCAATGGACGGTCGCGTGTGAGGGAGGAGAGCGTCACGCGCACGGGCGCCGCGTCGGCGAACGCGGGACGGGCGATGATAC
This sequence comes from Armatimonadota bacterium, assembly GCA_038240635.1. Classification (GTDB taxonomy): domain Bacteria; phylum Armatimonadota; class DTGP01; order DTGP01; family JAHWJO01; genus JBBRGS01. Next base: position 5,128 of record JBBRGS010000021.1, read on the forward strand.
AGTCGCCTTCTGACGCGCTCGCAAGCAGGTCGTGAAGACGGGCATGATCGTCGGGGATGAAGAGGTCCTCAAGGCGTGAATCTCCCGCCTGTTCCGGGAGACATGAGAGCCAGTGAGCGGCCGCCTCGTTGACCGAGAGAACGCGGCGGCTGTCATCAAGGGAGAGGACTCCCACAGGAGGGGTGCATGAAGGCGGCAATGAGAACCTTTCCACGGTTAATGAGCGCCGGATGGACGCTACTTCCCTCTACCCGCAGGAGGCGACCGGCCTCAACCCGAAGAAGAAAGTGTCCAGGGAGGCAGGAGGCGGACTGAGAGCAATAACCAGTTCATGCTGCTATACCCACCTTCTGGGGTCGGCAAACCTGTCCTTCGCCACCCCTCGAAAGCTCGCCGGTGCATCTCTTCTCTGACCCACGCCTCCCCGCGCCCATCGCCGCCGCGCTCCGGTCGCGCGCCAACTTCTTCACGCCGGGCCGCCCCATAACTATGGCCCGCGCGCCGGGCCGCCTTGATGTGATGGGCGGCATCGCAGACTATTCAGGGTCGGTCGTGCTGGAGATGCCCATCGCGGCGGCGGCGTATCTGGCGTATCAGGCAAGGGAGGACGGTCGCTTCCGATTCCACAGCATCCTTCCGGAGGCCGACGGCCCCCTCAGGACGCTGGAGTGCGAGACCACGGAAACTGAACTCGGCCTGAAGCGGCTGGCAAACGGCGCAGGAGGCTGGGAGTCGCAAGCCGACGCCTTATCCGCAGTGGGCCAGCGGTGGCGCGTTCGCCGCAGCGACCGGTGGGCGGCCTACATGGTCGGGTGCTTTGCGGTGTTGGCCGCCGAATTCGGGGAGCGCCTCCCTCGTTCGTTGACGGACGGCGCCGATTGCCTCCTCGTGAGCGAGGTCCCGCTCGGCGCCGGGGTCTCCTCCTCAGCGGCGGTGGAAGTGGCGACGATGCGGGCGCTTACCGTCGCGGCGGGGCTGGAAATGGACGGCCTCACTCTGGCGCGGCGGTGTCAGGTCGTGGAGAATCGCGTGGCCGGTGCGCCCTGCGGCGTGATGGATCAGGTGACAAGCGCGCTGGGGCTGGAGAATCAACTCCTGGCCCTCAAGTGCCAGCCTCACGAACCGCTGGGCTATCAGCGCATCCCTTCCGGCTACGTCGTCTGCGGCCTCGATTCGGGGGTGAAGCACTCGGTGGGGGGGACCCTCTACACGCAGGCGCGAGTGGCGGCCTTCATGGGCCACCGCATCCTCACGTTTGACTCAGAGGAAGACTACCTCAACGGCTACCTGTGCAACCTGACCCCGGAACTACTGGCGGCGACCCGCGAAGGCCGAACCCTCCTCGAAAGCCTCCCTGAAACCATAACCGGGCATGACTTCCTCGCCCGATATGGCGCGACCGTGGACCCCGTGACCACCGTGAACCCTTCAGAAACGTACCGCGTGCGCGCCTGCGCCGAGCATCCGGTGCGGGAGGACGCGCGGGTGAAGCGGTTCCGCGCCTGCCTGCTGCTCGCCGAGCGGTATTTGGAGGAGGACCCCGCCGGGGAGGACCTGGCGAATCAATTGATGGCGGAAGCCGGTGAGTTGATGTACGAATCCCACCGCAGTTATGGTGAGAATTGCCACCTCGGCAGCGAAGAGACCGACTTCCTCGTGGAGGAGGTTCGGCGACGCGGGCCGGATCGGGGACTCTTTGGAGCGAAGATCACCGGCGGCGGAAGCGGGGGCACGGTGGCCGTCCTCATGCGCGACACGCCTGAAGCCGAAGCGGCGCTGGACGAGGTTCGGAATGCGTACGCGGCGGCGTACGGCTTTGCGCCTCGTCGCTTCGTAGGCAGTTCACCCGGCGCCATGGGGTGGGAGCCGATCCAGGGAACGCTGTAGATTATCAGATGGCGGGCAAAATTTACAGGGTCGTTGGCAACATAAAACCTATGAACGCCGTCACATAGTGCATCGCAGCAGGGATGAAAGGGGACCATCGCATGGAGCGGGGGAGCCAAAACATGGGGAAGCGTGCGCCATTTTGGGGAAGGGGACAACGCAACCGGGGGGGGGCGTCAACCCTTTTCCTGATCCTGGTAGTGGCGCTGCTTCCCCTTTCGGTCGCTCACGCGCAGTCGGAAGGGTTCACCTTCTCCACGTCACCGGCGTTATTTCCGTCGTACAGCCCCCGAATCAGGGATTATGTGTTCCGAGGCGTTCCCAATCAATCGCTGCAACTCTCCGTGACGCTGCCCCCCGGCGGGCAGGCGTCGGTGGACGGGCAGCCCACGCTCACTAAATCGTTCGTGATGAGCGTTCCGCTACAGGATGGGCAGCGCGCATCTCTCACCGTGACCCTGCCGGGGGAGGCGACCGCCACCTACAACATCCGACGCCTGCCGCCCGACTTCCCGGCCTTTTCGGTGAGGCGGAACGGAACGCCCCAGGCCGAGTGGTATACCACTTCCCCCACTCTGGCGTTTGGGCAGATGGACTTTCTCACCTACGCCATCGTCTTCGACTCCCACGGAGCGCCGATCTGGTGGTTCCACAACCTGATCGTTCCGTACGACGTGAAGCCGCTCGATGGGCAAACCATCGCCTGGACCGAAGACGCGGGGATACAAATCCGCAATCTGAGCGGCGCGCTCCTCCGGGAAGTGACTCCCGTGGGCGGAGTGATGGACTTCCACGAACTCGTGCGGCTGGAGAACGGCAATTTCCTGCTCATCGCCAACCCGGTGCTGGGACCGATGGACCTCACCTCCATCGGCGGGTCCGCCACCGCCCCTCTGATTAACAACACTGTGGAGGAGATCACCCCCACCGGCGAAGTGGCGTGGTCATGGTCCTCGTTCGATCATCTGCCCCTCACGATGTCGGATCGCAACCTGTGGCAGGACTGGATTCAGATGGAGCCGTCTGACCCGTACCACATGAACGATATCGAGCCGGACGGCGACGGCTATGTGATGTCGTTTCGACACCTCAACGCGGTGATGAAGGTGAAACGCGACACCGGAGAGGTGGAGTGGCAACTCGGCGGCGCCCCCACAGACCGGAGCCTCGCCTTTGTGGGCGATTCGCGCGCAGGTTTTGGAGGCCAGCACGACGCCCGGATCCTCCCGGACGGCACGCTCACCCTGTATGACAACGCCAGCCGCACGGGGCTGAGGCCGCGCGTGGTTCGCTACCGGCTGGACCTGGACGCCCGAACCGCCACCCTCATCGAAGAACACTCTGACCCCGTGGCGACGGTCTCCCTGTGCTGTGGCAGCGCCCGCAAACTGTCCGGGGGAAACTGGGTCACGACGTGGGGCGCCAACCCCTACTTCACCGAGATGACCGACACCGGCGAAACGGTCTTCCGCGTCACCTTCGACGGATTCTTCCCGTACCGTACGACCCCGGTCCCTTACGGCGTCATGGCTCGGTCTGATCTGGTGGCTGGCATGGACGCGCAATTTCCCCGCACCCCTCCCGCCACAGAAGTCGCCTGCCTCCCCGGTGACGCCACGGGCGACGGCAGAGTGGACATCGCGGATGTGGTGGCCCTGTTGCGGGCCGTCGTGGGTGTGCAATTGCTGGATGCCGCGCCCTTCCGCGCGGGAGATGTGAACCGGGACGGCAAACTCTCCGTCGTGGACGCCCTGATCGTCCTGCGCGCGTTGACCCACCAGGGCATGCTGCCCCCGACCTGCCTGGACTGACCCTGCCTGGACTGAGCCTGCGCGGCGCCCTCGCATTGAGGCTGAATCGTGACAAGGCGCCATTGGATGCCGTCAAGCGCCTCATCTATACTCCGAGTCATGCTTCGCGTGCGCCTCCCCGCGTGGGGTTCACCTCTATCTCCTTGTCAAATCCTTGTCAGAGGTGGAAACCCCCGCCGCCGCCCGGTTGTCATTCCTGTATCTCCGTGGGAGTCGCGCTCGATTTCAGGCGACTCCTCCCGACGCAAGGATACCGAATGGATTCCGACTCTTCCCGCCCCATGTTTGAAACGACGCTCCGGGCTATCGGCGTGCTCGACGAAATCCTCCGGATGCTCCCCCTGAAGGAGCGCGATCTCCGGGAGTATCTGCTGCTGCTCCGTCACCAGATGCAGGTGGATGAGAAGCAGTTTGACGAGGCCCAGCAGGCCCTGCTGGAGTTTGACGAGGCGTACCAGAAACTGACCGCCCCCGCCAACCGCCTCGCCACCTACATGGGCAAAATGGAGGACGGCCTCGCCAACATCGCCCTCGGCGACGGCGACTTCCTCTCCAACTTCGACCCCAAAGGCGACTTCGATCCCGACGAGATCAAGACCGGCGCCCGCGTCAAGATCAACGAGGCGTACGCCGTCCTCGGCGATCTCGGCTACCCGCTGGCCGGTCCCATCGTGAAGATCGTCACCGTGCTGGAAGACGGCCGCCTGCGCGTGGGGATGGACGCCCAGGGCATGAGCAGCCGCATCGTCATGCGCTCCTCCGAACTGGAGGACGCCACCCTCGCGGAAGGCGATGAGGTGCGGATGGACCCCAACTTCCGTGTCGCCCTCGAACACTTCCCGGTGCAGCGCGCGAAGGATTACTTCCTGGATACCGTGCCCGAACTCCCGTGGAGCAAGGTCGGCGGCCAGCAGGAAGCGATCCGCCTCATCCGCGACACCATTGAGCGCCCCCTGCTCCATCCCGAACTGTACGCCGCCTACAACAAGAAACCGCTCAAGGGTATCCTGCTGTACGGCCCGCCCGGCTGCGGCAAAACCCTCATCGGCAAGGCGACCGCGTACAACCTCACCCAGGAGTACCGCGAGCGGACCCACCAGGACGTGAAGGAGTACTTCATGGCCATCAACGGCCCGAAGATTCTGAATATGTACCTGGGCGAGACCGAGCGCATGGTCCGTGAAATCTTTAATCAGGCGCGGGAGAAGGCGAGGGAAGGGTATCTCGTCTTCCTCTTCATTGATGAGGCCGAAAGCATTCTCCGCACGCGCTCCAGCGGGCGATACCTCAACATCTCCAACACCGTGGTGCCCCAGTTCTGCGCCGAGATGGACGGACTGGAATCGCTGCAAAACGTCGTCGTCATGCTCACTTCCAACCGGCCCGACTACATTGACCCGGCGGTCCTGCGCCCCGAACGCATCGACCGCAAGGTGAAGGTGAGCCGCCCCGACCGCGATTCCTCCCGCGAAATCCTCAATATCTACCTGACGGCGGACCTGCCGCTCGATCCCCATCTCCTGTGCGAGACCCACGACGGGGACCGCGAGGCGGCGCGTCAGGCCCTGATAGACGGCGCGATGGAGATTCTCTGGAAGCGCGCGCCGGAGACCGAGTTCCTCCAGGTTATGCTGCGTAACGGCGGCGTGGAGACGCTGTACTGGAAGGACCTCGTGTCGGGCGCCATCCTCGCGTCAGTAGTGGAGCGGGCGAAGGACATCGCGATTCGCCGCGCCATAGAGGAGGACCGCGACACCGGCCTGCGTGTGGAGGACCTTCAGTCGGCGGTGCGAATGGAATTCAAGGAGAACGAAATCTTCCCGAAGACCGACGTACAGGAGGACTGGCTGAAGCTGCTCGACTACGAGCCGGACAACGTGGCGAGCGTCAAGCCCGTCCGCCCCTCCAAGGCCGCCTTCTCCGCCACCCGTACCCGCGTGGTGTAAGAGCCGTTCACCCTCCTGACATCAAACAAAGGCCGGAAGTGGGCGACTAACCCGCTTCCGGCCTTTGTTATTCCGGATTGAAGCCGTTGTGGGAGAACGGTTTTGCGGTTAGGGGAGTGTGGAGGGTGAAGGGACGGGAGCCGGGGGCGGGGAAGCGGGCGGATTGGAAGCGTCTGGAGCGGGTCGGGAGCGCTGGCCGGGCCAGTGACCTTCCCTGCGGATCGTTCTGAGGGTGTACCAGCCTTCGAGAACGTCTTCGTGGGCCAGCAGATCCTCGGCTTCCTTCTTCTTTCCACTGTACCACAGACCTTCTGCCCAGTCGTGTCCTGCGCAGCTGCGCCTGAACAGGCTCAACCTCCCCGGCACCCCTTTGTAGTACTGTTCGGCGACACGGGCCACTGCGGCCCAGTCCTCCGCTTCCCGCGCCAGGCTGAGGGTCGTTTCACACGCTCTGTCAAAGAAGGCGCCCTCCGGGTAGTCCTTCAGATACGCCTCCCCTTCCTCAACGGTCTTGATCATCGTCACTCTCAGGGATTCCTCATCCGGCTGAGGACGAGGGAGCAGAGTAAACTCCCGCTCGGGCGAGGTGATGACTTCTCCGTGCGTCGTAAAGGAAACGGCAGCACGATACTTCCCCGGAGCCAGGTAGCCTCGGCCAATGGGCCCGGTTTCCAGCAGGTGTGCGATGTTGATCGTCGCCTCCCACATGTCCCCAGGCTCCAGTCGGTAGCCCGAGTTCTTCAGGAATGAAGAGTACGGCCTCTGTGTGAAGACGGAGCTGTTTGAATCGGTCGAACAGGAGGGATGGTTCCACGGATCATCGAGTGGATATTCAAGGGCTTGGGGATCCGCTCTACGCACGAGGTGGGAGGGAAGAACGGTTCGTATCCGGAGTTGTGGGTTCTCGTCCGGCAGGATTCCCTGGGCAATGAACATGCCGGAAGGGAGGCGATACGGCTGATTCGTCTTCACGTCGATGAGGTTCAAAGTGTAACCACGGAACGTATTCGGAATACAAGCTGACTCATCCCCTGAATTACGAAATCCCAGCGTTAGAATGATCTGGTTTTGTGCTTTATAGGGACTGTGGGCGAGTTGGAGGTCAAAAGTTACTGACTGTTTGGCCCACACGGGGACGATCAAGGTCAGGAACCATAGGCAGCAGGCGATCTCCAACCTTTTTGTGAGGTTTTGTACGGACCTATTGAGCAAAGCCGAGGTACACTGAGCCATGTAAGTCTCCTTGTTAAAGATCACGATGACATCGACTATAAACGAACGAAAAGTGGAACAGCAGACAGCATCAGGGCTTCGCTTTTACTCGAAAAAGATGGTCTAACACATTTCCCCCTGTGTCACTGAAGTCATTCCAGTAGCTGGGGAGAGATGAGTTGTTGAAGTTGATTCCGATAGAGCCACCAGGCAAAGAAGCGTTCATAATTGTGTGACGCCCGTTAACCTCCCAAAAGTCCAGGGTGTGTTGCTTGATATTTAAAAGGTGAGTTGCTTCGTGAGCCAGCGTACGCGCAGATACATCCTCCGGGTCTACATACCACGATACTGGTGCATTCAGAGGATGATTACATTTCATATTGTTGGTGGAGCGATCAACATAGAAGGTAGCAATATCATTGGTGAATGAGACACTGTTGTAAGACATAACTTCCTGACAAGCGTTTGCTTCTCCTATCTTAACCCATCCGGACAACGGTAAGCCATGATCTCTCAACTGAACACCGTTCAGGTAGAACCCTCCTAGTTCTTCAGGAATAGAAAAAGAGGTAGAGTATTCATCCATAGGATTAAGCAATCTTGGGACTTGGGTACTTTTACCATATATCTCGTCTTTGAAAACATAACAATGAATGCGAGTATCTGGAGTCTGAGGATCAGATGCTCCCGTGTTAGGATAGGTCCTACCTGGAGTGGTCCACAAGGTAAGATCAGGTAACACCGCATTTTCTACAAGGATTGCTGTTTGCTTGCTGATAGAACATCCTTTACCTTTGCTGCAGATGGTTAGATTTGGGTTTACAATACTTTGCTCAATTATTTCTTCTTGCAGGTGGAATGGACAGAAATTTATCGTCATATAAGCTGCTCCGTACTCAGCCTTTGAGAGCCGACTAAAGCTTCTCAGCTCGTGAACAATGCCATCACTTCCTTGAAGACCAAACTGCGTATCTGTAAAGTAACGATTCTGAATGCCTGTCTGATTTACTAAGAATACATCTTTCTTCGTTATGTTGAGACGCTTATATTGACCCTGAATAAGGAAGCCGCGGTATTCATCATACCGAGAAAGCCCGTCTCCTGGCGTAGTATCGCCTGTTGGAATTGAATCCGAGTCATCTGTTGCCTGATTGAAAATACTACCGCCAGGATCATAATTCACTGTATCTGTGGCGTCATCAGCAATTCCATTGGAATTGGCGTCCTTGGGCACAAAAGAATCTGTGTTTAGTAATCTCTCAACTGTTAGAGGCGCGCCTACTAAGCGAGAAGGATGCGAAGCGAAACTATTATTATATAATGTTATGGAGCCTGTTACGCTGCCAAACCCGCCATCGTCATAACTTGTAATTGTTATTAGAGTATATCGACCAATGCCAGCCGGCCATTGCTTCAACTGATCCCGCGTGAAATTAATAGTCATCCAATTAGTTACAGTCATTGGATAACCAGAGTCTTGATGTTCTGTTCGGAATTGAAAATCACGAGCATCGTTGTCGGTACCAAATGAAGCATTCATACAATAGCCGGGTTGGCTGGACGAATGGAGCTCAGCGGACATGCTGAAAGGAATAGGTGTACCTTCGTAGTCCGTTGCAGGCTTGAACTGAAGTCCCAAAGCTACCCTGCTCTGCCCAGATCCTTCCTGGCCATCTACCTTCGGGAAGAATCCAGGGTCAACCTTGCTAATAGTAAAATCCCAAACCGTTATTGGATAAGGCAAGGAGGTGGCTTGTGGATCATCATAGGTGGTAAAGCTCACCCCTTTGCTGTCAGTTGCAGTAGGGATGTCATCAATTGTCACCTGTAGATTCACTGTTCCCGGTAGGCTGGGCGCTTTGTAGTGAGTGATCTGTGACGCCTGAGTGGGATCGTTCGCGTTCAACGGTGAAAGGCTGCAACCCCCGGTATTACATACCTTTTTTCCAAAAATCCCTCCTTTGCCATTATCCGTCCATTTTATGGCTCGTGCAACATTGTTGGCAATGGCATTGGTGAAAGTGCAGGAACCATCCGTGTTGGCGCACAGATCAGGATCATTGAGGGAAAAATAGGGAACTAGCCGGACAATGGAACCGACACGAATTGCACGAGGTTCGGCGACACTCTCATCGAGATCAGCATCAGGTTGGGTTTGAAGTGTGGGAGTTGTCAGCCCCTCAGGAGGAGTTCCCGTATTCCATGTATGAGTATGAGCAAAAGCCGGCTGAGCCACCAAGCCGCAGAACAACACTGAAAAGCACATTACGCTAAGGAGCGCTGACAGACGGGGAAACATAGACCCCTCGATTTCTTTACAAAACTGGAGGCGTGAACTACCAAAAAGCAGCGTTGTGACAAGTACAGACGTCTTTATCCTGAGCCGGGAAAGCGCCCTTCACAAGAACCAGTATCCGGGTCACATAAAACCGTAAAGCCTTTTCAGGAGAAACCTAACCCATCAGAGGCATCGTAACACCCCAATGGCGTTGGGTCAAGAGTGAATTCTTGAGTGAACTCACAATCTTAAGAGTTACGTTTGAAGCATCTATGTTCCATCCATTGAGCAAACCGGGCTTCAGGTGAGCAGGGAAAGTGGAGTTCAAGGAGAACGAAATCTTCCCGAAGACCGACGTCCAGGAGGACTGGCTGAAGCTGCTCGACTACGAGCCGGAGAACGTGGCGAGCGTCAAGCCGATTCGGCCCAGCAAGGCGGCCTTCGCTAGCCCGCGCGCCAGCGTGGTCTAGCGCCGCCCAGGTGGTATAATAGAAGTGGCGACGAGGCGAACTCTGAGGGTAGAGGGGGAAGAACCTCTCCCCACAGAGTTCGCCTTCACTCGTGGAGTTCCATGGGAGATTTTCGATGACGATTAAAAACCGTATTACTTCCGTAGGAGAGTCGGCGGCTCTTCTGCTCTCTGAAGAAGTGTTGCGGACCGCCGGCATCCATGTCGGCGATGAGATCATGATCACCGCCGCCCATGGAAGCGTGATTTTGCGCCCGATGGAGGAAGTGGAGCGCAAGGAGCAGTTGAACGCAGCTTTGACAGACCTCCTGCACCGCCGAAAAGACGCTTACGAACGACTGGCCTGACGAAAGGAGCGAGTTCTCCTTGTTTTACCCTACCAAAGATGAAGTGTTCGAGATTCACCGCCGCATTATTGATGAGAATGGGGGGTCTCAGGGGCTGCGAGATGAAGGTTTGCTGGAGTCCGCTTTGGCGGCTGCTGAAAATCGGAGTTACTACGAAGATGCGGACCTGCCCACATGCGCGGCGACCTACGCCTATCATCTGTCTCAGGCCCATGCTTTCATTGATGGGAACAAGCGGACGGCCGCCGCAGTCTCCGAAATCTTTCTGGTAATGAACAACGCCCAGCTCCGTTGCTCCAACGACGATCTGGTCGAGTTCTTCCTCAGCCTGGCTGCGGGAGGGAAAACACGAGACGATGCGGAAGCCTTCTATCTTCGTTGGGTGGAAGACTAAAGGCGTGGGATGAGTAGGTGCAACTGCCTTATCATTTGCTTGGATTCACCGGAATGATGTCGTACCCATTTCACTATGAAGAGCGATCTAATTCTCCAGGGAGGTCGTAGTGCGGTTGTGCGGCATTGAAACTGAATACGGCATCTACGTGGAGGGCAAGGAAGCCAAAGACCTCATCACTGAGGCGATGGGCGTCGTCCGCGCCTGGCCCCATCCTCACGGTAAGCCTTGGGACTATAAAGGAGAGGACCCGCGCAAGGACCAGCGAGGCTTCCGTGCGGAGCATCTCACGCAAAACGCCCGCGAGGCCGCCTACGAAGCGCAGGCTCCCAGCCCGCCGATGGAGGAAGCCCGCAGCGACCGCGTCCTGACCAACGGCGCGCGCCTGTACAACGACCACGGCCACCCGGAATACTCCACCCCCGAATGCCGCGCCCTCACCGATCTTGTGGCGCACGACCGCGCGGGGGAGCGCATCGTCCTCGAAGCCGCCCGCGCTTACGAAGCGGCCACCGGCGCCCGCGTCTCCCTCTACAAGAACAACACCGATTACAATGGCGCGAGTTACGGGACCCACGAAAACTATCTTGTGCGCCGCGATCTCCCGTGGGACACCCTCGCCGCCGGGATCATGCCGTTCTTCGTCACGCGGCCCCTCTACGCCGGAGCGGGCAAGGTCGGCGTGGAGACCGAGAAAGGCCGCGCCGAAGGAGCCGTGTTCCAACTCGCTCAGCGCGCCGACTTCTTCACCGAAGAGCAGAGCGTGGACACCCTCTCGCGGCGGCCCATCATCAACACCCGCGATGAGCCGCACGCCAATCCCGCCCTCTGGCGCCGGTTCCACGTCATCTGCGGCGACTGCAACCTGTGCGAAACCGCCACGGCGCTCAAGGTCGGCGCCACGGACCTCGTGTTGAGCCTCCTCGAAGACGGCTGGACGCCCGGCCTCGCGGTGGAACGCCCCGTGCAGGCGATTCAGGCGCTCTCCCGCGATCCGTCCCTGCGGTGGCTCGTCCCCCTGACGGATGGCGGGACGATGCCCGGCGTGGACCTCCAGCGCCTCTACCTTGCGGCGGCGCAGGACCGGCTGGCGGGACGCGACGACGAGACCGACTGGGTCCTCCAGGAGTGGGAGACCATTCTCAACGGGCTGGAAGCCGATCCCCGCGCCCTGAAGGACCGACTCGACTGGGTAGCCAAGCGCGAGCTGCTGGAAGCCTTCGGGGAGTCCGAACAACTCACCTGGGCCGATCCCGTCCTCCAAAGCCTCGACCTCGAATACCACAATGTGGACCCCGACGCAGGCCTCTACTACGGCCTGGAGGAGATTGGGGAAGTGCGCCGCCTCGTCACCGATGATGAGATCGAAGCGGCGCGGACGACGCCTCCGCACGACACGCGCGCATGGCTGCGGGGCCTCGCGGTGGAGCGCTTCTCGGATCAATTGTTCAGCCTGCGCTGGAACCGCATCACGTTCCGCGACGGCGCCGGGACGCGCGCGATCAGCCTGGACCCGTTTGTGGAAGGCGTGACGCCCGAAGTCGCCGCCTCCGTGTCCGACGCGAAATCCCCGGCGGATTTTGTGCGGGGGCTGGAGCCGGGTTCGGGCGTCGCCGAGCCGACCGAAACGGTGACTATGGAGCACCGTTGAAGGAACAATTCTTTCCCTGACGAAGTCTGGCCTGTGAGAGGTCGCAACCACGCGACTGACGGGGAGAGACTAATGAAACGCAAAAGAGTATCAGGCTTCACGCTGATTGAACTGCTGGTCGTCATCGCGATCATTGCCATCCTGGCCGCCATCCTGTTCCCGGTTTTCGCCAAGGCGCGGGAGAAGGCGCGGCAGAGCGCCTGCACCAACAATATGAAACAGATCGGGACCGCCCTCATCACCTACTCCAACGACTGGGATGAGATGTTCCCCGGCTACCAAACCACGCAATCTCTCTGGATTGGCCCGCTCGACAACATCATCAAGTCGTCGCGCGACAACAAAACGACCAATCAAAACGTCTTTCTGTGCCCCAGCACCGGCACCCCCGACAAGGACGGTTTCGCGCCGGACGTGAATACCGCGTACTTCTGGAACGCCGGCGGTAGCAAAACGGGGTCGGCGGTGGCGTCGTATTCCCACAATGGCTGGCTGTACGGCTGCGGGGAGTCCGATGTCAAAAATCCGTCCCAGACCATGTTCGACGCCGACGGTATCTGGATTGACACCTGGCCCACGCACAAGCAGCCGATCCCCAAAAACGGCAAGGTGCTCGGCGCCAACAAAGCGGGCATCGAGCGGATCGCGATTGACCGGCACGGCGATGGCGTGGTGATGGGATTCGCCGACGGCCACACCAAATGGGTGAAGCGCACCAGCTTAAATGATCCCGCCATTATCTATCATCCCTTCAACAACCCTGAAAAATCGGCGGGGGCGGAATGCGGCGGCTACATCCCTGGGGACTGGTCGGCGCAGTAGGCGGGTCAGTATCGGCTAACGAGGCCCCACGGCAAGCGGTCTCTCAACAAAACGCCGCGCTTCGTGAACACGTCACATGGCGCCGGCCGAATGCTCATGTTCGTCCGGCGCTTCTTCATGTCCCTCTCATCTCGCTTCAGTTCTCTTTTTTGGGAGCGTCCCATGAACCGCAGAAAACGGGCGGGCTTCACCCTGATTGAGCTGCTGGTCGTCATCGCGATCATTGCCATCCTGGCCGCCATCCTGTTCCCGGTTTTCGCCAAAGCGCGGGAACGGGCGCGCATGAGCGCCTGCATGAACAATATGAAGCAACTCGGCATCGGCTTCAAGATGTATATGGACAACTACGACGACACCTATCCCCGCTGCGGGTGGGTCGGTCTTCCGGCCTCCTGGGTGTGGGCGCCCAGCAACAACGTCATTGATGTCACCAGGGGGACCATCTTCTCCGGCATAAAGACGAAACAGGCGTACGTCTGTCCCTCCGACAGCGACGAAACCGGACAGGAAGCCGCGAAGTCCCCCACCCTCCTCTCCTACAGCATGAACTCCATCTTCTGCTCCCCACCCGACCAGCCGCCTAATACGGACCACATCCCCGTCAGTGAGGCGGATGTCTCCAACCCCTCCGAGACGTTCATGCTGATGGAAGAGTCGGCCAAAAGCGTGGGAGGCGGCGGGCTGAACGACGGCGTGTTCGTGCCGCAGTACGCCAACGACCTGTCGGCGGATCGGCACAACAGCGGCGGGATGTTCGTGCTGGCGGACACCCACGCGAAATGGTACCCCACGAAGCAGGTGAACGGCGTGAAGGCTCCCCTCTTCTACATGTTCTTCCTGTCCGAGAAGGACCGCAGCAAATATCGGAAGTGATCCGCATGCGGCGCGACGCCCATGCGGTCCGCGCAATTCCCTGTTCCTGAAACGCAGCGCTTCTCCTCGCCGGGGCGCGATTCCGTCGAACGATTGAGTGGTCCCCTGGACGCCTCTGCCGAGCGACAGGGTGAACTCTTTCGCTCGACTCCTGTTCGCCGTGAGGGATTCTGAGACGGGCGGTTAAAACCGCTGCAACAGACACACGAAACCCGCCTGCGCGGGTTAGGGGATCGCTGTGCGAGTTAAGGGTCGCTCAGGGACAGAAGTCTTCAGCATGGCTGGAGTCGGCGAAGGCCGACTTTGTGTGGTGGTTGCAGCGGTTTCAACCGCCCGGTACTCTGAGCCTCCGACCGAAGGGGATCACTCTGTCGCTCGTCGGAACCCTCCCACTCTCTCCTCCTCGCAAAACTTTGAACCACACCCAGAGACGTGGAAGTGACTCCGATGAGGGTAAAATCGGGTAGAATGATGCCGCTACCTCTTTTACCCCATCACGGCCCCCCTTTCCACGGGGTCTGGCTCTCCGCGAAGGATACCGCATTGCCGTTTCGTCACCCGTTCACGCTCTTTTCCCTCACGCTGGCGCTGACCGCTTCAGGCGCCTTCGCCGCCAAATCCATCACCGTGGACCTCTCGAAGTCCACCGCGTACACCTTCGATGAGGGTCGCCTCGTGCGTGCGCTCGTCATCAATCCCGGCGGCAAGGGCACGCCCACCCACCCTGGCTCCTACCGCATCTCCCAGAAAGTGCGGAGTGGCTATCGGTCCAATTTGGTGGACATCCACAACCAGCCGATGCGCAAAGGCAGCCTGGGCGCTCCGATGGATTTCTGGATGCGAATCGGCAGCACCGGCATGGGCTTCCACCGCTCCAGTATGTGGCGACCCAGTGGCCGCTGGGGGTCACACGGCTGCCTGCGGATGTCCCGCGCGGGCGCCCGATGGCTCTTCGGTTGGGCGGGCATCGGCACTCCCGTGCGCATCGTCTCCCATGGAACACAGATGGCGTCGGCGGTCGGCGGCGAGAGCAAACTCCTGAAAACCGCCTCCGGGCGTCCGGGCAAACCGGGAACGGAAACCGTCGCCAGCGCCCCTGCGCCGGTTCTGCCGTCTCAGTATCGCGCGGTGGCCGCAAAGTCGAAGGTGAAGCGGACGCAGCCCACCCTCAAGCCGAAACCGATCCCCGCCGCGACGGTCGCCGTGCCCACCCCCCCCGCCACTCCTCCCGCTTCCGCGCCCGCGACCCCTCCGGCCTCTGCGCCCGCCACTCCTCCGGCGCCCGTCCCTGCGACTCGGCCCACCGATCCACAGCCGGGCGACTCCACCCCTCCGCTCTTCATCGAGGATGAGGAACCGGCGGTCTCCCCCGTCCACGTTTCACCCGCGCAGCCGGTGCAGCCTCCGAAGTAACGCCTTAGAGCGACTTCACGGCTTCGGCGGAAGGGTTCGTCCTTCCGCCTTGTCGCGTAACGGTCCGAAGGCGCCCTCCGCCGCCCTCGCCGAACCCTGCCGACCGAAACCTCTGAAGTCGCTCTAAACTGGAGCGTGTCGTACGGTTAATACAACAACTCGGTTGAAGGAATTCCTTGATGGATGATCCGCAGAGCCAATCCCCCGACCCTCTGGCCGACAGGAGGGTGGAGATGAGAACGCTTCAGCGCGAACTGGAACAGCGCGAACGCGAACTGGAACAGCGCGAACGCGAACTCGACGCCGTCCTGCGAATCAGTCAGGCCCTCTCCGCCAAACTCTCCCTCGATGAGATGGTGACAGAAACACTCACTGTCACGCTGGAGACGGTCGGCGCCGGCGCCGGGTCGATCTATCTGCACGATCCGCAGCAGGACCAGCTCGTCTTTCGCTGCGTCGTCAATCCCGATCAGCCGGAAGTGGCGCGCTCACTTACGGGTCGGGCCGTGCCTCTCTCCTCCATCGCCGGGCAGGTCTTCACGTCCCGCGAGGCGCGCATTGACGAGGACCCGGCCCACCGCCCTGGCCACCTCCGCGAGATCGGCGAGGGGGTTGGCTACCTCACCCGCAACATGGTGACGACGCCGCTCCTTCGCATGGATGGCGTCGCCATCGGCGTGATGCAGGCGCTCAACAAGCTGGACGGCGCCTTTGATGAAGACGACCTCAATCTTCTCACCATCATGGCGAGCCGAGCCGCCCTCGCGCTGGAAAACGCCCGGCTGCACGAGGAGGCCAAAGCCGCCGTCCTCATGCACTACCTGGGCGACATCAGCCACGACATCAAAAACCTAATGACCCCGGTGCAAACGGGGATTCAAACGCTGGAGATGCTGCTTCAGGCCACCTTTGAGGACCTGGGCCGAGTCTGTTCACAGTGCGACGACGGTTTGGAGTGGCCCGATTCCGTCCGCGCCGCTTTCAGCGACCTGTGCGGCCTCTACCCCGAAATGATTGGGATGATGATGGAGAGCGTGCGCGCCACCCAGGAGCGGGTCCGCGAGATCGCCGACGCCGTGAAAGGGGTCATCGCCGAGCCGGTCTTCGAGCCGTTCGATGTGAACGAGGTGATCCAAAACGTGGCCGCCACCCTCAAAATCGTCGCCGAACAAAAAGGCATCACGCTGGACCTGAGCGGCCTGGGCGACCTTCCGCTTCTCCTCGTGGACCGGAAGCGGCTCTACAACGCGGTCTACAACCTCATCAACAACGCCATCCCCGAAACCCCGCCCGGCGGCGTCATCTCCGCGCGAACCGTCGCCTGTTCCGACGGCGTGTTCCCCGGCGGCGACTGCGTCACGCTGGAAGTGGCGGATACGGGGCGCGGCATCCCGCTGGAGGTGCGGCGGCGCCTGTTCACCGATCAGGCGATCAGCGACAAGCCAGGCGGCACGGGGCTGGGCACCCGCATCGTGAAGAATGTGGTGGACGCGCACGGCGGGGTGATCACCGTGGAAAGCGAGCCGGGGCACGGCGCCACCTTTATCATCCGGCTGCCTCTTCGTCGAACCTCATGAGGCGATAATCAGGGCATCAGGTCTGCGGCGTCACTGATCCTTCGAGCGCTTCCCTCACTTTGGCGCCGAACTGCGTGATGCTGAACGGCTTCTGGATGAAGGCCCATGTGGCGTCCTGCACTTCACGGTGCGCCTGACCGTCGTCGGTGTAGCCGGACATGAGCAGCACGCGGGCGTCGGGGCGCTCCTGCTTCAGGCGAGTCGCCAATTCCGGGCCACCCATGCGGGGCATGACGACATCGGTGAGCAGAAGGTGAATCGGTCCCGCGTACTTCTGGCTCACGTTCAGCGCCTCCTCCCCGTTCGACGCCATCAGGACGTTGTAGCCGCTCTCCCGCAGGGTTTCGTTGATGAACTCGCGAACCGGGTCCTCGTCCTCCACCAGCAGCACCGTCTCGACGCCGCGCGGGAGATGTTCCGGGGTCGGAGCCAGTTCCGTCGAAGGCGTCGATAGCGGGTGATGCGGCAGGTAGACGCGGAACGTGGACCCCTGGCCCACCACGCTGGAGACTTCCACGGCGCCGTTCATCTGCTGCGCGATGCCGTACACCGTGGCCAGACCCAGCCCCGTGCCTTTCCCCACGCCGCCCCGGGTGGTGTAGAACGGTTCAAAGATATGGCTCAGGGCATCGGAGGGGATGCCGACGCCTGTGTCGGCGACTTCGAGGACCCCATAAACGCCTTCAGGGGCAGCGCTGACCTTGGAGGACGGGGGAATTCCCTCAAAGTAGTGGGTGGAAACGGTGAGCGTCCCGCCGGAAGGCATCGCGTCACGGGCGTTGACGCACAGGTTCATCACCATCTGTTCGAGTTGAGTCGGGTCCCCCATCAGGAAGGTCGGATCGGCGTTCAGGTGGTACACCAGTTCGATGTCTTCTCCAATGATTCGGCGCAGAAAGCGATCGGTGGTTTGGACGATCTGGTTCAGGTCCACCTGCTGCGCCTGGACGACCTGATAGCGGCTGAAGGCGAGCAACTGGCGGGTGAGGTCCGCCGCCCGCTCCCCGGCGTCGTGGATGAGCTGGAGTTTGCGGAGACCTTTGGCGTCCGGCCCCGCGTTCCGCAGGAGGGTGTCGGAGAGGCCATTGATGACGGTGAGGAGGTTGTTGAAGTCGTGCGCGATTCCTCCGGAGAGGCGACCCAGGGCTTCCATCTTCTGCCCCTGATGGAGTTGCGCCTCCAGCCGCTTCTGAGGGGAGAGGTCCAGCACAAACGCCAGGCCGCCCGCGCCTTCCTCCTCCAGCAGTGAGGAGCCGATCATCACGGGGATACGGGAGCCATCGCGATGCAGGAACTCCTTTTCGTAGGGCGCCACGTTGCCTTCGTTTTGCAGGGTGACCACTGCTCGCTCATCCCGCTCCATCTGATCCGGTGGAGTCAGTTCCTGCCATGAGTGAGGCTGTCGCATCCACTCCTCGCGGGTGTAACCGAGCATCAGGAGGAAGGCGTCGTTGGCGGAGACGAGGGTCCCGTCCGGCGCCACTTCAATGATGCCGATGATGTTTCCCTCCACCAGCCGCCGGAAGCGCGACTCGCTGCGGCGCAGAGCCTCCTCCTGTCGGTTGCGATGGAGGGCGGTGGCCAGCACGTTCGCCACGGTTTGCAGAAAATGCAGGTCTCCCTGAGTAAACTCACACGGCTGCTGATGGAAAATGCTTAATGAACCCCAGGCGTTCCCGTCTTCTGTGGGGCCGGAAATGAGGACCGCCATGCCGCTTTGTATCTCATGATCGCGCAGGTTGGAGTGGTAGGGAAAGCGGATCTCTGATCTCCAGTCGGATACGATGACCGGCTGACGGGTAGCCAGCGAGTAGCCGGACATGGTGCTGCGCGGCACTACATTGAAGGGGGTTGAGTACGTCTCACTCTTCCACCCCGATCCGGCGCGCAGGACCAGGCTCTCACCGTCTTCCTGGGCCTGTATCACCCCGGCGATTTCGACGTTGAGCAACCGGGTCACGACCGCGCACGCATCGCGCATCAGGGCGTCGGAATCGCTGTCGGCGAGGGCGCGACGGCCCAGTTCCGCCACCGCCGCCTGCTGTTCGGCGCGTTTGGCCAGCAGTTTGTGCGCGCGCTGTTGTTCCGTCACATCACGGGCGTGGAGGATGAGGCCTGGCCCCCAGACTTCCGTTGGAGCGGGATGGGACAACACCTCCAGGACGCGCCACTCTCCGGTTCGATGCCGCAATCGAGCCAAAACGGGCGTGTACGGTTCCTGATTCATGGCGCTGTCATGGACGATTTGGGACAACTCCGCCCGCTCATCGGGATGGAGGATGTCCGAGAGCGTCGCGCCCACCAATTCCGTTTCGTTGTACCCCAGGATGCGCGAGGTGGATGGGCTGGCGTACAGGATTCGGCCTTCGGGGCTGACCACCGCGACGATGTCGCTGGAGTCTTCGATCAGGGTCCGATACAGCGTCTCGTTGCGCTGAAGCGCCTGTTCCGCCCGCTTCGTATCGGTGATCTCAAGGCTGACGCTCACGGCTTTCCAATGGCGGGGGGAGACTCTTACCAGGGTCATCTCCTCCGAGAGCCACTGCTCTTCGCCGTATCGGTTTCGGCAGCGGAATTCCTGCGTATAATGCGATTCCCCCGTCTTCAGGGCGTCCTGGGCGAGGAAGTGGGAGCGTTGATGATCATCCGGATGCTTGGCGGCGACCAAAGCGTTGGAGTACGTCTGACCCTCCTGAACCTCCAGGGGAAGGATCTGCTGAGCCATCTCCGGGTTGAAGTACTCGATGTCCCAGATTTGATCCGTGTCGGTATTACGGATATCGCCATGCCACAGCAGGCAGCGCGCGCGCCGGAGGACGGTCATTAGTTCCTCTTCGCGGCGTTTGCGTTCCGTGATGTCCTCGGCCAGGCCGCATACGCGATAAATTTGTCCGTTATCATCATAAATCGGATAAGAGCGGTCGCGGATCCGCCGCATTTCGCCATCCGGTCGGATAATGCGATACTCCCTCACCAGATGCGTTTTCCCATATTTGCCCCGAATGGCGTCTATCACTTCCGGGCGGTCGACCGGGTGCAGCGACTCCATCCAAAGAGATGGCCGTTCATACAGGTCTGTGATCGGGCGGCCCCAGATTTTCTCCCATGCGGGGCTGACATACACCAGCCGCGGCTTCAGGGGGTCCATAATCCAGATCACATCCTGAACATGGGAAGCAAACTGTTGAAACAGGGTCTCATGGTTTTTCAGCGCCTCCCGAAGCGCCTGTTCCGCTTCGAGGGATGTATCGGGCGTCTCCTCCAATGTCGTGATCGCGCCGGTCACGGCTCCGTCTTCATCGGTGAGAAGGTCCACGCGAATAGTGAGAAAGACCTGGGTTCCGTCCGCGCGCTGAAGTCGCGACGACATTGGAGGAACCGCCTCGCCGGACCGTAACGCCTGCGCTGTAGGGGTCTCCTCCGGAGGCGCAGGCTGACCCGCCTCATCCAGAAAGGTGTGGCTTTCCCCATAACCGGCGTATAAGGAGCCAGACAGCGGCGCGCACCCCCACAGTTCCGCCGCCCGGCGATTGTGATGAACCGCGCGGCCTTCGGCGTCCGCGACCCAGAGGCCAAGGCTCATGCGGTCGAGCAGGTCAGCGCACCAGGAAGGAGTGGAGGAAGCAGAGAGTTCGATCATGGATAGTCTCAGCGGCGCCATGGAGATGCCTGAGGGCGCCGGTCGCAGGGGGCGCCGGGCAGGTCCCCTCGGAATGAAGGCGAAGAAAGCCTGAGGAAGGACCATGGCGCGTTGGCGAGCGGGGCATGGCGCCACTTCCATGAGGCGAATGGGGCGGGTTTCCGTCGTGGAGTCCCCTGGGAGGCCAGCGGCGCGGCTGACGGCCAGGCTCCGGCGCCTCCCCCATGATCTGTTTCGGCGCCCGAACCCTTTATCTCAAGGGGTTTGGTTGGTAAAACCGGGAGTGGCAGCGTGACAGCAATGTGACCCTGGCCTCACACGGATGCGGCTTCCCCGTGACCGGCGTCTCACCGTAGGGTGACCGGCGTCTCACCGTAGGGCGGAAGAGGGTCGCACCCGCAGGCGGTTGTCCACTTCCTCCACGCCGTACACCCCTTCGGCGAGCGCGCCCGCGCGGGCCTTGGCGCGTTCCTCCTCCACGACGCCTTCCAGTGTCACCACGCCATCCATCACATGCACCTTCACGCCTTCCAGCGCGGGATCGGCGCCCATCTCCCGCCTCGCCCGAATCCCCAGAACCGTATCCGATACCAGCATTCCCGCTCCCTCTCTCTCCGCCGTCCCCGACCCAGGTAAAGCCTCTGCGGCCCAACGCGTCGTCTCTGTTCTCTTTCTACCCACGCCATGACTCCTTCATCCCCCCCTGCGCGCCCTCGGTTTTCCCTTCAGCAGTACGCGCCGGTCCTTTTGGCGGCGGGTCTCGTCGGCGGACTCGCGCTCTTCTCCGGGACCTTCCTCTCGGCCGATAACCTGCTCAACGTCGGATTGCAGGCGGCGGTCATCGGCATTTTGGCCCTGGGCGAGACGAGCGTCATCATCTCCGGCGGCATTGACCTGAGCGTCGGGTCCGTGCTGGCGATCTCCGGCGTGGCGGCGGGCATGGTCCTGGGGCAGGGCGGCTCCCCGTGGCTCGCGGGCGCGGCGGGGCTGCTGATGGGGACGGCCTGGGGCGTGGTGAACGGCTTCATGGTGGCGCAGTGGCGGCTGCCCTCCTTCATCGCCACCCTCGGCGCGATGGGCATGGCGCGCGGCGTCGCCCTCATCATGACCAACGCCATCCCGCTCTCGGACGGCATGCTCAACTTCACCTATCTCGGCTCCGCGCGGTGGGGCCGGGTTCCGTTCGCAGTGATCCTCGTCGCCATCGTTGCCATTCTGGTTCATATCATGCTGACCCGGACGCGGTTCGGGCGGCGAGTCTTCGCGGTGGGCGGCAACGCGGAATCGGCGCGGCTCTCCGGGGTGCCGGTCGGGCGGGTGCACATGGGGGTCTACGCTTTATCAGGACTGCTGGCCGGGCTGGCGGGCATCCTCCAGGCGTCCCGCACGGTGACGGCGCAACCGACCGCCGGGGAAGGGTACGAGCTGGACGCCATCGCCGCCACCGTCATCGGCGGCGCGAGCCTGCTGGGCGGCAAGGGGAGTATCGGCGGCACAGTCGTCGGCTTCCTCATCATGGCCCTGCTCCGAAGCGGCCTCAACCAACTCAGCGCTCGCTATTCCAACGTCTCCACCTTCTGGCAGCAGGTCATCATCGGGGCGATCATCGTCGCCGCCGTCTTCTGGGACCAGCACACGCGAAGGCGGCAATCCTGATCGGAAACCTGCCTGTTTACCCGGCGCCCTTTGAACGATTTAACCCGGAGCGACGTTCTATTAAGGATTGTACAGACTGACGGCATCTCTCCCCGCTACACCCTCCGTGAAAGGAGTGGCCTCCCATGGGCTGGATCATCTTCATCATCGTCTACCTCCTGTTCGGTATTCGTATCGCGCAGGAGTACGAGCGCGGCGTCATCTTCCGCCTGGGCCGCTACAAGGGCACGCGCGGCCCCGGCCTCTACTGGCTCATCCCCCTGATCGAATGGCAGCGCAAGATTGACATCCGCACCATCACCGTCAATGTGGAGCGCCAGGAAACTATCACCAAGGACAGCGTGACCATCAAGGTGAACGCCGTCCTCTGGTACCGCATCACCGATCCCGAACGCTGCATCATCGCGGTAGCGGACTACCGTTCGGCAGTCTATCAGGTCGCCCTCACGAGCCTGCGGAATATCATCGGCCAGCACCCGCTCGATGAAGTCCTCAAGGAACGCGACACCATCAACAAGACGCTCCAGACCATCCTGGACAACTCCACCGAGGCGTGGGGCATCCGCGTCGAGATGGTGGAAATGAAGGACGTGGAAATCCCTGAAAGCATGCAGCGCGCCATGGCCATCGAGGCTGAAGCCCAGCGCGAACGCCGCGCCCGGCTCATCAAGGCCGACGCCGAGCGGGACGCCGCCACCAAACTGACCGAAGCGGCCCAGATCATCTCGCAGTTCCCCGGCGCCCTCGAACTGCGGCGGATGCAGATGATCTCCGAGGTTGGGGCGGAACACAACTCCACCACCGTGATCCTGCTGCCGAGCGACTTCGTGATGCTCGCCCGCAGCCTCTCGGAACAGATCACGCGGGGCATGGCGAATGATGGAGGCGTCTCCCTCCCCGTGACGCTTTCCCCGGCGCCTCAGCCTCCGGCCTCTGCGGGAGACCCACCTCCCTCCGTGTAGCGAAGGAATCAATCCAATGCGGCGATGGCCTCGGCGGCGCGGAGCAGTTCCGTGTCGCCGGGGTCTCCCAGGTAGATAGTGACCTTCACATTCAGGCGGCTCCCCACCAGATACTTAGACGAGTCGTCCACGCAGACATCAGGAGCAGGCTGCCAGGAGGTCTT
Source organism: Armatimonadota bacterium (assembly GCA_038240635.1). Classification (GTDB taxonomy): domain Bacteria; phylum Armatimonadota; class DTGP01; order DTGP01; family JAHWJO01; genus JBBRGS01. Next base: position 28,230 of record JBBRGS010000021.1, read on the forward strand.
CGTAAGGGTCTCCGTGACCCAGGGCTGCAGCCCGAAGAGCCGGGCGAACCGACTCGCGTAGCCCGATCCGCCAGTACTCCAGAGCGTCACCTCATGGCCTGCCTCGTGGAGCGCCTGGAGGAGTTCCGCCGCGCCGGGCCTCAGAGTCGCTTCGTCGGTGGCGACCAGCGTTCCATGCACATCAAGGTAGATCGTCACGAATCGCCTCCAGCGCTGCGAGGACAGGGGGTAGTTCGTCGTCCGCCACCGCGCGAAAGTCGAGGAGGACGCGCCCGTTGTGAGTCCTCCCGATAATGGGAGGGTCATTCGCCCGAAGGCGCCGAGCCAGTTCGGTGTCGCTGAGGCCGTCGGCGCGCAGGGCCAGCAGTCGCGTGGGCAACTCCTGTCCGGGCAGGGAGCCGCCCCCGACCTGGGACACGCCGTCCATCGCCTCCCCGTGAAGCGGGGGTAGTAGCGAAGCGAGCGCCCGGTCCACCATGGGGCCGATCTCCTCCACCGTTCGGGACAGATAGCGGTACGTCGGTATCTCCTCTCGGGCGCGGCCCGCCTCGTGGATGCGGAGGGTCGCCTCCAGCGCCGCGAGGGTGAGCTTGTCGCACCGAAGCGCGCGGGCGAGCGGGTGACGCGCCAATCGCTCCACGTGAGCTGACTTCCCGACCACGATGCCCGCCTGGGGTCCGCCGAGGAGTTTGTCGCCGCTAAACGTCACGAGGTCGAGGCCGCCCGCCACCGCCTCCCGCACGCCGGGTTCCTCCTCCCAGCCCGCCATCGGAGCCTCGGTGAGCGCGCCGCTGCCCGCATCCAGCATCGTGGGGATACCCATTTCCCTGCCTAGCGCGGCCAGGTCTCCCGGCGAGACGTTTTCGGTAAACCCCACGACGCGGAAGTTGCTGGGGTGTACCTTCAGGAGCAGCCCGGTCTCCGGGGTGATCGCGCGGCGATAATCGTCCAGCCGGGTGCGATTGGTCGTCCCCACCTCCACCAGGCGCGCGCCGCCGCTTGTGATAATGTCGGGAATGCGGAAGGCCCCGCCGATCTCCACGAGTTCGCCGCGCGAGACGATCACCTCTCGGCCCGACGCCAGCGCCGTGAGCGCGAGGAAGACCGCCGCCGCGTTGTTATTGAACACCGCCGCCGCTTCCGCTCCGGTGAGGCGGCACAGGCGCCCGGCGACGAGGGATTGTCGGCTGCCGCGCTCCCCCGTGTCGAGGTCCATCTCGACATTGGAGTGACCCGATGCGGCGAGCGCCACGGCCTCCACGGCGGCGGGCGCCAGGACGGCGCGGCCCAGATTGGTGTGGAGGACAACCCCGGTGGCGTTGATCACCCTTCGCAGGCGAGGGCGATCTGCCCGGCGGAGGCGGGTTTCAGCGTCGGCGAGTAGGGCGGCGGTCTCCACGGAGGGCTGCGTCCCTTCGGCCAGCCGCGAGCGAGTCTCCTCCAGCGTCACGCGCAGGGCTTCCACAACGAGGGCGCGGTTGTATCGCTCCAGCAGACTTACGCCTTCAGGCGATCGGAGGAGGCGATCCAGTTGCGGGATTCGGGCGTAAGGGGAAGGAGACATGGAGGCGGGATCAACCGGTGGCTGGAGGGAGAGACGCCGGGTTGAAGGAGGTATCCACAGGATTTTGAGGATACACCGTCAAATCATACTGGCCCCGCGGGACGGATATGGAATAGTCGCCGCTGGGCAACATGTTAGTCAAAAAGCCCACATTCAGCCCGGCGGGCGCGTCGTCCAGCGCGGTGGATGTGGCGATGATGTACCCGTGCGTCACGGGGACCCCGTTTGGTCCTGTCAGGTGGCCGTGCAGTTGAACTCGCGCGGAGGGAAGCGCGGGTCCTTGCACATCTCGAACCGTCTCTCCCGCGACCGTAACATCGGGCAGGTTCCACGTCCACGACTCACGTCGGGTAGCGTCAACGACCGTAAAGCCCAGAACGAACGTATACGCGCCATCACGCAGCCGCATCTGGTAATGGCCGTTCATCAAGGGGGCCCTGGTGGATCCGGTGGGAATGACGGGTCGGATCGCTGGGGTCGCTCGCAGCGACGTTTGAGAATCGGGAAAGGTCACTCCCGGACCCGGTGTCGCCGAGCCGGAAAGGAGAGAAAGCGGGTTTCCCGTCACATCCCAGGTGGTCTCCCCGTCCACGCGGCGCACTTCATCCACGGGCAAGGCATACGAATCGACGCCGGAGGTGGAGAGCAGCGCATAATAGGCGCCTACTGGCAGACGGGTGGAGTACTCCGCGCCGGTGAGGGTCATGACGGAACCGGCGTTGATCCCAAACGGCACGGGAGTCTCCGGCGTGTTTCCCATCATGCGCAGCTGAAGGTAGTACGGCGCGGGAGTTCCGGCCGGAACTGTCACTCGCCCGTGAACGGGAACCAGAGCGGGGAGTTCCGGCGCGGTTAAAGTCGGGGAATCGTCGCCAGCCACTGATACGGTTTCAGTGAAGGGGACCGTCAGGTACAGGGTGTCCGTGGCCCCGTTCGCCGGCGCGAGAGTGCGCGTGAGGGAAACCTGATACCGTCCTCCCGGCACGGCCACGGCGTAAGTCCCATCCGCCGCCAGCCCGACCCCGACACCCGCGCGCGTGGAAGGGTCCTTAAACAGGACATAACCCTGCTGCTCGGCGGTGACTCCGTTCACTTTGCCGCGCAGCGTGAACGCGCCTTCAAAGGTCAGGTCCCGCGTTGTGTCCCCGTGGACGGCCTGCGTGGTGTAAAACGGCATGGGAACGGTTCCGCCGGGCGCAGGAGGGTCGGTGTAGTAGCGCGAACCGGGGAAGGCGCCAGCGGGTTCCAGACCGGCGGCCCGGCGAAGCAGGCGGATGGCGTCGGAAATGTTTACAGCGCCGTCACCGTATAATCCCGGCGGGACAACCGGCGAGACATCCCCCGCGCGGAGTTGTTCGGCGGTGGGGGTGTCCACCTGAGCGGCGATGCGGAGCGCAAGGATCGCGTCCAGCACGTTGAACTGGCCGTCGTTATTGATATCGCCAGGGGTCATGGCCTGAGCGGAGGGGCCGAGCAGTACGGCGCTCAACAGGATAGGGAGTAAGCGGTAAAGTCGCATCCATGACCTTTCAATCGGGAAAGAAGACTCAGTAAGCGTGGGCTTAAATGATTGGATTGAATTATACAACAATTTGAGAGGATGATGGGCTAAGGCCGTGATGGCAGGTTGGGAAGCGATTTGACCGGTGAAACGGCGTTCAGTTGGAGATGCGTCGGTTTTGCGGGCGCCGGGGAGGAGGGTGGCGGTATCAACGGAAGGCTGCGCTCC
>JBBRGS010000022.1:0-31319 GCA_038240635.1 Armatimonadota bacterium
GTGAACGCCACGAGGACAAGCGCCGTGAGGCCCCCCATGCGAAACCGCTCGCCGTGGGGCAGGGCGCAGGCCGCCACCAGTATTCCTACTGTAAGGAGTGGCCACGCGACCGTCACCGGTTCCCCATGAGACGCTTTCGCCGCCGACAACTCCAGAACCGCCACCGCTCCCAGAATCGCCGCCAGCGCCGCGAACGGACCTCCCCCCGGCTGAAAGAGCGTAACCAGCAGCAGCGGGATGCCCACTACCGCGACGATCACGCGCTTCAACATCCGAGGCGTATCCTTCCCAACAGCGAGACCGACCTGAGGGTCGCCCGGTGCGAAGCGCGGTCCTTACAACAGGAAGTATCGGCGAACGAACAGGTTATCCTCCTCTTCGACGCTTAGGAGGGAACGCCTTTGATGAATGTCGTTCATCCTCCGGGAGAATTTGGCCTCACCGGGGCGCGGAAGGGGACGTCGGCCTCACAAACCCTACGGGGCGGTCGGCTTCGGGGCGGGCGCTTTTGGGGCGGTCGGCTTTGCGCTGGCCGTTTTCTTCTCTTTCGCTTCGACCTGGGCCATCAGCTGGAACGCCGCCGCCGTGTGCGTGAAGCGGTTATTAGGGTCCCACAGCAGGTATTCGTTTATGCCGTTGTCGCGGGCAGCCTTGATCTGCGCCCAGATTTCCGGCGCGCTGTATTTCGATTGCAGGTTGAAGTTTTGCAGCCAGGGTCGGATTTTGCACTTCGTCCCCTTGATGCGCTTCAGGCCGTCCCGCAGGCTCACGAACACGATTTTGTACGGCTCCTTGTCCGGGTTTGGAATGCCATATTCGCCGCGATTGTAGTGCGAGGGGTACACCATCGGGCAGATGTAGTCGCAATTATCGGCGATGGTGCGGATCGTCTGGCCGATGCCCATGTCGGACTTGGAAAGAACCGTGAGGCCGAAGATGTCCGCCGACATCACTCCTCCGGCGGCGTGAACCCGCTTGCTGGCGAATCGGAGGAAGTCCGCGATCTGCTGGTTGGCAGGCGTTTTGGTTCTATCGGCGAACTTGATGTCGGACAATTTGCCATCCGTTGGGAAGCGCACGTAGTCCCACTGGATTTCCTTAAAGCCTTTCTTTAGGGCCTCCTCGGCCAGCGCCACATTGTATTCCCACACCGCTTTGCTGTAGGGGCTGCACCAGGTCATCTTCTTGCGGTTCATCCAGATGCCACCGTTCGCTTTTCGCACCGACACGTCGGGCTTCACGCGGGGCAGAATGTCGTCCTCGAACACGGCGAGGCGCGCGATAGGGTAGATGTCGCGCTTCTTCAGGTCCGCCAGTACCTGATCAATATCCGCGACGCGCTTGCCGTAGCCGTAGGCGTTCACTTCTTTCACCGAACCGGCTTTCGACATGATAAGTTGCGCGAGCGGAACCTCGCTTTTGTAGCTGACGGCGCCGTCGGAATCCTTCACGTCAATCACCACGGCGTTGAGCGGCGTCTTGTCAATTAAATCCATCATCCGGGTGCGGCTTTTACGCCCGCCCGCCGTCCAGCCGGTCATGTAGAGCGCCCGCGCTTCAATCGGCTGAGGTTTGGGCCGAGGCGCGGGAGGTCGGGCGCCCACCTTCGCCCCCTCCGCGCCGCCGGGTCCGTTGGCGCTCCCGGTGGACCCGTTGCGGCAGCCGACGATGGAAACGCTCAGCAGTCCGGCCAGGGCCAGGGCGCTCAGGGTGAGGAGGGATGAACGGGGAGAGGGCGAGCAGGGCATGAGGGGTGTGGCTCCAGAATGAGACAGATGAGACCAGCGGTCTGCCCCATTGTAGCAGACCCTTCCGCAGACCGACGGAGGCGATGAACGCCGCTCCCTGATCCTTGCCGCGTCCCTGGCCCTCGCTGGGTTCCGTCGCACCCTGAACGAAAGGCGCTGAAGCAAATGGATACGTCCCGCCGATGTGCGCTCCCCGCTCTGGCATCCGCCCTGTGCGGACAAGTGGCCATCGCCTGCCTCACCCTGGGGCTGAGTGGCCTTTCTCAGGCGCCCGCGCGGGCCAAAGGCTGGTCCTTTCCTCTGCCGCCGGACCTCGTGACGCCTCATGCGCCCCGGCGTAACCCGGTCTTCTCCGTCGGCGAGCCGATCCGCTTCACGCTCGACAAGCCGTCCGCCACCCGCTATGAGGTCCGCGATTACTTCGGCGCCCTGGTGGCTTCCGGCGCCGCGCCCGCCGCTCCCCCATCCGGCGAAGGGGCGCCTCCGCTCACCCTGACGCTGAAGCCGTTCCCGCCAGGCTGGTACAAACTCTACCTCTATGGCGCGCTCAACCAGGAGCCGTGGGGCAAAATCGTCGGGGGGACGACGTTCGTCGTGTTTCGCCGCACGCCCGGCTTCCCGGCGGTCCCAACCGATCCCGTCTCCGGCGGGACGTATCCCTCCATGGACGAAGTGATGCGCGGCGTCACCGGGATGGGGCCGCAGCGTCACGCCGTCGCCGACGCCTCCAAACCCGACGAAGCCATCGCCAAACTGGAAGCCGACCTCGCCCTCGACCGGAAGTACTATCTTCCCTTCGACCCGTACCGGAAGCGCGTCCTCATGGTCGCCTTTCCCAACGGGACGGAGGACCAGGCGGGCGTGAAGAAGATTGTAGAGCGGTTCCAAAATGACGTGACGTACTGGGAGCCGCGCAACGAACCCAATTTCAAGTTCAAAGGCGACGAGTTTGTTGAAAAGGAGATGAAGCCCTTCTACCAGGCGGTGAAGAGCGTGAATCCTCGCCTGAAGGTCCTCGGTCCCGGAACCGTGACGATTGGCCCGAACGCGCACGGACTGGACTGGATTGAAGCGTTCCTGAAGGCGGGCGGCGCGCGGTACGTGGACGCCTTCTCGTTTCACGCCTACAACACGGTGAACGGAGACTTGTGGCTCGCGCGTAAGGCCCTCAACTCCCTGAACGCGCTGCTTCGGAAGTACGGCGCCGGGACGCTGGAGAAGTGGCAGACCGAGCAGGGGTACTTCGCCGCCGTGTACGGCTCGTACCAGCCGCGCCTTCAGGGACGCTGGACCATGCTCCAGATGATGGTGTACGAGCAGTACGGCATCCCGAAGGAGCACAATCACCTCTGGTACGATATAAGTCACGGCTTCTGGGACGTGCCCACGTGGTGGGAGAACGAGGACGGCAGCCTCAACCCCGCCGCGCCCCTCATGCGCGTCTGGAGCGAGGAGCTGTACGGAACCGGCTTCGCAAAGGCGTACGACTTCGGGCCGCAGGCGAATCGACTCTATCTCGGCAGCCTGTTCACCGGGCCGGGGAAGCGCGTGGCGGCCTTCATGAGCGCGGGCGACCCTCAGGGCGCGGTGGCGCTGCGGGTCAGGGGCGGCTCCCGGCTGCGCCTGGTTTCCGCGTTCGGGCGGGAGAGCGTGATTTCCGTGACAAAGGGCCGCGCCTCGCTCCCTGTGACGGAACTGCCGGTCTACGTGGAACTCGCGCCGGGGCAGACGCTGGAGCCGATACGGGAAGACTGGGGGCCAAACCTCGCGCGGGAAGCCGGTGTCGTCGTCACCGCCAGCGGTTCCGGGAAGCATCCCGTGGACGCGACCATTCCCAATCCCATCGCCAAACTGACCAACGGCGTTCTGGAGAACTGGTACTGGACGCAGCAGAAGGACGCCCAGCCCTGGATGGACGACACGAAGGGGTTCCCCGCCTGGGTGGAACTTCGCCTGCCGAAGCCGGAGACCGTCGCGCGGGTCCTCGTCTTCGCGGCGCCGCCGTGGCAGTGGCAGGGGACCCTCGCCGACTACGACCTTCAGGTGGACCAGGGCGGCAAATGGATCACGCTGAAACACGTTCAGGAGCCGCTGAACACCTTCCGGGTCTTCACGCCGCCCACTCGAACGACGGTGGACAGCTTCTTCAGCGACCGCTGGGTATTCCCGCACCCGTTTCCGCCGGTGAAGACAAGCCGCATCCGCCTGCTCGTTCACAACACGACGTATGGCGGCGGCGCGACCAAAGCGGTGGATGACGCGGGCGGTCAAACCGGGCCGCACCAGATTATGCTGCGGGAGGTGGAAGTGTATGGGAAGTGAGTGACCTGAGCTATCATCGCCGGGCGACTGAAGTCGCGGCAACAATAACACAAAGTCGGCCTGCGCCGACTCCCTGTGTATCGCGTCTCACCATCGGCCAGTCCGCGCCGTAAGACTTCGGGATTCTTCAGGCTCAGCCTGAGCCGCAGAGCCATCAACCACCGCACAAAGCCGGCCTGCGCCCGACTATGGGGTCTTCCTGATGCTCCAGTCCGCGAAGGCGGACTTCGTGTCCCTGGCGCCGCGACTTCAGTCACCCGGCGATGAAAACACCCTGGGATCGAGAACCTCTGACGACAAAAGAGTAAGGCCGACCTCCGGGTGGGGAAGTCGGCCTGAAACGCGGGTGGGTCGCGGCGTGAGATGAAGCCGCGTGATGGTGGCGGCGGCGGCTTACTGGAAGAACGCGGCGTTCATCTCGGTGAACTCTTTCCACTGTTCGGGAAGGTCGTCCTCGAAGAAGATGGCGTCCACGGGGCATTCGGGGACGCACAGGCCGCAGTCGATGCACTCCGCCGGGTCAATATAAAGCATGGTGTCGCCTTCATGGATACAGTCCACGGGGCAGACATCCACGCAGGCCTTGTCTTTCACGTCAATGCAGGGTTCGGCAATCACATGGGTCATGGCTGGTCGCTTTCGTCCAAAAGGGATGTCGCTCGGCTCATCCCCATAGTAACAAGGGCGCGGAACGAAAGGCAAAAGGCCGGAAGGGAGGGGGCAGCCCTCCTCTCCCGGCCTCTCCATGAAACGGGGTTCGCCGTGTGACCGGCGTGGCGCCGCCGTGAGATCAGCGGCTGGCGCGGCGCCGGGCGGCCAGGCCTTCCAGCAGGTCGAGGAGGTTGTCCACGTCCTCCGACAGCACGTCGTCGAGGAAGGCGGCGTGATTGGCGGTGTTCTTCGACAGCCAGCCGAGGAAGGTGGGAGAGGTGACGGCGCCGCCGCCCATCTCCACCGCTGCGATGAGGGTGTCTTTCTGCTCGTCGCTCAGCGTGATGGCGGACGGTGTGCGGGAGGGGAGTTTCTCAATGCCCTTCACCGGCGGCTCGTCGGCTTCGGCGGGAGCGTCCGGCGTGAGGGTCGCCTTCGATTTGCCGTTGGGGGACGGTTCGGCGGCGTGTCCGTTCGCGGCGTTGCGTCCGGCGGGGGGCGCTTCCGTTTTGCCAAGGGACGTCTCCACTTTGCCAGAGGACGGGGAAGGCGTCGGGCGCGCGTCTTCCGGCTCATCCTCCATATCCGCCTCGCGGATGCCGCCAAGGATGCCGTGGTGCCGGTCGTCCCAGGCGCCCGCGTAGCCGACCGCCGCGAGGGCTTTCTCCAGGCTGGCCTTCGGGATGCGCCCGCCCTGCACGTTCTGAAGTTCGTACAGGTAGCGGCCTACTCCGGAGTGAACGGCGCACCGCTTGAAGCAGTCGCTGACGGCGTGCTTGGCCTGCTTCGCCTGTCCCTTGCCGAGGTCGGGCGGCGCGCTGCCCCGGTCGTGGAACTCGCTGACGCGGCCATCGGGATGCTGGATGAGCAGGATGCCGTCCTGGTGCATGACGCCGTTCTGGTCCACGGAGCCGGAACCGACGAGGCGGAAGCTCCACTGCCACGGGATGACCTCGTCGAGGCGCGTCATGACCACGCGGGCGGTGACATACGCGGCGACGTAGGGCTGAGTGCGTACGCGAACTTCGGCGGACTGGAACGGCGCGAGCAGCGCCTGCTTGACTTCAGGGGTTAACTCTTTCAAGGGGTTGTCCTCCGTGGAGGCTGTGAACACCTCGCCAGGCGGGAGAGGCGGCGCGGGTGACGCTGCGGGTCATGGCGCGGGTGACGCTGCGGGTCATGGCGCGGGTGACGCTGCGGGACATGGCGCGGGTGACGCTGCGGGACATGGCGCGGGTGACGCTGCGGGTCATGGCGCGGGTGACGCTGCGGGTCATGGCGCGGGTGACGCTGCGGGGCATGGCGCGGGTGACGCTGCGGGGCATGGCGCGGGTGACGCTGCGGGGCATGGCGCGGGTGACGCTGCGGGGCATAACTGGTCATGTATCGGTGAGCGGAAGGAGGAACCGGAGACAGAGGGCGTCGGTGTCGGAGACATGGAGAGCGTTGATTGATGTAAGTATACCGAATATTTGTTCGCAAGTCAAGGAATTCCTCGTCGCGCCCCGAATTCACACTCCGGCCCTCATCGCCGGGGGCTGTAGGGGGCGCCCGCATCCCCGTCGCCTTCCATGCCCCCGCATGCGCCTCACCGCCTCCATCCGTCGCCACGTTAGAACACCGGGAGTTCCCGTTGGCCCTCTACGCCATCACCATTTTCCTCAGCGCCTTCCTCCTCTTTCTTATCCAGCCGCTCATCGGGAAGATCATCCTGCCCTGGTTTGGAGGCAGCGCCGCCGTCTGGACCACCTGCCTGATGTTCTTTCAGGTCGCGCTGCTCCTCGGCTACCTGTACGCGCACGGCTCCATTCGCTACCTGAAGCCGAAACTTCAGGGGCCGCTGCACCTTCTGCTCCTCGCCGCCAGCGCCGTGTTCCTTCCGCTCATCCCCAAAGAAGCCTGGAAGCCGACCGGCCTGGAGGAACCGACCTGGAAAATCGTCGGGCTGCTCGGCGTGACCATCGGCCTGCCGTACTTCCTGCTCTCCACCACGGGGCCGCTGCTTCAGGCGTGGTACGCGCGGGGCGGGCGACGCTCTTCCGGCGACGGCACGCTCTCCACCGGCGAGGACCGCTTCCCGTATCGCCTCTACGCCCTCTCGAACGCGGGGTCCATGCTCGCGCTGCTGGCCTACCCGTTCGTGGTGGAACCGATCTTCAACACGCGGCAGCAGGCGCTGGGCTGGAGCGTGGGCTACGGCGCCTTCGCCCTGCTGTGCGGAGTTGTGGCCGTCCTCTCCCTCAAAGGCGCCAAAGTGGAAGCCCCCGCGACCGGCGGCATCGCCTCATCAAAACGCGCTCCCGCCACGACGCTCCCGGCGGAGGCCCCGCCCCGTCCCGCCTCCTACCTCCTCTGGGTCGTCCTGGCCGCCACCAGCACGACGCTGCTCCTCGCCATCACCAACCGCCTCACGCAGAACGTCGCGCCGATCCCGTTCCTCTGGATCGCGCCGCTTGCGCTGTATCTCCTCAGCTTCATCATCGTGTTCGGCCCGAAGGAGTGGCGCTGGCATCCGGCGTTCCTCGTCCTGCCGCCGGTCGCGCTGTTCCTGCTCGTCTTCTCACTGGCGTACGGCTTCCGCAACCTGTCGCCGGGCATCCTCGTGCCGGTCTACTCGTTCAGCCTCTTCATCTGCTGTATGATCTGCCACGGCGAGCTCGCCCGCCAGAAGCCCGCGCCGCGCTACCTCACCGGCTTCTACCTCACCATCTCGTTGGGCGGCGCCCTGGGCGGGCTTCTTGTCGGCTGGTTCGCGCCGCGCTACTTCAACGACTACTGGGAGCTGCCCCTCGCGGCGGTCGTCTGCATTCTCCTCACCCTGTTTCTCCTGTACCGCGACCCGAAGGGGTGGCGCACGCCGCGTTGGATCCTCTCCTGCGGCGCCGTGCTCGGCCTCTTCATCCTGCTCGGTTACATCCAGCGGCAGCAGCCGACGGGCCTCCGCCTCTCCGAGCGCAACTTCTACGGCGTCCTTCAGGTGGTGGACTGGAAGTATCGCAACCAGTACAACGTGCGGCGCTCGCTCTACAACGGCACCATCAAGCACGGCGAGCAGTTCCTCAACTCCGTCCGCAGCCTCGAACCAACGACCTACTACGGGCCGGAGTCCGGCGTGGGAGTCGGCCTGCGTTCCCTGGCGGTTGGCCCTCCCGTGCGGGTCGGCGTGGTGGGGCTGGGGACCGGCACCCTCGCCAGCTACGCGCGTCGGGGCGATGCGTATCGCTTCTACGAAATCAATCCCGCCGACATCGCCCTGGCGCGCAACGCCTTCACCTATCTCGATGACGCGAAGAAGCGCGGCGCCACATGGGAGATCGTCGTGGGAGACGCGCGCCTCAGTATGGAGGCCGAGCCGCCGCAGGGGTATGATCTGCTCGCCGTGGACGCCTTCTCCAGCGACTCCATCCCGGTGCACCTCCTCACCCATGAGGCGTTCGCGCTCTTCTTCAAGGAACTGAAGCCGGACGGCATCCTCGCCGTGCATATCTCCAATCGGTATCTCGATCTCGTGCCGGTGGTGGACAGCGCGGCGCGCGCCTTCGGGAAAAGTGTGCGAATCCTCGTCAACAACAATCGCCTGCTGGACGGCGTGGTCGTCTCTCAGTGGATGCTCGTCACGTCGAATCAGAAGTTCATCCGGTCGCTCGCCGGGCGCCCAATGGTCTATAAGCCGATTCAGAAGCCCGGCTTTCGGCCCTGGACCGACGACTACAGCAACCTGTTCGAGATCGTGCGCTGGACGGGGCAGAGCCAGTGAGACGCGCCCCCCTCCCTTCTCTCCCGAAAGGCCGCCTGCATGCCTGAACCCGCCTCCGTCGGCTCTTATCTCTCCGGCCTCTTCTCGCTGGAGGGCAAAACCGCGCTCCTCACCGGGGCGAGCGGGGGCATCGGTCGCGTGCTCGCGGTCGCCTTCGCGCGGGCCGGAGCCACCGTCGCCCTGAACGGCACCTCCGCCGAGCGGCTTTCAGAGACCGCGCGCCTCGTGGAAGACGCCGGGGGGACCGCGCATCCCCTGCCCGCGCCGCTCAACGAAGTGGAGGCCTGCCGACAACTCATCGCCGACGCGACCTCCGCCATGGGCCGCCTCGACATCCTCGTGAACTGCGCCGGGATGAACCGCCGCAAGCCTATCGCCGACATCACCGTGGACGATTACGACACGATCATGGCGGTGAACCTGCGCAGCGCCTACTTCCTCAGCCAGGCCGCTCACGCCGTGATGAAGCCGCAGGGCGGCGGCGTTCTCCTCAACATCGTCTCGATGACGAGCTACCGGGGCCTCGGCGAAGTCTCCGTCTATGGCGCGACCAAGGCCGCCCTGGACCAGCTGACGAAAACGATGGCGCTGGAGTGGGCGAAGGATAACGTGCGGGTGAACGGACTAGCGCCGGGGTTCATGCTCACTCCCCTCACCGAAGTCGGCGTCTGGGGCGACCCCGTGAAGAGCCAATGGCTGCGGGACCGCATCGCCATGCGACGACCCGGCGCCTCGGAGGAGCTGATCGGGGCCGCGCTGCTCCTCGTCTCCGACGCGGGGTCGTATCTTACGGGCCAAAGCATCGCGGTGGACGGCGGATTTCTCGCGGGCGGTTCCTGGATTCCGGACGAGGTGTAGGTCTACCGCATGAACTCCTCTATCTCTCCGGGTGTGACGGTGGAAGCGGTTGCGCCCGGCAAGGTTATCCTCATCGGCGAACACGCCATCAATCGCGGCCAGGCGGCGTTCGCGGCGGGCGTGGGGCTGTACGCCCGGTGCCGCATCACCGTCACGGCAAAGGCGGGGTTCCGCTTCAGGGGCGGTGGTCATGGAGGGGAGGCGACCGGAGAGGAGATCGCCGCTCTCGCCGCGCAGGTGGAGGCGTGGCGCGTAGCTGAGGACACCGACGCCGTTCGCCGCCTCGCCGCCGGAGACTACTTCGCGCCCTCGAAGTTCGCCTTGGCGCCCATGATCGCGCGCGGCCTGCCGAGCAGCCTTCGGATCGAGTGGGAGAGCGAGATTCCCGCGTCGTCCGGCCTCGGTTCCGGGGGCGCGGCGTTTGTGGCCCTCATCGCCGCCACGAGCGCGCTGCTCAAACATCCGCCGACGGTGGAGGAGCGCGTCGCCTGGGCGCACCGGGGCGATCTCATCGCGCACGGAGGCGTTGCTTCCGCGCTGGACACGCAGACATCATACTTCGGCGGGGTACTCCGCTTCACCGGGCAGGGACTGGCTGAGCCGATCCCGTGCGCGCCAGGGCTGCGTCTCGTCATCGGCGACACGGGCATCTTCGCCGCCACGAGCGAGGTGAACGGGCGGGTCCGCCGCTGGCTGGAGGAACGCCCCGACAGCCGCATCGCTTACTTCCAAACCATCGGCGCGCTGGGCCGAGCCGCCATGCCGCTCCTCGCCGTGGGGGACTGGGCAGAACTAGGGCGCCTGCTCACGCTCAACGGGCTGGCGCTGGAGAAGATCGGCGTCTCGCGCCCGGAGATCGAGCGCCTCATCGAAGCCGCCCTCGGCGCGGGGGCGTACGGCGCCAAGCTGTCCGGTTCCGGCGGCGGGGGCATCGTCATCGCCCTCGTCTCCGAAGCCGCGAAGGCCGCTGTCGTCACCGCCATGACCGCCGCCGGAGCCACCGTCTACACTCCCGCCGTGGGCGTTCCCGGCGTTCAGTTACCGATTGGAGAGCCACGTTGAACCCTTACCGCATTGTGGATTTGACCCATCGCCTGCTGCCCGGCGAAGAGCAGTACACCGTCGAGATCAGCCAGCGCGGCAAGCCCCGCGACACCCCCACCGGCGACATCATGCACGACGTGCATCTCTGGTCCCACTCCGGCACCCACGTCGAAGTCCCGCTCCACTTTTACGCCGACGGGAAGGACACCTCCGACTTTCCGCCGGACACGTTCGTCGGCCCCGCCATTCGGATGGACTTCCGCATGAAGGAGAAGAACGCGCCGATCACGCTGGAAGACGTGCAGGCGTACCCCGTGCGCGACCGCGACATCATCATCCTCTGGGAAGGCCGCGACAACCTGTACCGCACGAAGGAGTCGCACTCTCGACCGTACCTCACCGAGGAGGCGGGCGAATGGCTCGTGCTGGAGAAGCGGATCAAACTCCTCGGCACCGACGCCTCCGGCTTTGAAGTGCGCGGCGGCGACAAGGATCACCCGAATCATCACCTCTTCTTTAAGGAGGGGAACGACGTGCCGGTCGTGGAGTGCCTCCGCAACCTCGGCGCCATCCCGAACGACCGCTTCTTCTTCGTCGGGATGCCCCTGCCGATGAAGGGCCTCGACGCTTCGCCCATCCGCGCCATCGCGCTGGAGATGGAAGGCGTCGAACTGTGACGGTTCGCATCGGCTCGGCCCTCTTCAACGCCGATCACACGCGGCTGGGCGAGGAACTGCGGAGGACGGAAGCCGCCGGGGTGGACTTCTTCCACATGGACGTGTTCGACGGGTACGCCGTGAACGATCAGGCGTTTCCCGCCCGCACCCTGAAGGCCCTGCGTCCCCTCACCCGACTCCCGTTCGAGGTTCATCTGTCGGCGACGGACCCCGCGCGGTACCTCGATGCGCTCGCGGACGCCGGGACCGATCTCGTCTTCCTCCCCGCCGAGCATACCCCGTTGCTGTATGAAACGGTTTATGCCGTCCGGGAGCGGGGGATGAAGGCCGGACTCTGCCTCGCGCTGGGGACGCCGCTCACCCTCCTCGACGCGACGCTGCCCATGCTCGACGCCGTGCTGCTGCTGGGCCGTGTCACCGGCGAAGGCGACCGGGGCCGGGACTTTAATCGGCTCGTGGTGGAGCGGGTGGCGGAAGCGCGGCGCCGCATTGACGCGGGCGGCTTCGCGGTGGACCTTCAGGCGGCGGGCGGCCTCGAAATGGAGAGTTGTGTGGAGGTCTGCCGCGCCGGGGCGACTTCGCTCCCTCTGGGCGCCGCGCTCCACCGCGAGCCGGACATGGCGGCGACCGTCAAGCGCCTGCGCAGCCTCCTCGCGGCCAACGATGCCCCTCCCGCAGAGGCTGACGGCTCATCCTCTCAGATGACGGCGCAGAGCAGGGGGGCCATTGCGGCGGAGCCGTCGCGGGGACCCTACAACGTCCTCGTGGCGTCGCGCTCCTTCGGGAAGAATTGCCCGGAGGTTCCCGAAGCGATGCGCGCGGCGGCCTGCGTCTTTCTGCCGAACAATCTGGAACGTGCCCCGACGGAAGATGAACTGATCGCCCGCATCGCCGACGCCGACGCTCTCATCTCCGGCACCGAACCCGTCACCGCTCGCGTGATGGACGCCGCTCCACGCCTCAAAGTGATCTCGAAGCACGGCGTCGGCATCGAAAACATTGACCTCGCGGCGGCGAAGGCGCGCGGCGTCGTGGTGGCCGTCGCGGGCGGCGCCATCGCCGACTCGGTGGCGGACATGGCGATGGCCCTCCTCCTCGCGCTGGCGCGCCACATCCCCCAGGGCGACGCTTCCGTGAAGGCAGGCGCGTGGAAGCGGTTTGTGGGAGTGGAACTGCGCGGGAAGGCGCTTGGCGTAGTCGGCGCCGGGCAAATCGGGAAGGAGGTCCTCCGTCGCGCCGCCGGGTTCGGCATGACCCTGATCGCTTACGATCCGTATCCCGATGCGGACTTTGCGGCGAACGAGGGTGTGGAGTATCTCCCGCTGGACGACCTGCTGGCCCGCGCCGACTTTGTGTCGCTGCACAGCCCGGTCACGCATGAGACGCGCGGCTTCCTCAACGCGGAGCGGCTGCGGAAGATGAAGCCCACGGCGTTCCTCATCAACACCGCGCGCGGGGAGCTGGTGGACGAATCGGCGCTGCTGGAAGCCCTGCGTACGGGAGCGCTCGCCGGAGCCGCCACGGATGTCTTCACAAAGGAGCCGCCCGGAGACCACCCGCTCCTCGCGCTGCCGAACTTCATCGCCATGCCCCACAGCGCCGGGCAGACCGAAGACGGGCTGCGCCGGATGGGAGAAATCACGGCGGAGAACGCTCTGCGCGTCCTGCACGGGGAGGAACCGCTTTATCGGGTGGCGTAAGCCGGGCGCATCAGGGAAACCGGGCGGTCACGTCGAACTGTGATCAGGGCCACGGCGCGCGCTGCGGCGCCTTAATCAGGATTTACACACACTTTGGAGGCGGATTTATGGCGGATGAGATCAAGGCGGTACTCACCGGGTGCGGCGGCATGAGCGGCGCGTGGCTGAACGCGGTGAAGGAGATACCTGACGTGCGGATGGTCGGCTTCGTGGACATCAACGAGGAAGCCGCCCGCAAACGTCGCGAAGAGTATGGCTGGAGCGACGCGATCACCGGAACCGATCTTCAGGCCGTCCTCAACCGCGTGAACCCCGACGTGGTGTTCGATGTGACCATCCCGGAAGCGCACACCCAGGTGACGCTCACCGCGCTGGAGCATGGTTGCCACGTGATGGGCGAGAAGCCGATGGCGGATTCGATGGAGAACGCCCGCAAAGTCGTCGCCAAAGCGCAGGAGACCGGCAAGCTCTACGCCGTGATCCAAAACCGCCGCTACGACCCCTCCATCCGCCGCATGAGAGCCTTCCTTCAGTCCGGCGCCCTGGGGGACGTGACGACCGTCAACTGCGACTTCTACATCGGCGCGCACTTCGGCGGCTTCCGCGACCGCATGGAGCACGTGCTGCTGCTGGATATGGCGATCCACACCTTCGATCAGGCGCGCTTCCTCACCGGCGCGGATCCCGTGTCGGTCTATTGCAGGGAGTGGAACCCGAAAGGCTCGTGGTACGACCATGACGCCTCCGCCGTCGCGGTGTTCGAGATGACCGGCGGCCTCGTCTACACCTACCGGGGCAGCTGGTGCGCCGAGGGGCTGAACACGAGCTGGGAGTGCGACTGGCGGATGATCGGCGAGACCGGCTCGGCTAAGTGGAACGGCGGCGGGGAGTTCCGCGCGCAGGCGGTCAATCAGTCGGAAGGGTTCATGAGCCAGTTGAACGATGTGGAGGTCCCGGAGAACGATCCTGGCGCGAAGGTGGGCGGGCACAACGGCCTCATTCGCGAGTTCATCGAGTGCGTCAGGCATGGCGGCGTGCCGGAAACGGTCTGCACGGACAACATCAAAAGCCTGGCGATGGTGTTCGGGGCGATTGAGAGCGCGGAGAAGGGCTGCGAGGTGAAGATCGAGGCGTGAGGGGAGTCGGGCGGTTGAAACCTCTGCAACAACCACGTAAAATCGGCCTTCGCCGACTCCCGCCATGCCGAAGCCTTCCGTCCCTGCGCGATCCCCCCTACCTCACCCCGGCCTTCGTCCACCCCTCTCCCACAGGAGAGGGGCCTCTGGACGGCGCTATTCTGATGCTCCATCATTGCTCCCCGAACTCGCGCATCGATCCCCTCACCCGCGCAGGCGGGTTTCGTGTGGGTGTTGCAGCGGTTTCAACCTCCCGGACATCGGTATTATCTCAAGCGTCGTCTGATTTATAAGTTGATGCCTCTGCCCGGCGCTCGGTGAGGGCGCTTTCCACTTCAGGAGTCCATCTTGGCGTTCCTTCAGGTCAACTACACCAGCCCCAGCCTGGGCAAAATGGCGGTCATGAATGTCGTCATGCCGGAACCGGGCGGCGAGCCGGGGCCGTACCCCGTCTTCTACCTGCTGCACGGCTTTTCCGACGATCAGAGCGCGTGGATGCGCCGCACCAGCATCGAGCGGTACGCCTCCGAGTACCCGCTCATCGTCGTCATGCCCGATGGAGGGCGCGGGTTCTACACCGACGCCGCCGAAGGCTTCGCGTACGAATCGGCCCTCGTGAAGGATGTCCTCGGCTTCGTGGACGCCACCTTTCCCACTCGCGCCGAGCGGGGTGGCCGGGCCATCGGCGGCCTCTCCATGGGCGGCTACGGCGCGATGAAGCTCGGCCTGAAGTATCCCGACCTGTTTTGCAGCGTCAACAGCCACTCCGGCGCCCTGGGCTTCGCCACTTACAAAGACCCGAATGAGGAATTCCAGCGAATCTTCGGTCCCAACCCCGCAGGCGGCGAGAATGACGCCTACGCCCTCGCCGAGCGGCTGGAGCGGGACCGGATGCCGGCTCTCCTCATCGATTGCGGCACGGAAGACTTCCTCCTGGACGACAACCGCGACTTTCACGTTCACCTGGAGCGGCTCGGCCTGCGCCACGATTATCACGAATACCCCGGCAGCCACGACTGGGCCTACTGGGACCAGCACGTGCAGGCCGCGCTCAGGTTCCACGCGCATCGGCTCGGAATCGCCCGGCGCTGAAACCTCTAACAGGCAACCCCTCTTCCCAACAATAAAGGACGCCTCCCTTGACCCAGCACGAGATTCGCATCGGCACGCTCGTCGCCAACGAAAACGGCAATCCCGCCGACATGATCCGGCAAATCCTGCCGCATGGCTTCGAGAGCTTTCAGATCACCTTCTGGCAAACCCTCGGCGGAACCAACCTGAAGGAACTCGCGCCGCAGGTGAAGGACGCCCTCGGCGATTCCGGCGCCATCATCAGCAGCCTCGCTGTCTTCGGCAACCCGCTGGAGACCACCGAGGTAGATCAGCAGACCCTCGACGGCTGGCGGCAAATCATTGACCACGCGCATCTCTTCGGGACCGATCTCGTCTGCGGCTTCACCGGGCGCCTGCGGGGCCGCCCGCTCCCCGACTCGCTGCCACGCTATAAGGAGGTCTGGGGCGACCTGGCGAAGCGCGCCGCCGACCAGGGAGTCCGCATCGCGTTTGAGAATTGCGAGATGGGCGGCTCGTGGGGGAGCGGCGACTGGAATATCGCGCACGGCCCCGCCGCGTGGGAGATGATGTTCGACGCGGTGCCGATGGAGAACCTTGGCCTCGAATGGGAACCGGCGCACCAACTCGTTGGCCTGATTGACCCGATGCCCCAGCTCCGCCGCTGGGTGAAGAAGATGTTCCATATCCACGGCAAGGACGCTTCGGTGCGCTGGGATGTGGTCCGTGAGTTCGGCATCCACGGGCCGCAACCGTTCGTCTGGCACCGTCACCCCGGATTCGGCGACTCGAACTGGACCGACATCATCAGCGATCTGCGGTTAGGCGGCTTCCAGGGCTGCATTGACATCGAAGGGTGGCACGATCCGGTCTACAAGGACGATCTGGAGATGACCGGGCAGGTCCACGCGATGAACTACCTGAAGCGGTGTCGCGGCGGGGCTTTCATCCCCAACCCGGCATAAACCGGGCGCGCGAAGGCCCGTCTCAGTGGCGGACGGGCCTTCGCGTGACGATGAGAGAATGGGCGGGGACCGCTAGACGGCGGTGGTGCGTCCGGTGAACAGGTTCACGAGGAAAGCGATCACCGCGAGAACCAGCAGAAAGTGAATGATGGCGCCGACATGAAACACGGTGAGGCCGAGCAGCCACATGACGAGCAGGATGGCGACGATAGTCCAGAGCATGGGGATATCCTTTCTCCGCGAACCACAGGGCCACTGCGGCAAGCGTGAAAATGGCGCATGGTGGCAGGGGGGGTGTATCTCAAAACGGAATGGCGCTACTGGCGGGCACGCTTCAGGTAAGCGGTAAAGGGAAGCATCCGTGGAACCTCCTTCTGTTTCCTCGAAGGCTCCGAGCGTCTCTTACATTCATGTTTTACCCGCTCTTCGGAGGAGTGAAACACGCCAACTCTTCCGAGTGACACGAGTGAGAGGTTCGACCGACTATTGGAAGGGAACGCCGGGGTTTTCTCCACCCTTTTGTTTCCCTGACGCCATAACATACCGCAAGGCGAGGCGTTTGAAACCTTTCCAAAGCCAGCCTCGCCTAAAAAGGGCGGTTCGGAAGTCCACTCAGTGGAACCGACTGGCCCGACTCCTCTTCCTCCATGAGGGAGCGTCCAAACGATGATCGGATGGAGACCCCTCATGCTGGGGGTGTGCGTTGCGCTGGGGTATGTCGCCGGAGGGGGACGACCCGCTTCGCCCGAAAGCGCGCCTACTCCTGCCCCATCCGCCTCTTCGACATCCGCAAACGCCGGAGCGGCGCCAGTGACTTCGGCTTCCCCCGCGCCTTCCTCCGACCGCGCCCGCGCCGACCGCGCCTACCACGCCGCGCTGCAACGGCTCACCCAAACCGGCGAGGTCACGGCGGCGCTCGCCATGAAACCCTGGCTCCAGCGATTCCCGCAGGAGCCGCGCTACCACGAACTCTATGGCGCGGCGCTGGTGTCGCGGGCGCTGGCTGCGGCGACCGGAGAGCATCAGGCGGGGGAGGGCGCGCGCGCCGCACTGTTCCGCGAAGGATTGGAACAGATGGAGGAGGCGGCGCGTCTTCAGCCGGAGGTCCCCGATTATCTCATCACGGTGGGCTGGGCGTGCCTCGCCGATGCGCGCCTGGGGATCACGCCGGACGCGCCGAAGCGCGCCACTCGCGCCAAAGACGCGTTTGAGGCCGCCGTGAAGGCCAACCCGCAGGCCTTCACGTACTGGCAATCCCTCGCGGACGCCCTGCGGCTGGCGCCCGTCCCGCCCGCCGCGACCTCTCCGGCGATGGGAAGCGGCAAGCCCGCCGCGCCACCGGAGAACGCCTCGTCCCCCCCTCCGGCGCTGTCCGAAAGCGCCTCGTCCCCCCCTCCGGCGCCTCCTCCGATCCCGCGCGAGATGAGTATCTACGCGCGGCTCAGCGCCTCCGCCCCCCGTGATGCGGGACTCCACCTGCTGCTCTACTCGTGGCGTCTCCGGCGCGAGGAGCGGGAGGACGCCTGGCGCGAATTGCGGCTCGCTCAACAGTCTCAGCCCGGTAACGGCGCGCTGCTCTACCTCCTCGCTGAAGCGTATCTGGACCGCGCCGACCGCGCCCGCGACGCCAATCAACTCAGCCGCTCGGATGACGAGGAAGATCGCGCTTACTCCGCGCTGGAGCAGGCGCAGCGGGCCGCCGGATTCAACCTGCACGTGTACCAGCCCGCCTGGCCCGATGTGCTGTCGCGCGCGCTTCAGATCGCTTTGGGTGACAGTCTGACCCCGGAAGCGTTGGAACTGTACCGGCGCCTCGACGCGCTGGCGCAGAAGATCGCCCTGCGCGGGGCCAACAGCCTTGCGGATGGAGACCCCTGGGGCGCGGAAGCCGCCCATTTCGCCGCCTTCAACCTGGGCGCGAAGCTCGTCAACGCCGCCTGGAACGCCCGCGACCGCTCTGTGATCCATCTGCCGGAGCTGTCCGGCGGAATGAAGATTGAGGAACGCGCGCTGGCCGCCCTGCGCTCCCTGTACGAGACGTACGGGCCGACGGATCGGTTGCCGTGGGTCCAAAATCAGCAGGCGCAACTGGTTGAAGTGCGTCGCGCGGTCTCGGAAGCGGTGGACGCGCTCAGCCCGGCTGAAACGCCGAGCGCGCAGGCTCCCCCATGAGCGGCGTGGAAAGCTTACTTGACACCTTTTTAGTCCCCCTTTAGAATCCATTCATCATGTCTGTCGCGGTACCCACTAATAAACGGAAACGGCGCAGCGCGTTTCGCCAGGTTCTCGCGGCGATTCAACTCCTCATACTTTCAACGCTGGCGGTTGGCCTCGTCTTCACCGCCGTCACCATTTGGAATCTTTCCAGCATCCTGCCCCAGGGCAGCGGCGCCATTGGCGAGATGAATCCCGTCGAAAGCAGCAAGATTTTCGCCTCCGACGGCCAGCTCCTCGCGACTGTCTTCATGGATGAGAATCGGGAGTACGTCCCGCTCCAGAAGATTCCGATCACCCTTCGCAACGCCACCATCGCCACCGAGGACAAGCGCTTCTACGACCACAACGGCGTGGACCCGCGCGGCATTGGGCGCGCCCTCATGGAGGACATCCGCACCAAGCAGCGGGCGCAGGGCGGCAGCACCATCACCCAGCAGCTCGTGAGGAATGTGTACCTCACGCAGCGCAAATCCATGGGCCGCAAAATCCAGGAACTTCTGCTCGCCGTACAGATTGAGCGGAAGTACTCCAAGGACGAAATCCTTGAGAAGTACCTCAATCAGGTCTTCTACGGCTCCGGGGCGTACGGCGTGCAGGCGGCGGCGCGCACCTACTTCGGCAAGCGGGCGGAGGAACTCACCCTCGCTGAATCGGCCCTCCTCGCCGGGCTGCCCCAGCGTCCCACCGACTTCAACCCGTACAAGAACCCCAAACTCGCGGAGAATCGGCGCAACACCGTGCTGGCCCTCATGGCGCAGGAGCATTACATTACGCCGGAGCAGAAGGAGATCGCACAGGCCACGCCGGTCAAACTCGGTTACCGACGCCCCTCCGGCGCCCGCGTCCGACGCGCCCCGTACTTCGTGGATTACGTCCTCGACACGCTGGTGGACCGTTACGGCGCCAATATGGTGTACAAGGGCGGCCTCCGCATCTTCACCACGCTTCACCTGGGGATGCAGGCTGTCGCCGACAAGGCCGTGAAGGACGGCGTGAAACGTCTGAGTGACAACCATGTGTCACAGGGCGCCCTCGTCTCCATGGACCCGCGCACCGGCTACATCCGCGCCATGGTCGGCGGGGTGGACTACAAGCAGTCGCAGCTCAACCGGGCGCATCTGGTGAAGCACCCGCGCTCGCCGGGGTCCACCTTCAAGCCGTTCGTTTATGCCGCCGCCTTCGAGAACGGCATGGACCCGTACGACACCGTGGTGGATGAGCCGTTCTCCATCCGCGATGGGCGCCACGCATGGCGACCGAAAAATTACGACAATCGGTACTCCGGCGCCATGTCCATTCAGAACGCCGTCGCTCAGTCGCGCAATATCCCCGCCATCAAAACGATTCAGAAGATCGGGGTGAGCAAAGCCATCGAAATGGCGCACCGTTGCGGCATCGAAAGCGAACTGGGGCATAACCTCTCCCTCGCCATCGGCACCTCCGGCGTCACGGTGCTGGAACTCGCCTCGGCGTACTCCACCTTCGCCAACGACGGCCTCCACCCGGAGGCGACTGCCGTTCTCAAGATCACCGACCGCGCGGGCAACGTCATCGAACTCAATCATCCGACCGTGAGTCGCGTACTCAAGCCACGCGTGCAAAACGACATTGATCAGTGTCTCCTCGCCGTGACGACACAGGGGACCGCCCGCTTCGTGGGCCGAGCGCTCCCCGGCGTGCGCGGCAAAACCGGCACCACGCAGGACGACCGGGACGCCTGGTTTGCGGGGTATATGCCGAAGCAGCTGGTGACCATCGTCTGGGTTGGCAACGACGACAACACCCGGATGCGCCACATCTTTGGCGGCACGGGGTGCGCTCCCATCTGGCTGGATTTTATGAAGGACGCGCTGAAACTCAATCCGAAGGTGAAGTCCGCTCCCAAACCGGCGTCGGACACCATCGTGAAGGCGGACGAGAAGACCCGCATCGCCCGCCGCCGCGAGACTCAACCCCGCCGCGACCGCTCCGACGCCGCCCCTAAAGACGCCGCATCCGACACCGTGCGCGTCCGCCTCTGCTCCGACACCGGGCTGCTGGCGACCTCCGCGTGCCCTTCCACTTACGATGAGACGTTCACCAAAGGGGAGGAACCGACGGAGCGGTGCAGCCTTCATCCCGCCGATGGGGGCGAATCCGGCCAGCGTTCCGCGCGTCGCCCGCGCGCCTCGGATAATCCGCTGGACGCCTCGTCGCCCTCGTCCTCGAACGACGCCGCCTTCGACACCGGCGGAGACACCTCTTCCCCGGCCACGCGTACCGAACCCCGGCCTGAACCGGAGCGCCAGGTCCGCGTGACGCTCTGCGTGCAGTCCGGCCTGCGCGCCACGCGGTACTGCCCGGAGACGATTCAGCGCCGCCTGCCCGCCTCAGAAGTCCCCAACGGCTACTGCAACCTTCACGGTCCTCGGTAGGCCTATGCTGGCCTCTGTGGAGGTGAGATGCGAGGGTCGCGCCTCCCGCGCAGTTGGCCGCAGATGGATTGAGAGGCGCGTCCCTTCGCCATGAGCCTGTCGCCGTCCCTGAGAAAACCGTCTCGGTATCGCCGCGCCTCCCGCCCGGTGGAGGGGCGGGTCTTCGTCTTCGGCCTCATCATCGTCGTGGCGTTCGTGGGCCTCGTCGCGCGGCTCTGGTTCCTCCAGATTTACATGGGGGAAGAGCTGCGGCAGAAGTCCATTGATGCCCTGACGAAGAGCATCCCAACGCGCGCCCCTCGCGGCGACATCGTGGACCGAACGGGAAAACCGCTCGCCGACAGCCGACAAAGCCTCTCGCTGGAAGTAGACCCCGCCTACGCCAAAACCAACCCGGACCTCCTCATCCGCCTGGCGCCTCTGCTTGGCCTGACAGTGGCGCAACTCCAGGCGACCCTGGACGAGGAGAAAGGCCAGCCTTACGCCGTGCGCGTGGCGGAGAAACTGACCTCCGATCAGGTGGCGCGCCTTGAGGAGAATCGGCTCTACCTCTCCGGCGCCATCATCCAGCCCAACCCGATCCGCAATTATCCGGTCGGCACGGTGGCGACGCACCTCCTCGGCTACCTCAGCCTCATCAACGACGAGGAATTGGCGCAACTGAAACCGTACGGCTACCGCCCTGGCGATTATGTGGGCAAGAGCGGCATTGAGAAGCGATACAACAACCTCCTGCGCGGGACCGACGGAGGCCGGCTGGTGGAAGTGGAGCCGTCCGGCGCCATTCGCCGCGTCCTGAGCGAAACGGAGGCGCGTCCTGGGGCCACGCTTCACCTGGCGCTGGATCGGCGGGTGCAATGGGCGGCGCAAAAGGCGCTGGAGGCCGAAGGGAAGGCGGGCGCCGCCGTCGCCATTGACCCTCGCAACGGAGAGGTCCTCGCGCTGGCGAGTTATCCCACCTACAACATTCAGCCGTTCGCCACTCGTCGGCCTGTCGCGCTGTGGGACCCGTTGCGGCTGAATCCGAATCATCCACTCGGCAATCGCGCCATCGGGTATGAGTATCCGCCCGCGTCCACGTTCAAGCCGTTTGTGGCGGCGGCGGGGCTGCAATCCGGCGCCCTCTCGCCGAACACCACGGTCTTCTGCGCGGGAGGTCTGCGGATCGGCAAGCAGTGGAAGGCGTGCCACAAGTATCACGGCTGGGTCAATCTGGAGCAGGCGATCTCGCTCTCGTGCGACACCTTCTTCTACACCGCCGCGCAGGCCATGGGCATCGACGCTATCGCGCAGGCGGCGGAGGAGTTCGGCATGGGGCGCTCCACCGGCATCGACATGGGGGGGGAGGCGGACGGCAAAGTGCCCACGAAGGCGTGGCGCGCCCGCGTTTATGACGCCCGCAACCTGAAGTGGTATCCCGGCCAGACCGCCAACGTCTCCATCGGCCAGGGGGAACTGCACGCCACGCCGCTTCAGGTGGCGAATGCGGTGGCGGCCCTCGCCAACGGAGGACGCCTCTGGCAGCCGCATTTGCTGATGACGGCGACCGCGTGGAACGGCCAGGTGACGTATCGCGCCGCCCCGAAGTTGATCGAGCGCGTGCCGATCAACCCGGCGATTCTCGCTCGCATTCGAGGCGCCATGAGGCTGGCGGTCACGAAGGGCACGGCGAAGATGCTGGCGATGCCCAACGTCGCGGTGGCGGCCAAAACGGGCACCGCGCAGACCCGCGCCAACCGCGCCAATCACGGCTGGATGACCTGCTTTGCGCCGTATGAAGCGCCGACCATCGCCATCGCGGTGATCGTGGAAGGCGGCATCCACGGCGCGGATTCGGGCGGCCCGGTGGCCAAAGCGATGTTGCAGGCGTACTTCAATCACACGACGCCGCCGTATCCCGCCGCGCCGGGCGCCCCGGTGGTTCCTGACGGCATGACGGGCGCGGGACCGGGCGCCGTCCCCGTGACGACTCCACTGAATTCTCCCGCAACGGCGGGCGCGGCGCCGACAACAGGCGCATCCGCAACGGCGAAGCCCGCCTCGAAGCGCAGCGTGAGTCGGCGTCATCGGCGCTATTCCCGGCGTTCAAGGCGCGTCCCCCGTCGGTAGTCATCAACGTTCGGATCGCCATTGCTCGGAGACTATGAGGTGAGGGCGCCGGGCCGGGCTTACGGGCCGGAAATGGACGGTCTCCACAGGATGGCCATCACGTCCAGGATCGTGACGCGGGAATCGATGGGATCAGCGCCCTGCGGGGTCCTCACCCCGTCGGCGGCATAATGGTGAAGGACGCGGAGACTGACGCGGGCGTTTGCCAGCAGTACTGCAGAGCGCTTTGCGCCGTCGCCACGGGGATCGTGTGCGCGTAGACGCCGGGAACGCCGTCCCACCCCCAGGGCAAAGGCCGCGATAAGGGCGCACAGAGCGCGATGCATAACCTATCCTCCTCGCAATGGGATGAGACGCCGCCACATTCAGAAATAGCGACGCTGGGTTCTACGGGTATCATAACTCTCATTGAACGTGAGGTTAAAAGGCGAGTTGCGCCACTTCCACCTGAAACTTGTGCCGATTCTTCTACCAGTAGAGGGTGAGCGGGCGATTGAGAAGCGGATAGATGAGCGAGAATTCCTGATCGGTGTAGGGGAAATCGGTGTAGCGGAAGTAGATATTCCGCACCCCCAGCCGCAGTTTCGGCGTGATCTGATAGTTCAGCTCGTTCGTCATGCTCGTCGAGCGCCCGTCCAGCGTGTGCGTGGCCGTGGTGAAGAAGGTGAGCCGCTGAGAGCCGGTCCCAAACTGGCCGCCCACGCGCTGCTTGCTCACGAGATTCCCGAAGCCGGGTCGGTAGAAGTAGTTGTAGTTGGCGCCGAGATAAGTCTGCTTCCCGAAGCGGTGGTTCAGGCTGTAGATGGCGTCGGCGGTAGGACCGATGCGCTGCCCCGCGAGGATGCGCCCGCCGGTGAGCGTCGCCGTGGAGAAGGTGCGCTTGCTCCACCGCCACGACGGCAGGGTGGCTCGCGCCTGAAGCGACTGCCGGAACTCCTGCGTCATGCCGCGCGTGACTCCGGTGCCGCTGAGGAACGAGTAGCGCCAGCCGGTGTCGCCCAGGGGTTTGGCGTGTGTCTCGAAGGTGACATCAGCGAGGTAGCGGCTCCCGAACCCTCTCAACTGATTGGAGGAGAGGCTGAGCGCGCCGTTCACCGCGCGGCCCTGCCAGTAGGCGTTGCCGGTGGCGAACAGGTTCCGGTGCGCGGGATACTCCACGTAGGCGCTGGTCTGCACGGTGGGCGACCAGTTGCGGGAGTGCTTGTACCACGCGCCGTAGTCCGAGGAGGTGACGCGCGACAGGTTGATCGTGTCCTCGCCATTTTCGCCGGAGAAGATGCGGTGCCGGAGGTCCAGCCCGAAGCCGGGGCGGACGGCGCCGTAGGAGCCTTCAATCTGGTTCCAGCCGAAGCGGAGGCTGGTGGAGGTGCGATCCGTGAGGCTGACGTAATACGGCAGGTCCACCGTGACGCCGAGCGTCCCGAAGCCGACATACTGGTCGGTGTCGTTGAGGGAGGTCCCGATGCTGGTGGTCTGGTAGGGAAGGGTGAGGACCTTCTTCCCGTCGGGGCGAAGTTCGGCGTGGCGGAAATGGATGCGCTGATTGGGGAAGAGGGCGGCTCGCTTCGCCGTGACCCACATCAACGTGTCTTCGAGGTCGGTCATCTGGAAGGTTTGCGGCGGGACCGTCTCCTGCTTCTCGCCGAGGAGGAGCGGCGGCCCGACATAGGCGAACACATCGCCGTCCTGCTCGATCAGTCCCTGTGAGGTCGGCCAGTCGTATGTCATGCGCTGGGCGATCCAGGTGGTCGTCTTGTCCGTGATCGTGAGGCCGGGGCTGCCCACCGTGCTGTCGGCGATGAGATGCGTGGTGTCCACGTTGATCTGGGCGCGGTCGCACAGGACTGTGATGCGGCCCAGGTGGAGGACAACTCGCCCGGTGGCCTCAAGGGTGCGCTTATCGGCGCTGTAGGCGATGTACTGCGCTTCGATGGGGATGACGCTGGGGCGTTCGGGGCCGCGTTGGCCTTCGCTGAGGAACAGGAGGCGAAGGTTGCGGAAGGCGCGCCCGGAGGTGGCGGAGACATCGGCGATGCCGGGGGCCGCCGCGCTGGTGAGGGTGGCGCGGGCGCGTCCCGATTCGGTGGTGGCAAGGGGGTCCACTGTGCCGAGAGTGGTGGTGAAGCGGACTTCCGTCCCATCCGGCACGAGTCGCCCGCTGCCGTCGCGCACCTCGGCGGTGAGGACAACGCTGCTGTACCCGTCGGCGCGGAGGCTGTCGCGGCTGGAGGTGATCGAGATTGTGTTGGCGATCTGAGCGCGGGCGCTCCCGGTGGCCAGAGCGATCCAGACCAGTAAGGCGACAACCAGGGGATGGAGGCGGGACAGAGGCATGAGGATCAGGGGCTTTCAGGGGCGGCGCCAGGGCCGGAGGAGAGCCGGGTTATGGGCTGGCGGACTGCCCCTGAAGGTCCCGCAGCGTCTGTCGCAGGCCGCTCAGGGCCTCGCCGTACTTCGCCCAGTCTCCAGCGCGCTGAGCCGCTTCCGCCGCATTCATCTGCTCGTTCGCGCGACGGATGAGGGTGGCCGCGCCAGGGGACAGCGAAGTCGCTCCCGTCGGTTTGGGACCGCCGGTTGAGGCGCCTCTGTTCCCGGTGGCGGTCATGCCGGTGGCGGTGGCGCCGACGGCGACGGTGGAGCCGAGGAGGTCGCTGAGGGCCTGGCCCAGCGTGGGACGCATGATCACCCGCTGAGGCTGATCGGTGGCCACGATCACCTGCTTGAGCTGAGGCATTCGCGCGGCGCCCCGCTCGGCTTCAAGGTAGAGCGGCTGTACATAGAGCAACGATTGCCCCAGTGGGATCACCAGCAGGTTGCCCCAGTTGATGCGGGACCCCTGCGTGTTCCAAAGGCTCACGCTCTTGCTGATGTCGGGGTCCTGCTGGATACGGGTTTCGATCTGCTCCGGGCCTTCCGTCAGCGACGCCTTCGGAAACTCGTAGATGACCGTTTTCCCATACTCCTCAGGGTCGCAGTGGACCGCCATCCATGCCGCCATGTTCGACTTCTTCAGGGGCGTGAAGGGGCGGATGAGCAGGAAGCGCACCTTGTTACTGTTCGGCAGACGCATCGTCACATAGTAGGGTTGCATGGCGTTGGCGTCGGCGCCTTCCTGCGTCCCGCCTTCGCGGGCGAGGTCCCAGGCGTCGGCCTGCGTGTAAAAATCCCTCGGCGACCGCATGTGGTACGTGGTGAACATCCGGCTTTGGACATCAAACAGCCGCTCCGGGTACCGGATGTGCGGCAGCAGCGCGGTCGGGAACGCCTCTTTCGGCTTGAACAGGTTCGGGAAGATTTTCCCGTAGGTGCGGATGATCGGGTCCTGCGGATCGAAGACGTACAGGTTGGTCGAGCCGTCGAAGGCGTCCACCGTCACCTTAACGGAGTTGCGGAGGTAGTTGATCCACTGGCCTCGGTCGTTGTTGAGGAGGAACGGCTGGCTGTAGGGGTACTGATCGGTCGCCGTGTAGCAGTCCATCACCCAGATCATGCGACCGTTGGCCACCACGAGGTACGGATCGGGGTCCTGGATGAGGAACGGGGCGAGGGTGTCCACGCGCTCCTGAATCTGCCGGTGCATGAGGACTTTGGCCTGCGGGCCGAGCAGCTTGCTGAGGATGAAGTTCGGCTCGCCGTATCGCATACTGAACAGGAGGCGACGCCCGTACGAAGCGAGAGAGATGCCCCCTTTGCCGTCGTACTGATTGGTTTTGTCGCCGCCGGTGGAGGCGTAATCGAACTCGGCCTGCTCCGACGGCGCGATGGCGTAGCCGTTGTTCATCGTGCCAAAGTAGATTTGCGGCCGCTTCAGGGCGAACGTCTTCTCCAGGCCGGGCGCGGCGGACGGCGGCATGTCCTTCAGCAGGTAGACCGGCGAGCCTTCGGGCGTCACATCCGACACCGAGGATGCGACGGCGCCGTAGCCGTGGGTGTACTGAAGTCGCTGGGCCACCCAGGTTTTCTGGGGCAGCTGGTCGCTGTCAATCTCACGGGCGGCGATCATCACCTGTCGGTAGCCGTTGGGAAAGGAGTACCGATCCACGTCCACATTGTCGTCGGCGCCGTTGGTGAACGAGTAGAACGGGCGCAGGCCCTGCTGCTGAAGGTAGACTCGCGCGAGGAGCTTGTAATCCCACAGCCGCACGCTGTCGAGCGTTTGCCGGTGCGGCACGATCCCCTGGGCGGTGAGGGGAGTCTCGGCGCGGTAATCGGTCTCCACGAAGTCGTTGATTCCGTAGGCGCGCCGGGTGAACTCGATGTTGTGCTCGATGTAGGGCTGCTCCAGTTTCACGTCACTGGGCGACACGATGTAACTCTGCATGAACGCGGGATACAGCACGCCA
This sequence comes from Armatimonadota bacterium, assembly GCA_038240635.1. GTDB lineage: Bacteria > Armatimonadota > DTGP01 > DTGP01 > JAHWJO01 > JBBRGS01. The sequence continues at coordinate 27,013 of JBBRGS010000022.1, forward strand.
AACAGGATGGAGAGCGTGAACAGTCCCGCCAGCCCGTACGCCGGAATGGTGAGGCCCCGCAGCCGCAGGTTGACCAGCAGCAGAATCGCCACAATCAGACAGCCCGCCATCAGCAGCGTAAACGCCAGCATCCGCGCGTGCACATCGGTGTACCCCGCGCCGTTCAGGGCGACCAGGCCAAAGTTGGATTGCAGCAGCGTGAACCGCTTCAGCCAGTAGCCGTAACTCATCGTGAACAGGATGAGCGACAACAGCGCCGACAGGTGCACCTTGACGTGCGGCGCGAACCGGGGCATCGGCAGGTTGCCCGTGGCGAACTGGAGCGCCCGATCCGACCAATGCACCCACACCGTGGCGAGGAACGAGACCACCAGCGTGAACATCAGCCACCGATACAGGTAGAGGATGAATGGCAGCTGGAAGATGTAAAAACCGATGTCGCGAGCGAACAGCGGGTCCTTCACGCCGAAAGGTACGGCGTTGCGCCACAGGAGAAACTGTTGCCAGTGACTGGCGGCTTCCATTCCAGCCAGCAGGGCCGCCCCAATGGAGCCACCGAGCAGCAGCAGGTCCAGCGTGCGCCGGGCGAACTGGCCGATGCGCTCGCCCATATCGAATTCGGTGTAGAGGCGCGGCACGGGCGGCGCCCACCGTCGGGCGATCCAGAGGTTGGCGTAGACGATGAGGAAGAAGAGCGCGCCCAGCATGATCCCCAGCAGCAGCTGAGACCGCAGCAGGGTGAGCAGGACGGGGCGGTACCCCACTTCCCCGAACCAGAGCAGGTCCGCGAAGAGGGTGACAAGTGAGCTGCCAAAGAGGTACAGCAGCGTGAACGCGGCGACAATCGTCCAAACGAGAGTGCGTCTCAAGCGGGGGGGTCCCCCTCCTCAGGGTTGATGTCTTCACGGGCGGCGGCGGCCAGGACCTCTTCGGCCACATAAACCGGGACTCGCGCTCTCAGGGCCAGCGCGATGGCGTCGCTGGGGCGGCAGTCTATATCCACCAGTTCATTGTGGCGCGTGAGAGAGAGTTTCGCGTAGAAGGTCTCGTTGTAGAGATCGTCTATCGTCACGCGGTCAATCTTCCAGCCCATCCGCTCGATGATGATCTGGGTCAGATCGTGAGTGAGGGGGCGGCGGAAGTTGACGCCTTCGGTGGCCATGGAGATGGAGGTCGCTTCAGGCAGGCCGACGTAAACCTTCAGTTCGCGGCCCGCGTTATCGCGCAGCTGCACAAAAAAGGCCCGCGTACCGCTGAAGGGCGTGTGCTGTTCGTACACCGCGACGACCTTCACCTCTTTCTCGTACAGTTTCTTCGGAGTGAGGTTTTCGCGTTCAGGGCCGGGATCGGCGTCGGGGATCGCTTCCGGCATGGCATACGGTTCCGTGAAGTTGAAGCCCACCGCTTCCGGCGCGTCTCCAGGCGTCAGGCCGAACAGCCGCGACAGATCTGTGGGGACGAATCCTTCCGGCGAGCTGCCCTCCGGCTCGAAGGGCGCGCCGCTCTCCCGCCGCGAAGACTCCCCTTCGCGCTCCTCTTCCGAGCCGCTTCCGGGGAACGCTTCGTCATTCATGAGCGCTTCACTCCTGCATCCGGGGAATCGGGGGTCCGCCTGCCGCCATCGCGCCACGCCTCCGGCCCCTCTCGCCGCCCGCGCGGGAGGAGCGAGCCGAGGACTAGGCGTCGGAGGAATCGGTGGCGCGCAGGCTCTTGTCCACGATTTTGAGAAACTCTTTGTTCGACTGGGTTTTCCGCAGCCGGTTGATCAGCAGCTCCGTCGCCTCCTGCGTGTCAAGCGACGCCAGGGCGCGGCGCAGGGTCCACACCTGCTTGAACTCCTCTTCAGTATACAATAATTCTTCCTGTCTCGTGCCCGACCGCTTGATGTCAATGGCGGGGAAGGTGCGGCGCTCGAACAATGTGCGGTCCAGCACGAGGTCCATGTTGCCGGTGCCCTTGAACTCTTCGTAGATGGCTTCATCCATGCGGCTGCCGGTGTCCACGAGGATAGTGGCGAGGACAGTGAGACTGCCGCCTTCGCGGAAGTTGCGGCCCGCGCCGAAGAAGCGCCGGGGGCGATAGAGGGCCACCGGATCGAGGCCGCCGGAGAGGGTGCGTCCGCTGGGCGGGCAGGTGAGGTTGCTGGCGCGGGAGTAGCGGGTGAGGCTGTCCAGCAGGATGACGACATCCTTGCCGCACTCCACGAGCCGCTTGCCCTGTTCCAGCGCCATGTCGGCCACGCGCATATGGTTATCGGGCAGTTCATCGAAGGTGGAACTGATGACGCGGCCCCGCACACTCTCGCGCATATCGGTCACTTCTTCGGGGCGTTCATCAATCAGCAGGACGATGATCTCGACTTCCGGGTAATTCTCGCCGATGCTGTTGGCGATGGTCTTCAGGAGGGTCGTCTTGCCGACTTTGGACGGGGCGATAATGAGGCCGCGCGTCCCCTTGCCGATGGGCGCCACCAGGTCAATGAACCGGGCGGAGATGTTGGCCTGATTCGTTTCCAGGACGAGCCGTTCGTTGGCGAAGATCGGCGTCATCTGGTCGAATTCCTTGCGGCGCCGCGCCTCTTCCGGCGTGAGGCCGTTCACGCTTTCGACCCGGAGCAGGCTGAAGAACTTCTCGTTCTCCTTCGGCGGCCGAATCTGGCCCAGCACGGTGTCGCCGTGGACCAGCCCGAACTTCTTGATCTGCGACGGCCCGACATAGATGTCGTCCACGCCGGGGCTGTAGTAATCGCGGCGGATGAAGCCCATGCCTTCGGGCAGCAGTTCGAGGACGCCGCTGACGTAGCCCATGCCGCGACCGCCGTCGCCGTGCGATTCCATGATCGCGCTCACGAGGAGCGACTTGGGAAGCCGGTTGGCGTTCGGCACTTCGAGGTTCTGCGCCATGTCGAGTAACGTTTTCAGGGGTTTTTCTGTCAGTTCTTGAGCTCTCATGGAGAGGGGTTCCTTGTCGGCTGCCCCGGCAACCTGGGCGAAGGCCAATATCACAATTCCATCACGGCCTTGGCGGATCGGGGAGAGAGGGGTCCCGCGCCCTCCCTGGGAGAGGGGGGCACGCGGGAATGGAGCGGGAGGAAAGGTCTATAAGGGTCAAAAGTGACGTTGCGCGCGGCGCCCAGGGGGAGCAACGCCTGGAGACGCCACCTGGAGACGCCACAGGGCGCATGGGGTCCGTAACGCTTAGTCGGTCGTTGGCTCAGCCTTCGTGAGGCGTTAGGCTTCGTGAGGCGCTTCAGGGCGCAGCGTGGCAACATACGGCAGGCCCCGGTGCCGCTCGGCGTAATCGAGGCCGTAGCCCACAACGAACTCATCCGGGATTTCAAAGCCGGTCCACGTCGCTTCCATCGGGAGGACGCGGCGGCTGGGCTTGCTCAGCAGGGCGCAGGACCGCAGCGTGCGGGGTCGGTGCGCCTGAAGATGGTGGAGAAGGGCGTGGAGGGTGTGACCGCTGTCCACAATATCTTCCACAACGATCACGTCGCGCCCGGCCAACGGGGCCTTCACATCGTGAACGATGCGGACTTCACCGCTTGTTTGCGTGCCGGCGCCGTAGCTCGACACCGAGATAAAATCCACCGACGCCGGGGTTGCCAGCGCCCGGAGCAGGTCCGACAGAAAGATGAACGCGCCGCGCAGCACGCCGACCAGGACGAGATCATGCCCCGCCGATTCCGCATCGATCTGTCGCGCCAACTCCGCCACGCGGGCCTGTAACCGCTCCGCCGGAATCAGCACGCGACCGATCGTCATCGCATCAAACCCCTGGCGCAGGCGGGTTTCGGGAGGAAGCGGCGCGCTCAGGGCTTTCGAGGAGCCGGGCGCCGACAGTCACGCCCTCCGGCGCAAGGCATTAACGGGGAATCGTAACCAGAGGGTGAAGATAAAAGGAGTGAATCGTTCAAACTTCGGCGACCGAATAGGGGAGAACGCTTCTAAGCACAGAGTACACTTATTTGCATCACTTGTCAAACGTCACGATCTCATAGGGCGCGGTTCAAAGTTTTGCATATGGTCAGGGAACCCCGCCGTCGCGGACGCCTCGGTTACCGGAGCGCTCCTGTTCGCCGTGAGGGAGTCCGCAGGAGACGGGCGGTTGAAACCGCTGCAACACCCACACGAAACCCGCCTGCGCGGGTTAAGGGAACGATGCGCGAGTTCGGGGAGGAATGATGGGGCGCGAGCTCACGATCTCCCCAGCCCCTCTCCTGTGGGAGAGGGGTGGCCGAAGGCCGGGGTGAGGTAGGGGGGGATCGCTCAAGGACAGAAGGCTTCGAGAGGGCGAGAGTCGGC